>JAHHSV010000017.1 GCA_020025015.1 Anaeroplasmataceae bacterium
GAGCTTGTTTTATTTTTAACAACCCATTTTGAGGGGTAAATCCCAAAGTCAGGTTCTATTATAACGGCAATTTAAATATATGTCAATTGCTTTTTTCTTAAAAAAACTTTTTTAATAGCTTTCTTGTTCATCTACTGTCTTACTGCGACCTGAGAAGAATTTTACAACCTTTTTAGGGAAGAAAGTAATCGTATCAGCAATAACCATAGGTAAAATTACTAAGGCCTCCTTTAAGGCTGCCTTACGAATTTCTTCTTTCGTTACAACGTTACCATCACTATATAAATAACGTCTAGTTACGCAACCGATTCTAATTGTCATTAAAGCATTAGTTATACCTTGCATAACAGATGATAAAACTGGTTTAATTAGTGGTATTTCACTAATTACATTTAATGATGATTGGGGAACAATATCCTCAAGACGCATATTTTCAAGTCCTTCAGCAATTAAAGCCGTTGAAAACACATTAACTGTTAGCTTTGATAAATTTTTAGCTGTAGGTCTAAAGCCACACTTTTGAACTAATGACTTAATCATTTGTAAATTAACTGTAAAAACAGTTATCATATCGAATCTTGCACTTTGGCAAATTGCTGTTGAAATCATTACTGTTTTAGAATGATTTATAATAATATGGTTCAATTGTTTTTTCACATTAGCCTCAAAAACCATTTGTAAATTTAATAACAATTCATCCTTACCATGGTAATTTGTTAATAAATTTTGGCTTTCAGCAGGTAGATCATTATTCTTAACTATATTTTTAGCAACCTGCTTATAGATAGAATAAACTCTTGCATCTCTTTCATCTAATGATGTTGCAATAGCTAAGGATGGGCTACTAACAATGATTCTAATTGGATTAATAATGCCAAAGAAGACAACTATTACCACTAAAATATAAAATATCATCTCAACAATCCAGCTTATTTGGCGTAAACGCTCACCAACTGTAATTATTGAAGCAATTAAAATTAAACTAAAAAGAATTAAACAGGCAATTGCGATAACATACCATATATATCTTGTTTTCTTTTCCACAGGTATCACTCCTTATAATGTTTAGTTTATTTTAACATTTTTTAAGCTATTAATCTATAAAAAATATAGCCTTTCTCTAAAAGTGAGAAAGGCTACATTATTTTAAGGATAATTCCTTACTTTTTTAATACATAGTATTTCTTTTGATATTTTTTGTAAACTAAATAAGCAATTATGCTTATAGTTATGGCTAAAATAAGCGAAAATAATACTAAACCACTAATTAATGAAGGCATTGATTTATCACATTCAATATTATAGGTAGCTAAATCAATACTCAATATAGTAATCTCATATATAGAAAACACAAAAATTAATGCTAATACAACAAGCTTTAAAATAAATTTTTTATCTTTCATGCTAATCACCTATTCTAAAATTTTAGTTTTAATTTTTAAATCCTTACTTTCTTCAGCTAAATCTTCATCAAATAAGCTATGCTTTTCCTTGGCTATATGAAGCTCTGGTCTATCCTTGGTTTTAAAATCAATATCCTTAGCATCCTCAAGAATCTTATCTAAATCAGTCAAAATGTTATGACTAGGCTTAGTTGCTCTTAACGGAGTTTCTGTTGTTATATCGCTTGAAAATAAGTTACTATCTGGTTCAATTAAATATTCACCACTTACGAATGAATCGGCATTCATAGGCTTAGCTACTGTTAAAGACATTGGTGTATCAAAATCCTCATTTAAGTAGGATTTACCAGTTTCACTAACATTGTATTTTAAACCAAAGGCCTCAATTTCATCAGAGCCATTGCGATAGCCTACCTCTATCTTAACATTTTCCTTATATTGGTTGGGTGTTAATGTTTTAGCATCAACCACAATATGTGGATTAGTCTTTACCATCTTAATTAATGGATTACCTGTTCTGCTTCTTCTAGTTAAAGGAATAGAATCAACGGCAATACGCTTAATTTGACCCTTTGATGTAAGTAATAAAACATCCTCTGTTTTATTAGTATAAACGGCACTAACAACACAATCCTTAGGCTTTAAGCTAATTGACTTAACACCACCAGCCTGCATTGTATCTCTTAGCATTACCTCAGATGCTCTAAAGCGCAAGCCTTCAGCATATTTAGTTACTACTAATATTTCTAGCATATTATCGGTAATATCAGTTGAAACTAAAAGCTCATCCTTAGCTAATTTCATAGCTCTAATAGCCTTAGTATAACGGCTTACAACAAAGTTCTTTAGCATTAGCTGCTTAATATTACCCTTATCTGTAATTAAAAGAATTGTCTTATCAGCATCAAAGGACTCAATAGGATAGCAGCTAATAATTTGTTCCTTAGGATCAATTTGAACTAAGCTGTTAATAAATATACCAGCATCCTTCATTTTACATTCAGGAATCTTAAATACAGGTAAATAAATGTAATTACCTAGGCTTGTAAACATTAATAAGGTGTCTAGAGTACTACATTCATCTAAGAATAACGTACTATCATTTTCCTTTAAATAATTATTTTTAGACGCATTGTATGACTTTAGGTTAACACGCTTAATATAGCCACCACGACTAATTGTTGTAATAACCTGCTCTTTCGCTACTAAATCAGTTTCATCAACTGTTAAATCAGTAACATCCTCTTTGATTTCAGTTTTACGAGGCATAATAATAGTTTTATTAATTTCCTCAAGCTCCTTCTTAATAACCTTTAGAAGCTCTTTTTCACTACCTAAAATCTTATTATATAGTAAAATATTTTCTTCAAGCTCTTGCTTTTCATTTTGAAGCTCTAAAATATCAGTAGATGATAATCTATATAATTGCATTGTAATAATAGCCTCAGCCTGTAAATCAGTAAAGCCAAAATTATTCATAATATTAGCCTTAGAATCTGCTCTATTTTTACTTGCTCTAATAGTCTTTATTACCTCGTCAAGAATATCAACCATCTTGATTAAACCTTCAACTATATGAAGACGCTTTTGAGCCTTTTGTAAATCAAAGTTAGTTCTATTAGTAACTACTTCCTTTTGATGATCAATATAAGCCTTTAAAATAGGAATTACACCTAAGCACATTGGTCTTCGATTACAAATAGATACCATATTATATTTATAATTTACCTGTAAATCAGTATTCTTAAATAAATACTTTAAAATTGCATGCTCATTAGCATCCTTTTTTAAATCAATCGCAATACGTAAGCCCTCACGGTCAGACTCATCACGAACCTCCTGAACATCAGGAATTTTGTTAGCTAATCTTAAACCCTCGATTTTTTCAACTATTGATGCCTTGTTAGTATCATAAGGAATCTCATAAATTACAATTCTAATTTGATCCTTATTGATTTGCTCAATTCTATATTTACTTCTTACAATTACCTTACCATTACCACTTAAAAAGGCCTCTCTAATTCCTTCTAAATCCTCACAAATACCACCAGTTGGGAAATCAGGACCAGGAATAATTTTCAATAATTCATCAATCGATAAATTAGGATTATTAATTAAGGCAATTGTTGCATTAATAACCTCATTTAAATTGTGAGGTGGAATATTAGTTGCATAACCAGATGAAATACCAGAAGCACCATTAACTAATAAATTAGGGAACTTAGCTGGTAAAACAGTTGGCTCCATTTCCTCCTCATCAAAGTTTGGAATAAATGGCACAGTATTTTTATCAATGTCACGCATTAAATACTCTGCATTTTTACTTAAACGCGCCTCAGTATAACGCATAGCAGCTGGTCCATCACCATCGATACTACCATTATTACCATGCATATCAATTAGTAATACACCCATTTTCCAATCCTGACTCATACGAACCATTGCTTCGTAAATCGAAGAGTCACCATGTGGGTGGTACTTACCCATAACCTCACCACAAATTTTAGCAGATTTTTTATATGTTGACCTACTTGTTATACCTAGGGAGTTCATTGCATATAAAATACGACGCTGAACTGGCTTTAAGCCATCTCTAATATCCGGAATAGCACGCTCTTGAATAATATATTTTGAATATCTACCAAAACGATCACCAACAGCATCCTCAAGGTTCATTAGCTCAAAATGCTCATTAGCAAAAATATCTAATTTCTTCTTTACACTCATCGCTATTCCCCCTCTTCATCCTCTAAAGTAAATGATACATTTGACTCAAGCCAATTACGTCTACGAGCCGCATCATCACCCATTAATGTATCAATTTGCTTTTCAGCATCACTTAAATCATCAATAGTAACACGAATTAAATTACGAGTTTCAGGATTCATTGTTGTATCCCAAAGCTGGTCAGCATTCATCTCACCAAGACCTTTGTAGCGCTGAACAATTGTATTAGCTGGAGCATGCTTTAGGATTTCTTCCTTTTCCTCATTAGTCCAGGCGTAAATTGTTTCTTCCTTTTTACCACGCTTTACAATCTTAAATAATGGTGGTAAAGCCACATAAACACGACCATCCTCAATTAAAGGACGCATATATCTAAAGAAGAATGTTAAAAGTAAAACCTGAATATGGGCACCATCATCATCGGCATCGGTCATAATTATTATCTTTTTATAATTACACTTCTTAATGTCAAATGAATCACCATAGTCAGCACCAATTGTATAAATCATTGTGGCAATTTCTTGGTTCTTTAAGGCATTATCCTCACCAGTTTTTTCAATATTTAAAATCTTACCACGTAAAGGTAAAATGGCTTGGAAACGACGGTCACGACCCTTTTTAGCACTACCACCGGCTGAATCACCCTCTACTAGGAATAATTCATTAATTTCACGATTACGCTCACCAGCTGGTGATAATTTACCTGATAAATTTATTTCATTCTTTTGCTTTTTATCTAATCGAGCTTGAGTTCTTGCCTTTCTAGCAGCCGCTCTAGCATTATATTCAACAATTGCTTTACCAATAATCTTTTCTGCTAAATCCTTATTATTAGTTAAATAATCAGTTAATTTATCATAGGTTACCTGGTCTACTACCTGTCTTGCTAAAGGTGTACCTAGCTTACCCTTTGTTTGTCCTTCAAACTCCAAAACAGACTCATCAACTCTTACGGAAATAATTGCAGTTAAACCGCTACGTAGGTCACTACCCTCTAGGTTAGGATCCTTTTCCTTTAATAAATTAAACTTTCTACCAAAATCATTGAAGGCTCTAGTTAAAGCCATCTTGAAGCCTTGCTCATGCGTACCACCATCTCTAGTATGAACATTGTTAACAAAGGAAATGATCTTTTCATCATACATGTCAACAAACTGCATTGCAACTTCGACTTCAATTTTATCAATAGCTTGCTCAAAGAAGCAAACCTTATGAATTGGATGCTTGTTAGCATCAATTGATTCAACATATTCACTAATACCACGTTCAAATTGGAAGGTTTCCTTTTTATTTGTACGCTTATCAATGATATTCATTTTTAAGTTTTTAATTAAATACGCATTTTCCTTAATACGCTCTTTAATCTTATCATAATCAAATAGGGTTGTTGAAAAGATTTGTGGATCAGGCATAAACTTAACTGTTGTACCTGTCTTTTTTGTGTCGCCCAATATTTCAACTGGATGAATAATTTTTCCACCATTTTCAAATACAATATGATGAATTTTACCTTCTCTATAGCTGGTTACTTCCATTCTAGTAGATAGGGCGTTAACAACTGCACCACCTACACCGTGTAGACCGCCTGATGTTTTGTAGCCACCATCACCGAATTTACCACCAGCATGTAAAATAGTGTAAATTACTTCCATTGTATTTTTTCCACTAGCGTGCTTACCACAAGGTACACCACGACCAGCATCCATTACAGTAATCGAAGTATCATTACCTATAATAACTGTAATTTCATCACCATAGCCTGATAGAGCCTCATCGATTGAATTATCGATAATTTCCCAAACTAGATGATGCAAGCCTCTATCATCAGTAGAGCCGATATACATACCAGGTCTTTTTCTAACTGCCTCAAGACCCTCAAGTATAGTTATCGAACTATCTCCATAAGTTTTATTTTCCATATAATCACCAAACTTTTATAATAATCATTAATAATGATAACACAAAACACTAAAACACTCAATAAACTAAAAGTTCTATTTCAGAAATTATTTTATTAAAGTTAAAATTACTATTGGATAAAATTCTAATAATGTTATAATTGAATGGGGAGGAATTTCTATGATTTTTTCAGCTATTAACGCAGGCGATATTTTAATCGCAATCTTATTACTCGTAATTTCTTATTTAATAGGATCTATTCCCTTTGGTATAGTTATAGGACGTAGTATTAAAAAAACTGATATTAGAGAGCATGGGTCTAAAAATATAGGATCAACTAATGCCATTCGAATTCTTGGTAAAAAGGTTGGTGCCTTGGTATTCTTATTAGATGTATTTAAGGGAATGCTAATAATTCTTCTAATTAGATATGTTTTAGAGCCACTTAACATTTGGACTTCGCCAATAAATTATGTATTTTATGGATTTGCAGCCATATTAGGACATGTGTTTTCATGCTATTTAGGCTTTAAGGGTGGAAAGGCAGTTGCTACATCCTTAGGTGTAGTTCTTGCTCTAACTCCTTTAGCTGGTGTGTTATGCCTTGTATCATTTGCCCTAGTTACTCTTTTACTTGGCTATGTTTCCCTAGCTTCTACTGCTGCAATGCTAACAGTTATGATAACAACCTGGGTTTTATATGGAGTAGGGATGAATCCTGCAGTTAATTTTTTTCTAGGAAAGCCTGATTTAATCACCTGCATAGTTTATTCATTTATGGGTGTAATTATTCTATTAAAGCATGTTAAAAATTATAAACGCTTAATTAATGGTACCGAAAACTGCTTTAAAAAGAAAAAACAAAAACAAGACTAAAAATAGAAATAGCGATTACCGCTTTTGGTAATCGCTATTTTTTAACAATTTAATAACATCATTTAAGCTATCAGCTAAGACGTATGAGGAATTTAAAGCTAAATTTGTAGGCTTATCCTGATCTGGAATTAAGATAGAAATTGCATTTGCTCTAAAGGCCGATAAAATACCATTTTCTGAATCCTCTATAGCTAAGCACTCATTAGGCTCTAATTTTAGCATTTTTGCTCCATACAAATAAATATCAGGATAAGGCTTACCCCTTTTAACCTCTTTGACTGAAAAAATTAAATTAAATCTATCATATAAATTAACCTTTTCTAAATACTTTTTAATTCTATCCTGTGGAGATGAGGTTGTAATTGCATAGGCAATATTGTTTCCCTTGAGATAATCTAAAAGCTCATTAATACCAGGTTTTGCTTCAACTCCATTTTTATCAATCCATTCTTCCATAAGCTTAACCCTTAAGGCATGGATTTCATCATAATTTATCTTAGTACTTAGTAGCTTTTCTAAATATTCTGTTGCTAAGTTCTTATTTAAGCTACGTAGGCCTGCAACATCTTCTAAGCTTATATTATAGCCATAAGCCTTAAGAGCCTCCTGCCAAAATCTAGAATAAAGCTTTTCTGTATCTAAAATTACTCCATCTAAGTCAAATAATATACCCTTAATATCATTAGTACTAAATTGTTTTAATAAAGTGTAGGCCATTTTATTAATCCTCTTTGTTTAATGCTTCTATTATTTTAATTACTTCATCTAAGCTACTAGCAACCGCATACGATAAATCTAAATCTCTATCCTTAGGCCCGTCTAAATCAGGAATCATAATAGGTAGAGCTCCTGCTCTAGCAGCTGATTCAAGACCATTTGGTGAATCCTCTAAGGCTAGACATTCACTTGGATCTAAGCCTAAAGATTCAGCCCCATAAATATAGATATCAGGGTATGGTTTACTATTTTTCACCTGATAGCCACTACAAAGGGCTTGAAATCTACCAGTTAAGCCAGCCAATTTTAAATTACGTTCAATTCTAAAAGGAGATGATGATGAGGTTATTGCACACTTTATATTATTCTTATTAAGATAATCTAAAAGCTCAATCGCTCCTTTTTTAATATCAGGCCCGTTATTACTAATATATTCATCGGTTAAAGCATCCATTCTTAATCTAATTGGCTCATCCTGAATACCCTTACCCTTAAGCTTTTCTAAATATAGTTGTCTTTCCTTAAAATTAAGGCTACGAAGACCTAGGGTTTCCTGAAAGGTCATTAGGTAACCAAACTCCTTAGATGCCTTTATCCAATTATTTACATATAATCTTTCTGTATCTAAAAGCAAGCCATCCATATCAAATAGAACGCCTTTGATTCTTCTATTTAAATTAGGCTTTAAAATTTCATAACTCATAATAACCTCCTAAAATTAATAAAAAAGATTAGCAAAAGCGCTAACCCTTATTTATTTTGAACTATTTATTTTCTTCCATAGAACGCATTACAGCTCTTACTTGCTTTTCAGAAGGCTTACGTCCCATTTGGCTCATCATAGCTCGAACCATATTTTCATTTATAGGTGGATTTTTCTTTAAATATCTTTGGAAGAAAAATCTTGCTAAAAAGTATCCTGTTGCAGCACCGACTAATAATGCGACGATAGCTATAACCAGAGCACCCCACCAAACGATCATTAAAATCACTCCTCTTTAAACTCTAGGGATATGATACTAAATTTTTGCCAAAATTTCAATAAAAAATCAAAAAAACAAGTTCAACAAGACAATAAATTCAATAATGAACTTATTTTAGTTCTTTAATTTAATAATTTTAAATTAGTTAGCAAAAGCTAATTTAAAATTTTATCATATTTTTCCGGCCTATGCAACATAAAACACTCAAAAAAACCGAAAAATTATAGACATTATTTTTTTTAGATGTTATAATTTAGATAGTTTAGACAAGGAGGAAACTAATTATGCCAAGAAAAGTTACAGATAGTTGTATTCAATGTGGTGCTTGTATCGCTGAATGTCCTGTAGAAGCAATTTCTGAAGGAGATACTCAATCAATTATTGATCCTAGCGTATGTATCGACTGTGGAGCTTGTGAAGCAGCTTGTCCAGTTAGTGCTATTGTTGAAGAATAATTTCTTTAAAATAAAAAAAGACCCTCGAGGTCTTTTTTTATTTGTCTTATTCTTCGATTGATGCCTTAAGCGCTTCAGCTAAAGTATCTAATTCATCTATATTACTATCACTTAAGCTTGATTTAATAGTTACCTTAGACTCTAAAATAATACTATTCCTTAAATTTTCTAAATAAGAAGCTAAAATTTTACCACACGTTGCGCACCAGGTGCCATTTTCTACTATCGCAAAGGTTTTATTAGAAACATTTAAGTTTTCCATTTGCACTAATAAGGAATTTAAATTAGGATACATTGCATTATTATAGGTTGGAGCTAAAAATACAACGTGGCTTACTCTAAAGATTTCACTAATTAAATAAGTCTTATCTGTTAATGATACATCATAAGCCTTAATATTTTTTAAGCCCTTTTTAGCAAGCATATTTGCTAAAATATTAGCTGCTTCTTCTGTATTACCATACATAGATGCATAAATTAATACTACTTCCTTATCAATTGCCTCATAGCTTGCTAGTTTTTTATACATATTTAAAATAGCACTAAAATCATTACGCCATAAATAGCCATGAAGTGGACATAAATAATTTAGCTCTAGGCCCTCTAGCTTTTTGAAAGCATTTAAAACATTTTGACCATACTTACCAACAATATTAGTATAGTAGCGTCTTGCTTCATTTAAATAATTAGGCTCATTTACCTCATCATAGAATAAATTACCTGATAATGCTCCAAATGAACCAAAGGCATCAGCTGTAAATAAGGTACCAGTTGTAGCCTCATAGGTAAACATTACCTCAGGCCAATGAACAAATGGCGCCAAAATAAACTTAAGCATATGCTTTCCAAGATCTAAGGTATCATTTTCCTTCACAACTAGCTTATTTTTAATTTCAAAGCCAAAAAATTGACCTAGCATCTTAAATACTGCTAGATTACTTACAATTGTTAGATCTGGATATCTTAATAAAACCTCTTCAATTGCTGCACAATGATCAGGCTCCATATGCTGAACAACTAAATAATCTAAGTTTCTTCCTGCTAGGGCATCCTTAATATTTGCTAAAAATTCACGTGTAAAATCAAATTCAACTGTATCCATTAAACAAGTCTTATCGTCTAAAAATAAATAAGAATTGTAGCTTACACCATTACTAATAGGAATATATTTTTCAAAAAGAGTAGTCTTTCTATCGTTAACACCAACGTAGGCTAAACCCTCATAAATTTCATTAACAAATTTCATTTTATCACCTTCAGTCGCTATTATAAAATAATTGCCTTAAAATTACAAATAATTAGACTAACAATTATAGATAATCTAGCAATAAATTATTTTCTAAAAACGAAAAATATTTAGTACTACTAACGATTATATGGTCAACTAGATTTATTCCTAGGCTATCAAGGCTTCTTTTTAAATCTAATGTCGCTCTTTTATCACCCTCTGATGGACTTACATCCCCACTTGGATGATTATGAACTATAAATAAGCCATAGGCCTTATAACGTAAAAACATCTCAATTATCTTCAAATAATCTAAATTAACCTTTGCTACATCACCATCAGCTAAGATTATTTTCTTTATTAGCCGACATTTACTATCAACTAACAATAAAAACAAACGCTCATGCTTAAGATATATTATATCCTCCTTAACTATTTCAAAGACACTTTTGGCATTTATTATTTGTATTTTATCTAAATCTACCCTTACAGCTCTTTTAGCAAGCTCAAAGGAGGCAAGAATCTTAGAAGCCTTAGCCCTTTTAATACCCGGAAATTCAATAAGCTCCTCATAGGTTAAATTAATCAATTCCTCGATAGGATATTTAGCAAGAATTAGATTAGCAAGCTCGATTGCACTTAGCTTTTTTGTTCCGCTTTCAATAATAATTGCTAATAACTCATTATCACCTAGGCTATCCTTACCCTTTAAAAGCATTTTTTCTCTAGGCCTATCATTTAAATTTATATCCTTTATATTCACATTATCACCGTTATATATATAGACATAAACTACGATTTTTTAAAAAGAAAAAGGAAGATTTTACCTTCCTTCAATTTATTACATTGCTGCTAAATGCTTTAAAACCTCATTATATTGCTCTTCATATTTAGCAAGCTTCTCTTTTTCAGCCTCAACCTTTTCAGGCTTTGCCTTTGCTAAGAAGTTTTCATTTGATAGCATATTTCTACTACGCTTTAATTCATTTTCCAAACGAGCCTTATCATCCTCTAATTGCTTCTTAACCTCTGCTAAATCAACTAAATCTGATTGAGGGATAAAAGCAGTTATATTTTCCATAACGTTTACTAAATAGCCATCAGCACTAAATTCCATTAAATAATCAACAGTTGTTGCCTTAGTAAAGCGTTTAATAAAGGCATCTAAATCCTTAAAGCCTTCCTTTAATTTCTCTTGCTTAAACACAAGCTTTAAGGTAATTGGAGTTGAAGGAGCCTTATTAGCTTCAGCCTTTTGGTTTCTAACCATAGTAATTAAGCTAATTAAATCCTCAACCTCATTTAAAGCCTTAAGATCATTAAATTCAGGATTTACTTGAGGCCACTTTGAAATCATAATTGATTTTTCATTATGTGGTAATAATTGATAAATTTCTTCAGTAATGAATGGGATCATTGGATGTAATAGCTTAATAATTGCCATTAATACGTAATACAATACGCTTCTTGCATTATCCTTAGCGATTTCATCATCACCTTGTAAATCTACCTTAGAAAGCTCAACATACCAAGAGGCAAAATCATTCCAAACAAAATTATATAAGGTTCTTGCTGCTTCACCAAATTCATACTTATCATAATTTTGATCTACATCAGCAATAACCTGATTTAGCTTAGTTAAAATATACTTAGCAGGACTATTTAAATCCTTAAAATTAATAGGCTTAATATCATCAGTTAAATTAATCATTACATAACGACTAATATTCCAAATCTTATTTAAATAATTCCAGCTTGATTCAACCTTAGTTTCATCATAACGTAAGTCTAAGCCTGGAGCACTATTTGTATTTAAGAAATAACGTAGGGCATCACAGCCGTATTTCTCAATAACATCAAAAGGATCAACACCATTTCCTAAGGATTTACTCATCTTTCTACCTTGAGAATCACGAATTAAACCATGAATTAAAATATCCTTAAATGGAGCCTCATGAGTAAATTCAATACCCTCAAATAGCATTCTAGATACCCAGAAGAAAATAATATCATAGCCAGTAACTAAAACATTAGTTGGGTAATATCTTTCTAATAATGGAGTCTTTTCAGGGAAGCCCATAGTCGCAAATGGCCATAAAGCACTACTAAACCATGTATCAAGAACATCCTCATCTTGCTTCCAGCCCTCGCCTGGATTTTCAACCTGAACCTTTACCTCATCACCCTTATACCAAGCAGGAATACGATGACCCCACCATAATTGACGGCTAATGCACCAATCTTGAATATTTTCTAACCAACGCTCTAAAACATGACGATATCTTTCAGGTACAAATTGATATTCCTTATTGTCTAAAACCTGTTGAGCTAAAACATCCATCTTAACAAACCATTGCTTAGATAAACGAGGTTCAACAACAACACCAGTACGTTCACTATGACCTACGCTATGAATCATCTTTTCTGCTTTTACAAACTCATGAGTCATAGTTAAATCCTTAATTAAAGCCTCACGACAAGCAAAACGATCCATACCAGCATACTTACCTGCCATTTCATTCATAGTACCATCATCGTTCATACATAATGGCATAGGTAAATTATGACGCTTACCAACCTCAAAGTCATTAGGATCATGGGCAGGAGTAACCTTTACGACACCTGTACCAAACTCACGATCAACATATTCATCAGCAATAACTGGAATAATAGTATCAGTACCAGGAATTCTTACCTTTGCGCCAATAAATTCCTTAAATCTTTCATCCTCAGGATGAACCATTAAGGCTTGATCGGCAAACATAGTTTCAGGTCTTGTTGTCGCAATTGTTAAATACTTATCTGTTCCAACAATTGGATAGTTAATATAGTAGAAAGCACCCTCATCATCCTGATGCTCAACCTCAATATTAGATAAAGCAGTACGAGCCTCACAGTCCCAATTGATAATTCTTTCGCCTTGGTAAATATAACCTTTTTTGTATAATTCAATAAAGACATAATTTACAGCCTTACTCATTCCTTCATCTAAGGTAAATCTTTCCTTAGAATAATCTAATGATAAGCCTAAAGCCTTCCACTGAGCATGAATATGATTTGCATATTCACCCTTCCAGCTCCAAGCCTCCTTTAAGAAAGCCTCTCTACCAATATCATAACGGCTAATGCCTTGTTCCTTTAGCTTTGCATCAACCTTAGCTTGTGTTGCAATACCAGCATGATCCATACCAGGTAACCATAAGGTATCATAGCCTTGCATTCTTTTTCTTCTTACAATCATATCTGCAATTGAAGTATCCCAAGCATGACCTAGGTGTAATTTACCAGTTACATTAGGTGGGGGTAAAACAATTGAAAAAGGTTGCTTAGAGTTATCGCCAGCTTCAAAAAAGCCACCATCTAACCAGAAATCATACTTATTTTCTTCAACCTTTAGATGATCATATTTAGTATCTAACAATTTTCCCATAAATAAATTTTCTCCATAAATTTTTTCTTACTTAATGAATATAAACAAATACTATAAAGCTCCTTTTTATAATCGTAAGCATAATTTAATAATGTACCATCATAAGTAAAGCCTAATTTTTCAATCATTTTTTTACTTTGTAAATTATTAATTTCATGCCTAATTTCTAAGTACTGTGCTCCCATTTCTTTAAATGCATAACAAACAATGAGTCTTATTGCTTCACTGCCATAGCCTAAATGCCAATATTTTTTACCTAAGCTTATACCAATCGTAAAAATGTTACGAATCTTTCTTATTCCATCATGGTATAAATTAATTGTACCAATGAGCCTATTATTAAGACAAATGGCATAAGTTTCATTATTAAATATTAAGCCTGTTAATTTAATTTTTGCTGTTTCTAAATTAGAAATTGGCTTGAAGCCTGCTAATCTAGCAACATCCTGATCACTAGCATACGCATAATAATCATCTAAATCATTAAAACTCAAATCTCTAATTTTAATTCTTTTACCAATTAACTCCATATATACCTCAATAAAAAAAGCCCTTGGAAAATCCAAGGGCGAATATATTCGTGGTACCACCTTAGTTCTAGTAATAAAACTAGCACTCAAAACCTTAACGCGGCAAACGTTATAAACTACTCAAGTTCATCTATAATGCTCCAAGACTACCTTTAATTTAGTAATATAGATATTTTCACCACGCATATCCTCTCTAAAATAATTAACTAAATCTACTCTTCTTTTCATTGCACTATAATGATATTAAAAATATAGATATTTGTCAAGTAATTATTCAATAGCCTTTAATGATTCAACCATTGAAATACGCTTGTAATGTGGAATAAAGCATAAATCTACTACTATCGCAAAGCCTAAGGTTATTAGAATTGTATAGACATAGCTTTGCCATAAAATATAACGACCTGCAAAAATACCAGTTGTATCAATAACCATCGCTATAAATTGATGCAATCCATAACCAACACCAATACCAACGCCAATTCCTAATAATGTTAAAATGAATGTCTCTCGACTTATATAGCCATGAACCTCATTTGTATTATAGCCTAAGACCTTAAGGGTTGCGATTTCACGTTCACGCTCACTTATATTAATATTCATTAAATTAAATATTACAACTAAAGCTAAAATTGCAGCAAACATAATTACAACTGCACAAATTAAATTCATATTATTAACAAGGGTTTCATAGGCACTTGATACTGCACTTGTAAACTGAACTGCTTCAATTTGATCAAGCTTCAATAATCTTTCACCTAGGGCTTGCTCCTCGGCTGCATCTAGTTTTAAGGTGTTACATATTAAATAGTTAGCCTTTAGGGTGTTAGCATCCTCTATATTGTCTCTACCTATAAAATAGTAATTATCAACATAGTTTTCACAAATATTAGTAATAGTTAAATTTAGCTCCTTATCAACCAAACGAGTTTCTGTTTTACCCTCCTCTTCAGTTGGGAAGGCTTCAAGCACATGGTATTTATAAGTAACAGTATCACCAATATTTAAATTAAATCCTCTTGCAATTTGCTCAGAAATTACAAAATCAGAGCCTGTAAAGGTAAATTTATGCTGTCCACGATCATGGAAGTTAACGTAGTTATTTAAATTATCATCACCAACTAAGACCTTTACTAAATAATCATCTTTTGTAAACTCATCATAATATATACTATAGGAATCAGTTATCTTTTCATCCTCTATTGCCATACTAGGGTCACTTGTCTTAATAAGCATATCATAGGTTACTAAATCATTAAATTGACGAACACCGATTGCATCAATTGAATTCTTTAAACCAAAGGCGACTAAAACAAGCGAAGCACAACCACCAACACCTATTAGCATCATTAATAAATTTCGCTTATAACGAATCATATTTCTGATGGTTGATTTATATTTAAAGCTTAGGTGATTCCAAATAAACTTAATTTTTTCTAATAAGATACGCTTTCCAGCAGGTGGAGCCTTAGGCACTAATAAGGAAGCTGGAGTTTCCTTTAAAGAGCTTCTTAGAGTTAAAACAATAACTAAAATAATTAATGCTATCATTACTAATACCGCAATTGAGATAAATAATGCGTTATAGGTAATGATTAATGGCTGTAAATGACAGGTTGTCTTATACGCCTCATAAATTACCTTAGGAATCAAGGCTATACCTAAAGCTATACCAAGTAAGCTACCTAAGGAAGCGGCTAAAACACCGTATACTAAATATCTTACAGAAACCTTAAAACGACTGAAGCCTAAGCCTCTTAATGTACCAATAGTACTTCTTTCCTCATAAATTAACCTACGTAAAGATGTTAAGGTTACTAATGATGTAATAATAAAGAAGAAAATTGGGAAGACTAATGCTATATCTGATATCTTTTGGACATACATATCAAATAGCTTCATGCTTAAATTATCTAGACGATTAAAGGTCATTAGGTCAAATTCAGTTTCGGCATTAAATTTATCAATTGCATCCGTAAGCTGTTGCTTAAGGGCTGGCATAGTATCTATTGTACTAGCAATTGTATCATAGTCAAAGGTTGCAAAAACCTTCTCACCACGATAGTATTTACCCTCAACTAAAGGTACTTCCTCCTTTGGAACCAAGCCTTCTAGCATTTTAATTGCCATTTGGTCCTTGATGACTGTTTCCATTCCTTTTTTATTAGAAGCAATAAATTCATCCTCTTTTTCCTTATTATCCATTAGCTTAACTAATTCATCAGTCTTATTTTTAATGGAATCAGAAAAAGCATTTCCTTCAAGGCCAAAATAGCAATAAACATTAGTATATAAATGCTTTTGATGCTTGTAATCTGTTGGATACTTTTCCGTAATAGGTAAATAAATAACCATATCAAGCGCAGCCTGAAGCTGATCTGAATTATATCTTTCCTTCATTAAATACCAAGGGTTATATACGATACCTGAAACAGTATATTCCTTATCATTAACGATTAACTTAGTACCGATTTCAGGGGCCTTTAAATAATTTCCAGCCTGCTCTACTACTATTTCCGTTGAATCCTTAGGAAATTCACCCTCAACTAATTTATAAATATCTTGGCTTTCATGACTATCCTCATAAACTACTTTAGTTAATAGCCTTTCCTCAGAATCCGCAACTTTAACATATTCATCAACCTCATAGCTAGCTCTAATTTCCTTTAAGCCCTCTTCACTATAGGTATTTTTAATTAATTCAATATCATCATCTAAAAAACCAGTTTTACTTCTTAAAAAGACCTCACTAGTTTTTTGCTCCTCAATAAAATTACTAGCTGTTGCCTTTAAATCAGGAGCTACTGAAAACAATCCTACTAAGAAACCAACTCCTAGCATAACAATTAGCACGATTGTTATAAAGCGAGATAAATTAGACTTAATTAGCTTAAATATACTCTTAATATAAACTTTCATAAAATTACCATTCTATTTCTTCAATTGGAGTTGGATTTGGATTTAATTCACACTTAGTAACTTCACCATTTTTTAATAAAATTACTCGATCAGCCATTTTAGTTAAAGCCTGATTATGAGTAATAACTATAACAGTTTTCTTCTTTTCACGGCATAAATCATGCAATAGCTTTAAAATAGCTTTACCAGTGACATAATCTAGCGCACCAGTTGGCTCATCACATAATAAAACCTTACTATTCTTAGCAATAGCACGAGCTATTGATACACGCTGCTGCTCACCACCAGACAATTGAGCAGGGAAATGGCTTGCACGATCAGCTAAATTAACATCCCTTAAAACATCCATAGAATCTAAAGGTGACTTAGAAAGCTCCTTAGCAATTTCAACATTCTCTAAAGCAGTTAAATTTGGCATCAAATTATAAAATTGAAATACAAAGCCAACATCATAACGACGATACTTTGTTAATCCCTTATCATTAAGATTAGCAATATCATTGCCATCTAAAACAATTTTTCCCTCATCAGCCTTTTCCATACCCCCAAGGATATTTAAAAGTGTAGTTTTACCTGCGCCTGATGGACCAACTATTACACAAAATTCGCCTTCTTCAATTGAAAACGTAATATTTTTATTTGCCTCAATAACAACACTACCTGACTTGTAACGTTTACAAACATTAATAAATTCTACATAACTCATAAACTTTGCTCCTTTATTAAATTTTTAAATTGCTCTCCTATTATTATAGCATTTTAGTTGATTTTTGGGGCTTTTTCACATAAAAAAACATAATTTTATACAAAATAACCACTATTTTAAATCGAGTAGAGGGAAAGTTTTGTAAACTTTTTCCCCTCTCACACCACCGTACGTACCGTTCGGCATACGGCGGTTCAATTTATAATTAAATTCTAGCTGAATAATAATCTAGACTAAAGGTTAGACCGCGTCGTTCTAACCTTTTATTTGGATTGGCTAAAGGCTCTTTTGTTATTGAGTTTTGTAGAATTTTAGAGTGTGCTACATACATATATCCTTTTCTACAGTTAGCCAACCATCTCGTTTCATTCTCTGAAAAGCCACATCTAACAAGTTTTATAATTCTCCTTTTTGTGACCTTCCATATAAATTGCTCAGTCCTTCAGTATTTCTACCTACTATGACCTCTGCTGACTTCCTATAGTTCGTTTTTACTACTATATCACCTATAGGATCTCACGGGATAAGCCATATCGTTTTCCTCGTTTACCCCCCCTCAATTTACACCCTAGATTTACGTTTGTCATTTAGGCTTTATTGTGTTGTGTCAACTTACCTATCTAGAATGCCTTCTGTCTTGAGTTCCTGCTCGTGGGCCACGATTTCACTATCGCTTCTTTTCAAGCTCCATTACTGGTTTACGCTTTGCGAGTTGCTATCGAGTTCGCTACAAATACGCCTCTTTAGACTATCACTCAAGTGATATGATATGCCTGTCATACATACAAAAAGCATTCCCTGAGGGAATGCCTTAAAATTATTCAGCATTAGTTTGCTTATAAAATTGCGAATTTCTTGTAACCTTACCCCAGGTAGGCTTGCTAAATACACCAAAGGTTAAGGTAACAATATAAACTACTGAGAAGAATGGAAATAAGAGCATACCACTCACTAAATCTCTTCTTCTCTTTGCGCCCATCTTCTTATAGTCAAGCATAATTAAGATAAATGCCTGTAACCAACCACAGAAAATAAATAGGACAGTCAAACAAATAGCGATTAATATTAATGTGTTATAGAATACATCTAAATAATAAGCTGAGTTATTAAGTGTAACCTCAATCATTCCATTACCAGCCATACCTAAGTAAATTAAGTCATAAATATAGAATGCAGGTAACCAAGTACATAAAATTACGCAAATAATATTAAAGAAATATGTTAAAAAATACTCCATGTAGCTAACTTTAAACTTATAGAAAAATTTAAAGAATAAAGCACCAATTTTACCAAAAATTAAACGAATTGAGCCAGAACCAATTCTTCTATTACGTTTATTAGTATCACTTAATGTTGCAGGAAGATCCTCATAAACAACAGCATCCTCAACAAAGTGAGCAAAAACGCCTTCGTTCATTAAATCAACTGTTAATTCAGCATCCTCACTTATACTAGTACAATGATAGCCCCCACGTTTTCTTAATGTTTCCATACTAATCATCATACCAGGACCATTTACGTGTGCACCAATATGTAATCTTTCTCTTACACGTGAAGAGAAACGTGAATCAAAGACATAATATAAGCCACAAGCCTTGGTATAATTATTTTGAGTCATATTTAAAGCAGATTCATATGGTCTAGCATATTCAACTCCACTTTGGAAGGCATCATTCATTAAGGAAGTAAAATCATCATTAATATGATTATCAGCATCTAATCTGATTAAAAAATCATAATTAATATCTAACTTCATAATATAATCAATACCATAATTTAAAGCATAGGCAACCATATGCTTTTTAGGATCTGGATCATTGTATACGATAGGCTTAGCACCAGCTCTAATAACCTCAGCCTCAGTATTATCTTGACAGTTATGACAAACAACATATACATCCATTAATTCACGAGGATAATTTTGCTTTGTTAATAATAAATTAACTGTATCATAAATAACATCTTCTTCGTTATGAGCACTAATAATAAAGGCAACACGGCCTTTTTTATCACTCTTTTTAAAAGTTTTTTTCTTTACCCAGAAAAATAGCATATTGATTAATTGTAATGAAAAGGGAATACCAATAGCTATTAGGATAATGTTGTTGATAATGTTTAATATGTTATATAAATTTTCATGCCACATTATTGTTCACCATTCTTTTCTTTCTTTTTGTATTTTATAAATTCATATGTTGAATATTTACTTGCGGTATCAACCATTTGCTTATAACACTCACTATGTAAATATTCTGTATTTTCCTTAAGTGATAAATCAGGCTTTGGGTAAACTGGTTTACCAACATAAAGAGTAATTTTAGCATGCTTTGAAATCTTAGATTTTCTATAGCAAGCGGTTATAGGTAAGGCAGGTTTTCCTAGCTTTACCGGATATTTAAATGAAGTAGAGACGAATGGTCTAATTTTAGTATAATATGGCCAAACATGTGCCTCCGGATAGATAATTATCGATTCACGATTGTCTGTAAACTTTCTTAAAGCATCCATAAATGCTCTTGATGAAGCTATTGTATCAGGTAAAGGCATAAAGCCAAGTGGTTTAACTATATGCTTAGCTATTGGCATATCTAAGGCATCAGTGTAACCAACTATACGTGTTTTTTTAACTAAAAAAATAGTTTGGATATCAATCATATCTAAGAAGGAAGTGTGATTAGAATAAATAAAGCCACCATGCTTGCGATACTCCTTAAATCCTTCCTTATCTAAATACTTAACTTTAACTCCAAAGCATTTAACAATTAAAGGAATAATGATTCCACAAATTCCAAAATATAAAATTTTAGTGAAAAAACGTTTAACCTTACTTTTGGTAACGTACTCATAATTTTCTGGTACTGGATTTCTTTTTAATTTAGTGGGTTCAAAATCATCATTCAACTCATCTTCCCAGTAAATAGTATCTCCGTATTTTATTTTTTTTCCGTTGTATTTAGCCATTTTGGGACTCCTTTGCTGCTTCATCTGTAATATCGCCTGTATGCTCAATTTTTTTCCAGGTTGTTCTTTTAGCTTTATGGAATAATCCATCAAAGAATGCTAAAAAGAAATCTCCAAAGAAAAACATATAAGTTAATGCAACTACTAATGATTTAAAAAAGCCAAAATGTAAATTTTTTCTATCAATCATAATTGTAAATAAAGCTACAAAGAAGAAAATTGCATATAATGAGAAAAATTGTCCTATGAAATGGTTGAATATAACACTAACATTTTCTGGTTCAAAAAAAACAGCAGCAATTGCTGTAACTAAAGCGGCAAAAGAAGATAAAGACAAGGTCACACATAAAATAATAAAAGGAATTATTGAAAGCTTATACTCAAACATTGATAAACGCTTTGTCCATTTAGACCTTGGCTCATAAAATTTTCCCGAATACTTAAATTTATCCTTATTGGCTAAAAAGCCCCATACCCAACGAATATGCTGTTTATGTAATACTCCAACCTTTTCAGGCTGCTCATCATAATATTTTGCATAGGGATAATATTTCATTCTAATATTATGATAATAGCAATAGGTTGTTAATTCTACATCCTCTGTCATACCATTCCAAATCCAGCCACCAGCATCATCAACTATATTAGCATCAATGTAATAGCCAGTACCTGTTAAGGTTGCCTTTTCAAATAAATGAGAACGACCTCTGGCTGTAAATTGATTCATGAAGCTAAATAAAGTCGCACTAGTTGCACAAACCCAATTCTTCTTAGCATTTGTGAAGCTTCTGTAGCCAGTAGCAACCTGATATCCTGCATTTTTAACATCATTCATTTTTTGCAAATAGTCAGATTCAATAATATTATCAGCATCGAATACCATATAGGCATCATATTTCAAATTATTATCCTTTAAATAGTGATAAGCATCATCAAGAGCATAGCCCTTAGTTCTACGATTAGTTAAATCTCCTCTTACTATGTAATTAAAACCAAACTCCTTAACTATCTCAATTGTAGGATCATCTTTTGTTTCAACAATAACGTAAACATCAAACTTATCTTTTGGATAATCCATAGCCCTAAAGCTATTAAGAATATTAGAAATGACATTTGACTCATTTCTTGCAGGAATTAAAATTCCAAATTTATTAAATTTATCCTGATGAGGTAAAACCTGTACCTTTTTAATAGCTATAAAAAAATAAATAATATAATGCCATAAGAATAAAATAAAAATTACTACAGCAATACTTACAGCCACATCAAACCAGGTCAAAATGTCATTTAAGCTCATATAAAAAAATGAAAGGCTCATAATTCCTCCTTACCAGCTTAATATGCACACATTAATACAAATAAAGCTTTTTTATAGTAACTATAACTCATACTACTTAATTTTAGCACAATTTGAAAAGACACTCAATAGAATATACTATATATACATTATAATCGTATAGTTTTTTACATATTTATATTAACGTGAATAAATATACAAAATAAAAAGAGGGATGATATCCCTCTAATTACCTAACTCTTTGATATCCTAATTACTTTCTTAAACCTAAAGAAGCAATTAAATTAGCATAAGCTTCGATATCTTTCTTTTGTAAATAAGCTAATAAGCTACGACGTTGACCAACCTTAGTCATTAGACCACGACGGCTGTGGAAGTCATGCTTATGAACAGCAAAATGCTCATTTAATTGGTTGATTTCTGCAGTTAAAATAGCGATTTGAACTTCAGTTGAACCTGTATCTTGAGCGTTCTTACCATACTTCTTTACAATTTCTGCTTTTGTTGCTTGTGATAAAGCCATTTCTTTTTCCTCCGTATTATAAAATATTCGCGAATAGCCTAGTTTACCGTTGGAGTATCGGTAGACAAAGAAATTCGTACATAACCATTGTATCATATATTTTTAGCTTTGCAAGATGAAAATACCATTTAGCCTATAAAATACCATTTAGCCTATAAAAGCTCAGGATATAAAGTTTTGATTTTACTTCTATCCTCTTCTAGCTGGCTTCTTAATTTATCAATTGAGGCAAACTTCTTTTCTGATCTAATTCGCTTTAGAAATTCAATTTCAATAGTCTTCCCATAGATATCATCCACGAATTCAAAAATATTTACCTCAACCTTAATTTCTTCGCTATATTCAACCGTAGGATTATAGCCAATATTAACCATACCTAAGTAATTTTTATCATCAATTTTAGCATTAACGGCATAGACCCCATTTTTAGGCAAAAAATAATTACCATAATCTAAATTAGCAGTTGGAAAGCCTATAGTATTGCCTAGGCGTTTGCCAGAAATAACTAAGCCCTTAATTGAATATTTACGATTTAGCATTAAATTTGCTTTATCAATATCACCAATACTTAAAAGCTCCTTAATATAGGTAGTTGAAACCCTAACATTATCAATTTGATACTTAGAAATCTCTGTGACCTCAAAATATTTTAATAAATCAGCTTTACTTCCCTCGGCCTTAAAGGCAAAGGTAAAATCATAACCACAAACTATCCTCTTAGCTCCTAGATTTAATAAATTTTGCATAAATTCTTCCTTACGCATATTAGCAATATCCACATTAAATTTTACAATAAATAGATAATCTATACCAAAGCTACTAATAAGATCTTCCTTTTTTTCAATTGGTGCTAATTGTCTATAAGGTCTTAAGCCCTTTAAAACAGTAAATGGGTGAGGATAAAAGGTTAAAACAGCACTCTTTAAGGGCTTATACTTTTTAGTTTCATCAATAAGCTCCTGATGACCTAAATGTAAGCCATCAAAATTACCTATCGTTAAGCATATTTCATCATCTATTTTAGGAAATCTTGTTCCTTCTATCCAAACAACCTTCATCCTGACGCTCCTTAAAAGATAAAAATCGGTCTAAAAATATCATTTTGCTTTTCATAAATTGCAATATTTTTACCCTCATAGGTAAAATAAAATCTTGTCAATTTAGAATAATCTAAGTAATTACAATCCTTAGTTAAGTTATGCGGATAAATTGTAACACCATTTTTAATAAAGGTTAGAATTCTAATATTAGCTTCTATTTTAGGATAGGTAAACACTTGATCGATAGCTAAAGGAGTAGGTAAATTATCTAAAACATCAGCTAAAGGCATAGCTTCAGTCTCCTTAAAATTACCTGCACTTATTCTTCTTAGCTTTTTCATAATGGCAATACCACCACAAAGCTTACCTAAATCTCTAGCAAAGCTTCTTACATAAAAGCCCTTAGTTACATGCAATAATAAATCCATTTCATAATGGTTATCAACCAACCTCAAATCACTTAAAACCTTTAAATCTAAAATTTTAGCTGGACGTTCCTTCACTAAAACCTCTTCCTTACTGCGCTCATAAGCCATTAGCTTTTTACCATTGACCTTAATTGCACTAACCATTGGAGGAATTTGCGTTTCCCAGGTTTTAATTATTTCTAAGGCATTATTTACATCCGTCATATTAACGGTCATATCAATATTTTCTTTAATAGCACCAAAGATATCTAAAGTATCTGAATCATAGCCAAAAACAATAGTTGTAACATAGGTTTTATCCTCATTAGTCAAATAATTAAGCATTTTAGTTGCTCTATTTAAGGCAACAACCATAACACCAGTTGTTTCTGGATCAAGGGTGCCATTATGACCAACCTTATTTAGCTTATAGGCATATTTAATTTTCGTACAAACAGTTTGGCTTGTCATACCGCTAGGCTTATCAATAATTAGAAAACCATCCATCCTATCACCCTTTCCTTGTAGATTATACCATATAAAAAAGAGGATTTCTCCTCTTTTTAGCTACTTATGAAATTTCTTCAACATGATTTACATATGGTAAATCTCTAATTGCAGAAATAAAAGGTATATGAAGCATTTCCTTAAAGTTATACTTATTATCATTAGATAAATAAATTGTATAAACGGCTAAGCCAGTTGAATCATAAGCTGGGTTAGATTCAACACGCTGAACAGTCATTTTTAAGCTTCTAATATAATTAATTAAATCCTTAAAATTAGAATGATCATATAGCTCAACATGAATAGTAAAATTTCGGCTTCTATCCTTTAGATAATTTTCAATAACCTGTAGGAAGGTAAAGCAAGCCAATATTGCTATAGTAGCACAAACCGCAAGCGTATAAAAGCCACTACCTATAGCTAAGCCTGTACAGGCACAAGCCCAAAGACCTGCTGCAGTTGTAAGACCTCTAATTTGACTTCTTGATGTAATCATAATAGTACCAGCACCTAAAAAACCAATACCACTAATAACCTGAGCACCTAAACGAGCTCCATCCCCACTACCATAGGTTTCAAAAATAAACTGGTTTGTAAACATAGCAATCGTAGCACCTAGAGTCACTAAAATATAGGTACGTAAACCTGCTGCATGATTTCTAGATGAACGTTCAAAGCCAATCAAAAAGCTTAATACTAAAGCTAAAAATAATCTAAATACAATAGAACCAACACTTATAGAAACTGACCACTCGCCAAACAATTTTGCCAACGGGTCAACTATATTTATTAAAAACATAAAACCACCCCACAATAACTAGTTTTTTTATTATATCATAAATTTAAAGCGTTTACAAATGAAGCATCTGTATAAAAAAATAGAGTAGCCCACCACAACTACTCTATGTCATTTGAGCTATCTAGAAAAAGCTAGATATTGCTCATTAAAGCATTATAGGTTCATCACGCCTATAATGTAATTAAAATAGAGCTAGTTCTTCTACACACTAAACCATCCTCAAAATTTAATATATCTTAAAAGAACTGTAACTCTATCTATAGTATAACGTATTTATCAAAAAAATAAAAGCCTTTTCATTATTTTTTATTAACTAATTTTAAAATTACCTCTCTCGCAATTAAAATACCAGCAATACTTGGAGTAAAGCTAATAGATGATGGGATTCTACTACCATTTTTTATAGGCTCCTCTTCACTATATAAAACCTTTACATCCTTGATATTACGTTTTTTCAATTCAAGACGAATAACTCTAGCCAAAGGACAAACCTTAGTTTGATTAATATCCTTTATTTGAAATCTTAATGGATCTATTTTATTTCCAGTTCCCATTGAAGAAATAATAGGTATATTATTTACCTTTGCCTTTTCTATAATTAAAAGCTTAGCCGTTACATTATCAACAGCATCACAGACATAATCAAAGCTAAAGTTGATTGCATTGATTGTTTCAACACCAATAAATATAGGATACTTATGAATCTTAAGCTTTGGGTTAATATCCTGTAATCTTTCCTCTAATACATCAACCTTAAGCCTACCAATTGTTTTAGTGGTAGCAATAATTTGCCGATTAATATTTGATTCAGCTACTGTATCAAAGTCAAATAAGGAAATTTCACCAATTCCTGCTCTAGCTAAGGTTTCGCAAATAAAGCCACCAACACCACCAACACCAAAAACAGCAACGTGGCTATTTTGTAATTTTTCAAAGCCTTCCTCTCCAATTATTGGGATTTCTCTTTCAAACATAGGGCCTTTTTCCTTTCAAATTCTTGATTAAAATCATGATAGCATCTATCAATTTCATAGCCTACCATCGTATCCACATTACAACGATGAACAGCCATAAAAATATTATGAGGAATTATAGGGTTTTGCTTCTTTAGAACCTTACAAAGCTCCTTAATTTCTGCTCTCTTAGAATCAAATTCATTACCCTTCTCCGTGAATTTACAAGCGCAATTAATAAAATGTAGGTCATTAAACTTTGCCCAATTTATAATATCCTGCTCATGAATTTGATATAAAGGTCTAATTAATTCCATTCCATTATAATTATCACTTAATAGCTTAGGTGGCATAGTTTGAATTTTACCATTATAAAACATACTCATTAAGGTTGTTTCAATAACATCATCAAAATGATGTCCTAAGGCTATTTTATTGCAGCCTAGGGCTTCAGCCTTTTTATATAAAAAGCCTCTACGCATTCTTGCACATAAAAAGCATGGCTTACCACCCATATAATCAGCAATATCAAAAATATCACTTTTTTCAAAAATTGCTGGAATATTTAATAATTTTAAGTTATTTTCAATGCTTTCACGAGTTTCCTTACGATAGCCAGGATCCATAACTAGGTATGTTACCTTAAAAGGAAAATCACTATGACGCTCTAATTCTTGAAATAGCTTTGCCATAATGAAGGAATCCTTACCACCAGACATACATACACAGATATGGTCATCCTTTTCAACTAAATTATATTCCTTAATAGCCTTTATAAACATGGCCCAAATTTTTTTACGGTATGTAGTTATTAAGCTACGCTCTACCTCTTGATATTTTTTCATCTAATCACTCCAAAATTTAAGCCCTAACTTTAATTAAGCTAAAAGCTTTTCTAATTCATCTACTAATTCTTCTAAGCGCTTAACAACTGTCATAAATGGTTCCTTTGTTGTTAAATCAACTCCAGCCTTCTTAACTAATTCAACTGGATAATTACTTCCACCTGACTTTAATAAGCCTAAATATGCCTCAAATGCACCTGGCTTCTTATTCTTAACTGCATCATAGATTAATGATGAAGCAGCAAAGCTTGTTGCATATTGATATACATAGAATGGGCTGTGGAAGAAATGAGGAATATATGCCCATACCATTTCCTTATATTCTTCTTCATTTAAATCGATATCATAATAATCTAAATATAAAGCACGCATTATATCTGATAAGGATTTATCAGTTACAGGCTTACCCTCTTCAACAAGCTTATGGGCCTCATATTCAAAGTTGGCAAATAAGCTTTGACGGTAGAAGGTTGATAAAATATTATCAATTGACTTTTGTAATAAGGCAATCTTTGTATTCTTATCTAAATCATGCTGCATCATAGTATCAAGTAATAGTGACTCGTTAAAGGTTGATGCTATTTCAGCAACGAAAATTACATAGTCGCTAGTTACATAAGGCTGAGCCATATTCGCAAACATTGTATGCATTGAATGACCTGCCTCATGCGCAAGGGTAAAGGCACTATCTAAAGAATTATTATGATTTAAAAGGATAAATGGTCCTTCCTCATATAAGCCTGTAGAATAGGCTCCTGTACGCTTACCATCACCAGGCATAACATCAACTCTACCATCCTCTAAAACTAAATGACTCATCTTTTCAAAATCGCCACCAATTCTATGAGTTGATTCAAAGAATAAATTCTTTGCTTCATCATAGGTAAATTTTAAATCAGATTTAGCTAAGGCTAAGAAACGATCATAAGTATGAATCTTAGCTAAATTAAAATATTTTTTACGTAATTGATAATATTTTTTAATTGGCTTAGTGTTTTCTCTAGTTGTCTTAATTAAGGTTGTAAAGACATCAGTTGGAATATTATTACCAAATAAATGACTTTCTAAAATTGAAGAGTAGCCACGAGTTTTAGCCTCAGCTAGCTCACTTTGCATAATACCATTATAAATTCCTGCAAAGGTTGATTTATGCTCAAAATAGAATTTGAATACTGCTTCAAAAACTAATCTTCTATCATCTTGATTTGTTAATTCCTCTAAATATAATCTAAAGTTAGACTCATTAATTTCAAGAGTTCTACCATCACTTATTGTAACCATTGTTGAATGATTATCACTAACTGCTAATTGATCATATAATAAATTAAAGCTTCCTAAGGCTTGGTTGTAATTAGCAAGTAAGCCCTCTGTTTTACCATCTAAAACGTGAGCCTCATTTCTAAACAGCTTATCTATCATATAAGTATATTCCTTAGTACTATCATCTAACCAAGATTCAACGATTTCTTTACCATTTTCAATTAATTCAGGTGAAACGAAGCTAGTTAAGCTAACAACCTCATTATAAGCACTGAAAACAGTCGCATACATTTCTTGATTATTAGTATCCTTTTGATTTAAATCATAGCTCATGCTTGCATAGGTATAGCACTTGCTAAGCTTCTTATCTAAATTATCATTAGCTACTAAGAATTCCTTGAAGGTTTCCTTATTATTTAGCTTTCCTTGAAATTTTCCTATTGCCATGGCATCAGCCTTTAATGATTTTACATCAGCTAGCCATAATTCCTTTGTTTTATAGATTCTTGTTAAATCCCATTTCATAAAATCACTCCTTTAATTGTAGGTATTATACCATTTTTTACTAACAATTAAAACTATTAGCATTTTGAAAACCTTAAAAAATATGCTATAATTTTTTAAGGTGATAGCTTTGAAAATTGCAGGTGTAATAGCTGAATTCAATCCATTTCACAATGGACATGAATATTTACTTAAAAAAATTAAACAAGACTTTAATCCTGACCTACTTGTTGTATCCTTAAGTGGCTACCCGAGTTTGCCTCACAAATTAAATAAACTAATACTTTCAGAGTGACTTATAA
>JAHHSV010000018.1 GCA_020025015.1 Anaeroplasmataceae bacterium
TTTCATCTTTACTATCATTGTAAACCAATTTTTCATAACTTATTTGACACTACCTCGTAGAAAAATAGTGTGAGCAAAGTCACACTATTATTTATTAAGCTAACTTAGCTACTCTAACAACGTCACGAGCAATCATAACCTCTTCGTTTGTTGGAATTACGAAAGCCCTAATCTTTGAATCATCTGCTGTAATTTCTTGTTCCTTACCACGAACATTATTTCTTTCTTCGTCTAATTTAACACCTAATACAGCTAAACGGTCTAATACATTCTTTCTTAAGTGAATTACATTTTCACCCATACCAGCAGTGAAGCAAATAGCATCACAGCCACCCATATATACATAATATGCAGCGATATAATCAACGATACGCTTTGCTTGAACATCGAAGGTTAATTTACAACGATGATCGCCCTCTTCCATACCTGCAGTAACATCACGAGCATCATTTGTACGACCAGACATACCTAGGTAGCCTGACTTCTTATTTAAAATATTTACAACCTCAGCTGCGGTCTTATTCTCCTTTTGGCAGATATAAGAAACAACAGTTGGATCTAGAATACCAGAACGAGTTCCCATTGGAATACCCTCTAATGGTGTTAAGCCCATAGAAGTATCCTTACATTTACCACCCTCAACAGCACATAATGAAGCACCATTACCTAAGTGACAAACAATAATCTTTGTATCCTTTAAAGGCTTATTTAATAATTCAGCACAGCGTTGGCTTACATATTGATGGCTTGTACCATGAGCACCATACTTACGAATACCATACTTTGTATACCATTCATATGGTGTAGCATACATATAAGCCTCTTCAGGCATTGTTTGATGGAATACTGTATCAAATACTACTACCTGAGGAACGTTAGGTAAAGCCTTTTGGAATGCTTTAATACCAACGATATGAGCTGGGTTATGTAATGGAGCTAAGTCGGCTAGATCAGCAATCTTATTAACTACAGTCTCATCAACTAAGCATGAATCCTTAAAGTATTCACCACCTTGAACAACTCTATGTCCAACGCCAACGATTTCATTTAAATCCTTTAAAATACCCTTCTCAATTAAAGACTTTAATAATAATTCAACACCAACAGCATGGTCCTTTAATACAGGATGAGTTTCTTCCTTTTTACCATCATATTTAATTGTAAAAATACCATCCTCTAATCCGATACGTTCCATAACGCCAGATGCGATTACTTCTTCTTGAGGCATCTCTAATAATTGAAATTTAATTGAAGAGCTACCTGCATTTACTGCCATAATTTTCATTTTTCTTTTCCCCTTAGCTTTCTTTTTTAAAAAATTTGTCGAACCAAGATTCTAACTTTACTAACTCCTGATTAAATGCATTAACATCAGTAAAGTTTGGAAGCTTGACCATGAAGCATTCCTTATTTTCCCAGACCTTCTTTTGAATAACAATAATACTCTTTGGCTTATTTTGGAAAAAGCCATCAGGAAGCTCTGCGATACCAATAATAGTAGAATCCTTCATTAATTCCTTCTTAAAATTTTGATTCCTATCATGATCAAAGAAATCATTACCTACAACACCTATTATGAACCCACCGTCACTTAACATCTTGACATAATGTAATATTGCTTCATAAGGAAAATAATTTCCCTCACTATTGATATTAGGCATATCAAAGACAATATAATCCATTTGGCATAGATTTAAATTTAAAGTGTCCTGTAGATAAATATCTATTGGCTCACTAATTAGGTCGGCTAATGCCTTGGCAAGCTTGGTAAACCATTCATTATGATCACAGCCATAAAGCTTTAAGCTTAAATTTAAGTGATTAGCTATAGTCATAATTAGGTTGCCAGATCCCATTAATGGATCAAGAATACTAACTTCCTTCTTATCCTTTGGGTTTAAACGAGAAATTAAATAGGTTATAAAGATACCAATTGAATCTGGAGTAACTAATCCATTTTCTAAATTCATTTCCTTAATACCCTTTAAAACCTGAGCCTGCATCGCTTTTCTAATATCTTCAACCGAAAAGTCAATATCTATAAGTGGCTTATAAATTTCATTTAATTTTTCTACTTGTTCAGTTTCTAAATCATTTAGAACCTCACCTGCTAAAATATTTTTAGTCGTAAGTAATATTAAATCAAAATATTGTTTCTTATTAGTTACCTCATATAAATAGCTACATGAAGCATCAAAGACATCATAAAATTGTTCTAAACTACCTAAATTTTCGTTCTTCTCTTGCACCTACATCACCTCTAGAAATTATATCAAAAAATCCCCATAAAGTAAACAAATTAATACCTCTTTAAAGCTATTATCCCCTTTTTAATTAAAAATATTTTAAAAATAATAATTTTTTTGTTGACTTCATATTTTTTTCGTGTATAATACTAATTGCGCAACGTTTTAGCGCAGAAATAAATCTAGTTGGCCCGTTGGTGAAACGGTTAACACACATGCCTTTCACGCATGCATTTATGGGTTCGAACCCCGTACGGGTCACCAGTTAGATAATTAAAGCTTAGATTGAATCTAGGCTTTTATTTTTTATATTTTTAAGCAAAAAATGGTATTAAGCTCCAAACTTAATACCATTTTATTTATTCTTGTTTTTCTTCTACTACTGTAGCCTCTATAGTCTTTTTCTTCTCAGTATAACGATAACCAAAATAAACCACTAGAGTACCTACTATAAATAGGATAACACCTACAATAATATGAATATATGAGCTAGAATCCCAGCTTCTATAAAATTCCATAATTTCTGGATTATAGAACATACAAGCAATGCTTGATAAGCATAAGCCAATAATTACATAGTAAAAGCCTGTTTTATATTTAACCAAAGCCTTATTTATAAGCTTAGAAATTAAAATAACTCCTAAGAATCCACCTACAATAATAGATAAGAATACTAAAATAATTAAAGGATTATTCTTAAGCACATCAAAATGAAGTGAATCTAATAATGCGTGATATAAGCCAAAGGACATTAATAGGGCTGTTGCACTTAAACCAGGAATCAATTGTGTTAAGGCAACTAAAACGCCAATTCCTAAGCAGATTAAATACATATACCAAGGAATATCAACTAATAAATTACTTAAATTTAAATTTGTATTAATTGCAATAGCACTAATTGAAATTGGAATTATTAGGCCTATTACTATATTAATAATATATTTCTTATTAAACTTAGTATCCTTTATTTCATCAAAAATAGAAGGCATACCGCCAAGCATCATTCCCGCAAATAGAGCAATTATCGCAAACATTGATAATTCTAATAAGAATCTTACCGTTACTAAGCCTAAAACAAAGCCAAGAATAGCTCCTAATAGGATTGGTAATAGGAATAAAATACTCTTTTTGGTAAATAAATTACCTAAAGCCTCAACTATCCTATCATACATCTTAAAAATAATTGCAAGCTGAGCCCCACTAAAGCCAGGAATTATAATTGCCAAGCCAATAAAGCAGCCTAAAATTGCCGACTTAAAAATATTATCTTTTTCTATCATAAATTATCTTCTATGGTTAAAGTTGAAAATTAAATCCTCAATCTCACAATCACAATCTAAATCGTAATGATGATTAACAATTTCCTCACACCACATACCCTTTTCTACAAAGTTCCAATTCTTCTTTTCAAGAATCTTAAATTCTAAATGCTCCTTAGGTAATAAAACATTTAGCTCAAAATGGTCATTTACATATTCCATTTTTAAGGCCTTGTCTAAATCCCAAGCACCTAGCTCTTTAATATTACCAACTAAATATAATGTTTTAACATCATAATTAGGGTTCATCTTTTTAACATAAAATTTTATACTAACTAAATTAGTATTTTTGTTACGAGTAACTGAAAGCTTACTTCTCTTTCTTACTTCCTTAACTAAGCCTTCCTCAAGTAAAACAGTAAGAGGACGATTTACATAGCGTTTAATTAGCATATCAGTGTCGATTGAATCTACAGTATCAGCTAATTCAAACTTATCGTATAAATCATTTAATAATTCAAAGGCATACTTAAAGGTTCTCGCTCCAGTAATTTTTAATAGTAATGGAGTTTTAGCATATCTTTTAACTTCACTTGCATCCAAAAGCTTATATTTACTCTCTAAATAATCATTAGGATCTAAAGCTAAATATAGGCATAAAGCATTACTTCTTACATTTATTTTAGCAATTTGCTCACGACCATAAAAATAGCTATCTATGGTCCAGCCTACACGATGGCGAACACGTTCATGCATTAATATATTAGATAAGATTTCCAAATAATAATCCTTAATATTTTCTTTAGTTAAACATAGCTTAGCTTCAAAGGATTTATTATAGCGAATAATAACGTTTTCATTTAAATTTTCCATACTAATTCCTTCTTTCCTCTTTAATGATACCATTTTTTCAAAATTAAGCAAAGTTTTAAAAATCTTTTAGTAAAAATACTCCCTTAAAATCTGTAAAACTCCATCTTCTTCATTTGAAGGTGCCACAAAATTAGAAACACTCTTGATTTCAGGAACTGCATTTGCCATAGCGTAGCTATAATAAGCAGACTCTAAAAGCTCAAGGTCATTAATGTAATCACCAAAGACCATTGTCTCCTTTTGGCTAATATTAAATTTCTTTTGAACTAGCCCTAAAGCACTACCCTTAGAAATACCAGCATTACTAATATCCACCCAATTTATACTACTATTAACCGCAACCAATTCCTTCTTCAAATTCTTAAATAAAGGCAACAAATTATCCTTAGCTGAATCAGCATCATAAATTGCAATCTTGATAATTACATCATCAATATCCTCTAATTCATCAATCAAAGTAATATTATGATAATACATTTTAGTGTTCTCATGGAATTTATTATCATCATTTGCAAAAACATATGCACCCTTTAAGCCACAAAAAATCATATAAGAATCCTTTTTGCCCTTAATTAATGAATGAATTAAATGTAGATCTTGAAAAGACATTTCATCATTATAAATACACTCATCGTGATGATAAACAGCTGTACCATTATCACAAATAAAAATAAGCTTATCCTTAATCACTTCAAAGGTATCACTTAAGGAAGAGTAGCTTCTACCTGAGGCAATGCCAAATAAAATACCTCTACTAGTTAAATCATCAACCAACTCAAAAAAACCCTTAGGAAGACTTTTATCATTATGTAAAAGTGTTCCATCCATATCTGTTAAAATTAATTTAATTTTATCCATAAAACCTCCTACAAAATTAAGCCGTAGGTAAGCATACCTAAACAAGCCGCAATTAAAATAAATACAATTGTATTTAGACTCTTCTTCGTTATTAATTTATAAATAACCTGAATAGCAATCAAAATACCAAAGAATATTAATGACACATAGTTAAAGCTATATTCACCCTTGAATTTAGTAAAATTTCTAACCATCATAATAAAATCAACTGAAAATATTTCCTTAAAAATTAAGGTTATGCCAACACTAAATATTAAACCTAAGGCTGTAGCCCTTAAGCCAGTTAACGCACCATTTACATAGCGATTACTAATAAAACGCTTATAGAATTGATAAACAATTAGAATAATTATAAATGATGGTAAAATAACACCTAAGGTAGCTAAAAAAGCACCTAATACACCTAATTGGCTATTACCAATAAAGGTTGAAATATTAACTGCAAAGGGACCTGGGGTTGATTCACTAACCGCTAAGAAATCCACTAGCATCTCTTCTGTAATCCAGCCCTTACTGATGGTTTCAGCCTTAATCATAGGAATCATTGCATAGCCACCGCCAAAGGTTAAGGCACCAATTTTAAAGAATGTCCAAAATAAATCAAGCCATAGGGGCATCATCTTCACCATCCTTTTTTTTCTTCTCAATGCTTGCCATAATTAAGCTATAGATAGCACCAATAATTCCACTTGCTAAAATTATCCAAGCTGGTTCAACCTCAGTTAAAAACAAAGCTAATAGTAAGCTAGTTACTGATATAGCATAAAAGAATAGGCCTTTTTTAGCCTTTCTAAAGAGCTTTATCGCAGCTTCCAGAATTAATATAGCAACCGCTACCTTAATTCCCATAAAGGCGTATTTAACGTATTCTAAGGCCAAAAACTCCTTTAGAAATAAAGATATTATTAAAATAATAACAAAGGGTGGAAAAACAACCGAAAGCGTTGAAATTAACGCACCCCAAAATCCTCCAACCTTATATCCAACAAAGGTAGCACAATTAATTGCCAAAGGGCCTGGGGTTGATTCACTAACCGCAACAATATCTGTCATTTCCTCTCCACTTATTAATTTTTTCTTTTCTACCATATCTCTTTCAATTAGAGGAAGCATAGCATAGCCACCGCCAAATGTAAAAAGACCAATTTTAGAAAAAGACAAAAATAAATCTAAATATTTATTCATCCTAAATCCTCACTAACATATTAAAAGAGAAAAAACAGACTTTTCTTTTATATTAATTTATATTTTTTTAAAATTAAATCAAAATCCTGTGAGTAATTTTCTTTACCAACCTCATCTAAATCGGCAAAAAATACTTCACCCTCAGTAGAGGAAATAATTTTATTGCTTGTGGCATCAGCCTCAAACAATAAAGAAATTTCTCGATTTTCTTTAACATTCCACTCAATAATATCAACAAATCTTAAATTTTCAAGCTCAAGACCTGTTTCCTCTTTAACCTCCCGAATAACGCTAGTATAAACACTTTCATTATCCTCAACATGACCACCAGGAAAGGTTATACCTGGCCAAGAGGTCTTTTTACGATTTAAAAATAATATTTTATTATCGTAATGAATCAAACACATATTAGTTAATTCAACTATCATATTTCAAGCCCTACTATTTTATTGGCAAAGAAAAATTTACCAAAAATATACTTATTAGATGCTGATTCATATAAAGTTATAAATTGCTTGCCATCATAATCTAAGGCCTCGCTCATAGGTGGAGCTGAAATTGTTCTTTGAAGATATCTATCATCTAAATAATAAATTTTATTTTCCTCATCATCAAACTCAGTAGGAAGGCTATAGCTATAGAAATTAGATGATGAAACGCCCCAAGATGTTGACAATAAAATCTTATCATCAGTTATCGCAAAGCCTTGAACTAAGTCTCTTACGGCATATTTTAATAATGGTTTAGCTGTATTTTTACTAATAACATCATCTACATTGTATTTTTCAACATAAGAATGATAAGTATCCTTACCACCATTTACTAATGTATCATGATTTGGCTGATATTTATGTCCAGCAAATTCACCAACATATATGTTTTGATCATTTAAATCAGCATAAACGTAGCTTGCTGCTACACCAGTTTGGAAGGTGTTTGTAATTCTAACATCATTTTGCTCAGGGCTTGTTAGCTTAACATATTCAGCCTTTAAAATATCCTTTAGCTCTAGCGTATAAACATTACCATCACAGGACAAGAAAACATGCTCTTTAGTTGAGGTTATTCCTCCAAAATGACCATAGCTTAAATCATAATCATTAAGTAAAACCTCAACATAATAGGTAATCTTAGGTTTAATAACATACAATCTACTTGGCTTTTTATTAGACATATAACCACTTGTAATGTAAACATCTTGATCATTTACCATTACCTTAGTAACCCCCTGTGGAACGTAGCCATCGCCAAGACCTTCATTAACCGTCAAATCAGTACTAATATTAAAATAATCCTTATATACTAAAAATTTAGTACAATTAAAAATAACTATAACTAGTGCAAAAACACTAATAAAAATCAAAAACGACATTAATAATATTTTAAAAAACCTCTTCATCTTAGGCCCTCCGCTAATCTAAAAATTTTTTAATGTAATAATTTAAATATATATTCCAACTACTAAAATCATGAGGATAATTATTTGACCAATAATAAGTCTCATTTTTTATACCCTTACGATTAAATTCACGTTCTAAATCAACTGTATCATTGTAAGAGTCATTTTCAAAGGCCCCATTTGATACAATCATCATAATTTTCTTCTTATTATATAGCTTTATATAAGCAGGATTATTAAGCATAATTACAGAATCAATTGGTGAATTATAAAAAGCTAATTCATTATAATAATCCTTAATAAAAAAACTAATTCGATAAATTCCTGACATCGCAAATACACCACTGAAAAGCTCTGGCCTTCTCAAAAAGAAATTCATCGCCTGATAAGCACCAAAGGACATTCCAAAAACTATAGGTAATTCACTAAAGCCAAACTTCCCTTTTAAAGCTATATACAGTTCATTAAAAAAGTAATTATAATAGTCTTCATAAAGCTCTAGACGTTTATTTTTATCCCAATAGCCATAATTAGAGAGTGATTCCGAATCTAAGCTATCACATGAAATTAAAACTATTTGTTCACCATCTATTAGATATCTAAGAGTATCAACTACTCCTTTTTCTTCAACCTCATAGAATCTATTATATTGTGTAGGAAAATAAATAAAAGGCTTACCTTTAGTGCCATAAATCTTATATTCCATATCTCTTTTTAACTCATAGCTATACCATTTATAGTAATTTATTTCCATAAAATCACCCACATCTTATTATATAATTTTTACTAAAAAATGACAAGGGAACGAAAAAGAAGGATTTTTAATTTATGAAAAAGAAGGATTTTTAATTCTCCTCCCACTTTGTTGACAAACTATCTTATTTTCAAAACAAATAAAATAAATTTATAAAAAGGAGTGAAAGCACAATAAAATATGGGTGATTTTAGGCTTAAAACCTTAAATTCAACTTTTTATGTCAAAGTAAGGATAAAAAAAAGACCGAATGACCAAGTATGCTCGATGAGCAACTTTGTCAACGGTCTGAAAGGAGAATTTTTATCCTCCTTAAAATTATAAATTAGTTTTAATTACTTAAGTTCAACATCAAGTGGGTTGCCTTCAACTAAGAAAGTATATGTGAAAGGCTTGCCAGCTTCTTTAGTATAAGTCTTATCAGCAACAGTAAAAGTATAAGTGCCATCAGTAAGTGTATAGGTACCAACCATATCTGCCTTTTGGTTTGCAGGTGCATAAGCAGATTCCACATCAAAGAACGCCTTGTCACCAACTAAATATACTGTACAAGTAATTTGAGTACCCATAGCTTCAACTGTACCAGTTGCTAACTTAGTTGCAGCAACAGTAGTTAATAAGAAGGTTAAAGTCTTTTCGCCACCTTTAACAACATATTCTAAAACAGATAAGTTTAATTCTTTATTGTATGATGTATTAATAGTTGTCTTATCATCAAATGCAAATGTATAAACACCTGCTTCATCCTTAGTGAACTTTGCACGCTTGTCCATTGATGAATTCATAAAATCATACTGTGTAGTAATATCAAATAAAGCTGTATCACCAATTTCTAAGTATACTTCGCAATCAACACCGCCAAAATCAGGAACCCTAGCACTCATTAATTTAACTGGTTCTTTACCAACTAATTTAAAATCTAATGTCTCTTGCTGACCAGGAATTTTATATGAAGGGATTGTAAATTCTTTTTTTGCTTCATCATATGATGTAGTAAGTACAGTATCACCAAACGTAAATGTATATGTGTTTTCTACCTTTTTATATGTTCCCTTCTTATCAAACATACCATTCATAGATTCCATTTTTGTTGTAACATCAATATATGCAGTATCAGCACCATCAATATATACATCACAATTAACACCACCAAAATTGCCAACAGAACCAGTTAATAACTTACGGCCAGCAATTTTAACCTCTTCAGGCTTTGGTTCTGGTTTAGGATCAGGATTTGGAGTAGGTGTTGGAGTAGGTGTTGGAGTAGGGGTAGGTGTTGGCTCTGGATTTGTATTACCTCCTACCTCGTTGCCGCCACATGCTGTAAATAAGCCTAAACTTAAAACTAATAATACTACTAATAAAATCTTTTTTAAATTTTTCATTTTTTTCTCTCCTTCTTACTTTATCGTAGTTTTATAGTATATATAATATACTATTTTGTCGATTTATTCAACCTTTTTATGGTTTTTTGTGGTTTTTTTGTGGTTTTTTGTGGTTTTTTTGTGGGAGAACCGCCTCTTTTTGTAACTAATTATTGTTTTCAAATAAAGCGCTATCATTTTGAACAATCATCTGAAAAATTTCTTTTTCACATTAATGCTTTTTCTATATGTTTTTTTAATTAAAGTATAATTTAATCGGGTAGAGAAACATTTTATTTAACTTTTACCTTTAATTACACCTTGCGGTACTGGCTTCTTAACTCTATCATCACTTAGATTATGTTTACAACCTTTGGTCTGGTAGTTTATACTTTTATAAACAGTTTTATTTGCGACCAATCGATTACTAAGTAAATCCCCTCTATTTGTGGATTTTCTCTTTTAAAAAATATCACAATCATAATTCTACATTTCAAAGTATGATCCTCTAATTTTTAATTCATTATCAAACTTAGTTTAATAAATATTTGAAAGCACTTGTCCCAGTGGTCCACCTTGCAGTAGTCCAATTATTGTTGATGCAACTAAGCCTTTCCCTATTATACCTATCTTTAAGAAAATTTGCGTAAAGCTTAAGTTTTGTGAATTATTAGCCTTTTATCACAAGCAAGTTACTTTTTTTCATTCTATCAGTTGCATATAGTTCATTTATGTTTTGCAAGCCTATACTATCTCTTTATGACAGAATACTTGAACATTCTTCACAGCAAATAGAAACATATACATTGGGCCATTAAGTGTTTTATTATATCTATTATGACCTCAGCTAACTCCCTAACTAAATGTCTCTTTATCAGACAATATCGAGGATATTCCGTTATGTCCTCCCATGGTAATATGCTAATCTTTCATATCCCAACCTCTTAATTTACCGTTTTGGTTTTACGTTTGACATCAGATTTCAGTTTGTTAACCCCATCATCTAACATTTGACATCATTGAGTTTCTATCCTTAGACTCGTAATTTTACTATATACTTTCTTTGTCTAATGAAATTACTATTATTAAAATTTATTCTGATAAGCTAGCGACAAATATTCACCACTGGACTTTCACAAGTAAGATTAGTGTCATGCCTGGACACAACAAAAAAGTGTCACGTGTTTTTTAATCACGTGACACTTTTTAACTAGAAACTATTATTTAGTCTCTTCTTTTCTTTTTTTAACGTATAATACGATTTCAGTTGTACCCCATACTAGGCAGCCTGCCCATAAAGCTGATACAACACCTAAACCTGCATTTGCTGCGATTTCCCATGGTGGAGTAATACGAACAATCTTTGTATCAGTGTCAAAGCCATTCATTGCATTGCTATGTAATGTTGCATACATAGTACGCTTTGCAGCTTCACGCATACGCCATGCTACTTCAGAGTGACCTGTTTCATACTTGTCATAAACTTTATCTTTTGCTAATTGTCCATCAGGAATATCTAGACCAGCCATTAAGAAGTTAGGAAGTTGTGGTGCCTTATATTGTAACATCCACATATCAGATACTGCATAACCTAACATACCTAATTCACCACGTAAGAAATCAGTTAATAAAGCCTTGCAACCAGTTGCTTGCTCTAAACCAACTCTACTTAATGAAATCATTGTATTAGCTGCATGTCCATCAATTACTGCATATTCGTAAGGACGTAATGAAATTTCACGTAAAGCTTGTTCATTTGTCCAAACATTTACACCTGAACGGTTAACTTCTTGATCATTTAAAGCAAAGTGCTTAATAAATGCGTTACAACCACGATCTTGAATTTCCTTTGTTTCAATAGCTGCTAATGTACCAGATAAGAATGGATCTTCAGAGAAGTATTCGTATGCACGACCTTCATATGGTGATCTATGAGTATTTAAACCAATACCATAGAAACCATTATAACCAGCCCATAATGCATCTTCACCAATCATTTCTCCAAAACGCTTAGCTAAATCCTTATTGAATGTAGCTGCTAATACTGGAATAGTAGTATAGTTAACAGGTGTAAGATCCTTATCAGGATCGTTAAGCTTATTAGCAAAACCATTACCCTTTGAATAAGGCTCAGTTAAGCCTGTAGGACCATTGTGATCCATAGTTTGTGGCTTGCCTAATCTTTCTAATGCAGCACTCATACGGAAGCCTTCTGAAATTAAATCAGCTGTCTCTTTAAATGTTAATTGATCTAGGAATGAATTCCAAATTGGATCATCATAATCAATTAAATTGCCATCAGAATCCTTGAATAAGTTAATTAAGCTTAAACCATTATTTGCACCATATGTTGGGTATTCACCATTATCAGATTGAATGTTATCTGAGTTTTCTTGGCTCATGATGATATCAACCATTTGTTGATTTAACTTGATATCCTTACGTAATTCTTTAGACCAATTGCTTCTTGTATAGTAATCTAAATGGTTACCTTCATAATTATTAATTTCTGCTTTCTCGAATAAGTTAGTGATTCTTGAACCAGTTGCTCTAGATTTTGCAAAATTAATATTATCATAAGCATGATGGAAGCTCTTTACTAAATTAGCATTTCCATTTTCAGTCATACCATTGGCTGTTGTTTTACCAGCATGTGCTAAGAAGTTATTAGTTGCTTCATGAGCATCACTAGCTGCTGTGAATAAATAATCACCTTCAGTTACAATGTATGTCTTATCAACCTTACGATCGTAAACTCTTAACATTTCTTCAGGTACATTAACTGTTACAACTTCTGATTCGTTTTTCTCTAAAACCTTAGTTTTGCCAAATTCAACTAATTCTGTAGCTGGCTTTTCAATACCACGTTCAATATCAAAGTTTGTATAAGGCTTTTGAATATAGAATTGAACTGCTTCCTTACCAGCAACCTCACCAGTATTAGTAACCTTTACTGATAAAGTATAGCCTTCTTTAGTTTTTGTAGCCTTGAAATCGCTATATTCAAATGTAGTATATGATAAACCATAACCAAATGGATGAGAAATAGTCTTAGAATAATCAAAATTGCCATTACCTTCTCTATTCATAACTGTATCAAAATAACGAGTTTCAGCATATCTATAGCCTAAATATACACCCTCTTGGTAAGTAACATATCTACCATAGTGGTCACCTCTTGTTGCTTTAGGTAATTCAGGGAAAGAATCTCTGTTTGGATATGTGAAGTTACCATAGTTAGCAACTACTGGATTATCCTTATGATTATACCAATATGTATCTGGAAGACCACCAGATGGGTTAATAGTACCGTTTAAAATTTCAGCAACTGCTTCAGTACCATTAATACCAACTTGACCAATCCATAATGCTGCATCAATACCGAAGCTTGGATCATTAATTTCACTTGTTTGGATTTGGTTAGAAACGTTTAATAATAATACAACCTTCTTTACCTTTCCTTCTCTCTTTAATTTTCCTAAGCCCTCTAATAATGATCTTTCTTCTGTAGTTAATTTTAAACCATCTGTTGATTCGCTTAAAACAACGTCCGCACCTTCACCACCGGTACGTGAAACAGTCATAATTGCTACATCACTGTAATCATTTAATGAATTAACTAAATCAGCATTACCTTCAAAGTCAGAGAATGGCATATCCTTTGGTAAGCCACCTCTAGATGAAAGCTTATATGTATTGTTAGCTAATTGTTCTTTTACAAAATCATACATAACATCATTAACCTTAAATCCAGCTTTCTCTAAGCCTTCCTTTAGGTCTACTTGATGTTGTGGATTTCTAGCGTGAGCAGATCCATGTCCACCATAGCTTGGTTTTACTGAGCTTACACCAAATAATGTAACCTTTGACCCTTTTGCAACTGGTAATGCATTGTCGTTATTCATTAATAAAGATACACCATCTGCTTCAATATCTTTAACTAATGCATGCCCTGCTGCTGATAATTCCTTGATTGAATTATATTTTGATTTATATAAATCTTCCTGTTGATTTTCACCGTGTACAATTTCAAAAGTAGGTTGACCTAAAGATTCAGAAATTTGTTTTCTGTTTTCTTTTGCGATTGAAACACCTGTAGTTGTGAAACCAAATAATACAGTAGTTGCAACTAAACCTATTTTTAAACCTAATTTTCTACCTTTATTCATTACTAGACACCTCTTTCTTTACTTGTGGTAAGAAGCAGTTTACTAATGTTGCTATGAATAAAATAACAAATAAAGTTGTACATGTAATGAATTTAGAATTGAAAGCTACCTCATCAATACCAACAAAAACTTCTGATACATACCAATAAATCTTGCGTACAAAGAACAATAATGCTGCTAGTCCAAATGCCCCTTGAACATATGGAGTATACTTGTCTTGTCTTAACGCAATTAGAACAATAGATAGTGCAAAGCCAATAAATAATAATACTGTTGTCCAAATTTGATAGTCTCTTTGATCATTTCCGTACATTGAAACGTAAACGCTACCAGAAACTAATAGTAATAATGAAACAACTAAAGTAACATAAAATCCATAAGATTTGCCACTAAAGAATTTCTTTAAAAAATCCATCTCTTTTTCCTCCTCTGATTTTTTAAATAATATTTAATATTTATATAGCGCTTAAATATCGAAATAGCGCGACGTTTGAAAGACTAGTTCCAATTAGTCTTTCTACATACCACCTTGTAGCCAATCATTACAACTAATCTACGAAGCGGCATAACTAATGTAAATGGAAAGATAAAATATGTTCTATAACGAAGCTTATAATATAATTTTCTGTTCTTCTCTTTAAATTCCTTGAAATACTCGTTATAGGCTTTCTTTCTTTCCTTGCTGTAGCCAGCCATTATGTAAAATAAAGTTAAATATGACTTAACAATTAAATCATGAATCATAAACCTTCTATGCTTTCGCGGTAGCGCTTTTATTTCCTCTAAAGAATAGACTAGAGATAATTCACGCATTACCTTCAACTGCATACGCCAGTTTTTAGTCATATTACTAAACGTTACACTTTGTTCTGGTCTACCTACATAATATCTATAAAAATCTACATCAAGATAATATAGAGTATGTACATATTTTAATGGTTTATAAGTGAAAATCGAGTCAACATAATAGGTATGCTCAGGTAAAACTAAATTAGATTCTCTAATTACACTTAATTTGAAAACTAATGAATGCATCATTGCAAATTCACCTAAATGGAACCTTTTTACCTGATCCCAGGTGATTAATTCATTACACTTAAATCTTTTTCTATTACCAGCAACGCATTGCTTATTTAAATCTAATCTTTCAAAAACATAATTTGTCAAATATAAATCAGGCTCAATTTCCTTATTTAAATTAGTTTTAATTGTTTCTAAAAGCTTTAAATATGCATCCTTATCAACCCAATCATCTGAGTCAACACATTTAAAATAAAGACCCGTGGCCAATTTGATTCCCACATTTAAGCCAGAACCATGGCCACCATTCTCTTTATCTACTACTCTAACGATATTAGGGTACTTATTCCCATATTCGTTAGCGATTTCGATAGTTCTATCAGTTGACCCATCATTAACGATGATGATTTCAACATCCTCACCACCAATTAATAAGGAATCAACACATTTATTTAAATATTTTTCTGCATTATAGCTTGGTACTACGAAAGATATATATTTCATATGACCCGCCCCCAAAAATTTATTTTAAAACGAACTATCTTTTTTTAAATTACATCCAGTTTTTACTGTCAGTTTCTTTTAGCTTGTAGCTTGGATCAGCCTTCGCTACCTTCTTAATTACTGCAGTATCAGTTAAATCACCAGCAATAACCTTAATATTATTGATATCTGCCATTTTGATTTTAAATTTGAAAATCTTATCAGCAGTTTTAGTATCAACTAATTTATCATTAACATATAAAGATACTGTCTTTTGATTTGAATAAACCTTTATTAAAGTCTTTTTGCCTTCTCGATTTACATATCTCTTTGAGGTAATATGTAAAACAGGCTCCTTGCTCCACCATGTTTTATATAGGTAGAAGCTATCTTTTTTAGTCTTACGATCAAATGTCATTAAGCCCTTATGGTTCATACCTGGCTCGCCGCCTTGATTTCTCGCATCAGCAGCGAAGTCATACATATTCCATACATAATGCCCCCACATAAACGGATGACGATCAAAGCATTTTAGCATATATTCATGATAAATCGCTTGATATTCTTCAGTATGGTCGCCACGCTTTGGATGACGAGAATGTAAGTTAGGCATACCCTCTGCACCATACTCACTATAGCATAGTGGCTTATTTGGATATAAGATATGGAAGAAACGCATAAAGCAGTCATTTAACCACTTGAACGGTACATACCAGCCTAAATATAAATTCCAACCAATTATATCAGTAACCTTTGTTACAGGATGGAAAGGTGTACACATTGCAAAGCATGCTAATGATGTAACACGTGTAGGATCCATTTCCTTACAAAGCTTATTTAAAACATAATGATTATCTAACATATCCTTACGATTGTTATCCTTAATAGTAATTTCATTTGAAATACCCCAGGTAACAATTGAAGGGTGATTGTAATTTTGAATGATTAATTCCTTCATTTGGCTAATAGTGTTTTCTCTACCATTTGGTAAATGCTCACTAATATAAGGAATTTCAGCCCAAACTACTAAACCATATTTATCACATAAATCATAGAAATATTGATTGTGTTGATAATGAGCCAAACGCACGGAGTTTGCTCCAACCTCAAGGATATATTTTAAATCCTCATCCATCATTTCATAGCTAATAGCATTACCCAAAAGCTTACGATCCTGGTGACGGCTTACACCATGTAAAGGATAGCTTCTACCATTTAGGAAGAAACCCTTCCGGCTATCAAACTTAAATGAACGAACACCACAGTTTGTGCTGATTTCATCTAAAGTAACACCGTTTTCAACAATTTTAGCTACGATTTTGTATAAATATGGATCTTCGATACCATCCCATAAATGTGGATTAGTAAGTGTGAAGGTTACTTCACTACCATTTTGACTATCAATTAGTTTATTTTCGTTATCGTATAATTCAACTATTACACTATCTTTAAATTTTGTATATGTAGTCACAACTATATCGGCAGCGCTTTTACTAATTTTAGAAAAATATTTGATGCCTGGCGTACCATAGTAATCAAGATCAAATCTTTTCTTGTTAACAATTAAAAAATCTACATCACGATAAATTCCACCATAGAAAGTGAAATCGGCATTTTGAGGATAAACTTTGTCATTAACACTGTTATCTACAATTACCTTAATCTCGTTTTTTGCCTCTATTAAATCAGTAACATTGGCACGGAAGGTGGAATAACCACCATCGTGCTTTGCTACCTCTTTACCGTTAAAAATTACAGTTGCTGAAGCATTAACACCATCAAAGGTTAAATAAACGTCTTCTGTTTCTTTATCAAATTCAGGTGCATCTACCTCACGCTCATATACACAAGAACTTCTATAATAATCATTACCACCATCTTGGCCATCAATATTGTTCCAAGTATGAGGTAAATTTACCAAAGTCTTTGTATTATCTTTAGTGTAGGTGAATAGCCAATTATCCATTAAAGATATTTTTTTACGCATTTGCCTACCCCTTTTTATCTATTATTTTTATATGTATTATACACCACTATAAGCGCTGAAACCACCATCGATTGGTAGTACTACACCATTAATGAATGATGCAGTTTCAGTATTAGTTAAGAATAATGATGCACCAATTAATTCTTCAGCTTCACCGAATCTATCCATTGGTGTATTTCTTAAAATCTTATTAGTACGAGCTGTTGGTGTACCATCCTCGTTAAACAATAAATTCTTATTTTGTGCTGTAACAAAGAATCCTGGAGCAATTGCGTTGCAACGGATATTAGTGTGAGCGAAGTGAACAGCTAACCACTTTGTGAAGTTACTGATTGCAGCCTTTGCACCACTATATGCAGGAATCTTAGTTAATGGTGTGAATGCATTCATTGATGAAATATTTAAAATTGAAGCATCCTTCTTATTAATCATATCCTTAGCAAAAACTTGAGTAGGTAATAATGTACCCATATAATTTAAGCTGAATACGAACTCAACACCCTTTTGATCTAAGTCGAAGAAAGTCTTCATTTGACCTAAATCCTCATGCGCGAAGAATTCATCATCTGTATTAGCACGAGCATTATTTCCACCTGCACCATTAATTAAAATGTCGCAGCTTCCTAGGTCATTTAAAATTGCTTCGTGTGCAGCTTCGATTGATTCCTTAACTAAAACGTTGCACATATAGGCCTTTGCTACATAACCTAAATCTGTAATTTCTTTAGCTTTCTTTTCAGCATTTTCTAAAGATAAATCTAGAAGGGCAACCTTAGCACCTTCCTTTGCATATGCTTTAGCGATAATTGAACATAAAACACCGCCAGCACCAGTTACTACTACAACTTTGTCATTATAGTATCCCATATTACTTGTTCTCCTTTTCCTTCTCTAAGGCTTCAAATAAGCCATTAATATATGTTGCTCCTAAAGCTCTATCAAATAAACCATAACCAGGTTTACCTGTTTCCCCCCAAATCATACGACCATGATCAGGTCTTACATAACCATCATAATCGTTATCAACTAAAGCTTTAACAATCTCATAAATATCTAAAGAACCGCATGATGACAAGTGTGCTCTTTCCTCAAAAGAGCCATCATCCATAATTTTTACATTACGAATGTGCATAAATCCGATTCTCTTCATTGCTGCATACTTTCTAACCATTGCAACAACATCATTAGACTTAGCACAACCTAATGAACCTGTACACAAGCATAATGTGTTAGCAGGACTATCATATAGCTTTAAGAATCTGTCTAAATTTGCTTCATTTGTAATGATTCTTGGCAACCCAAAGATTGGATATGGTGGATCATCAGGATGAATTGCCATCTTAACGCCTTCCTCTTCTGCAACAGGAATAACAGCATCTAAAAATCTCTTTAGGTTCTTCCATAAACCTTCTTCGCCTAATTCCCCATAGGCACTAATAAGCTCACGAACCTCTTCCTGTGTATAGCTTGAATCCCAACCTGGAAGATGAATATCATCTTTAAGAGGATCTAAGCCCTTCATTTGGTCCCAATACATAACTAATGATGTACTTCCATCAGGAGCTTTCTTATCTAATTGAGTACGAGTCCAGTCAAACACAGGCATAAAGTTGTAAGTAATACATTTTACGCCATGACGAGCACATCTTCTAATGTTTTCACAATAAACATCTAATAAATGATCTACATCTCCACGACCCAATTTAATATCTTCATGTACTGGAATAGATTCAACTACATCGAATATTAAATGGTTTTCTTGACATGCTTTAGTCATCTTTTCTAAAGACTCTTCAGGCCATACCTCTCCTGGCTTAACATCATAAACTGCAGATACGATTGAGCGCATTCCTGGAATTTGACTTATGTACTCTAAGCTGATAGGGTCTGACTCGCCGTACCATCTAAATGACATTTTCATTTTCATGTTTTTTTACCTTTCCTATATTAATTTTAAAGTGCAAAATCACGCACTTATCCCTTTAACTTTATTATAAGAAATCGTGAATGCAATGTAAATTGCAATTTTAGTCGCTATTAATTGCAAAACGTGCTATAATTATACACGGGTGATAGAATATGGGAAATAGTAACATTAAAAAAGGATTATCCTCAAATCAGATAGAAAATTATATAAACGAAAAGACCATGAGCAGGCGTAATAACATTTTACAAGCCTCATTATATCCTGAATGTATTACCATTAAGAAAACTAGCCTTGGTAATATCTTTTCTGATTATCATCATCATGATTTATATGAGATTTTATATATTAAAACAGGTAAGGTTTCCTATAGCATTGAAGATACTAAAATTATACTTCAACCAGGTGATGTAATTTTTATCTCGCCAGATAAGCTTCATAAGCTAAATGAAATTATCACTTCAAAATCAGATCGTATTGTCCTAAACTTTTCTGAAAAGCTAATTTTGCAATGCTCAACTAGAAACACAAACCTATTAAGAATGTTTTCTATAATGAATAAAAATAACAATTTTAAAATTTCAATTCCGGAAAAGAATAAAGAAAAAATCGATATGCTTATAAACACCTTACTAAATGTACAATTCAGCAACGAGTATGGAGATGACCTTCTTTTAATTAATACCTTTTCCATTCTTCTCCTTACCTTCAATAAAATATTTAGCTTTCAGTCTAGTGAGGATGTCAAAATAAATAATGCTATAGTATCTCAAATTAATGACTTCATAACTAATAATATTGAAAAAAAATTATTAATTGAGGATATAGCTAATAATGTAAACTTAAGTGTATCACGTGTTCAGCATATCTTCAAGGATGAAACCGGAACCTCAATTAAGCAATACATCAATAAGAAACGCTTGGTTAAAGCAAAGGAGCTATTAAGAAGTGAAGCAAAGATTGTTGATGTCTATGATAAATGTGGCTTCCAGGATTATACAAGCTTCTTTAGAGCCTTTAAAAAAGAATATGGTATTACTCCTAGAGATTACAAGGCTAATGTTGAAAAGAACTTTTATCTACCAAATTAATAATTAAAGCTAAAATGGCCTTGGAAAAAATTCCAAGACCATTTTTTATTCATTTTCAATTTCTTCAACCTTTTTCAAAAGCTCTTCCTTAATGTATTTATTATCATAAATTAAATCATAAACTGAATCCTCATCAAGAACTCCTCTTTTTAAATCCTTAGGAATTAAACCCTCTGAATCAGCCTTAAAGTCCTCCTGATAATTACCATTAACATAATAATCAAAAAGAACATTCATTTTTTCTTGATACTTAACATAATTAGAATAAGCCTTGTAAAATTCAGCTACTACCTGATTTCCCTCATCTAATAGCTCTTCCATTTGTTTAATTCTATCAATATATTTATACGCCATATATTCCTCCTATAATAATAGAAATTATTACTTATATTTAATTTGTTAACCAACCCCTCCTGAGTTAAACCTCCTTGTTTCTTTTTTCTTTAATGAATAATTCAATCTTAATTATATCCATGTTGATACCCTCCTCTTGGTCTTATGATATATAAAATTAATTTATAATAACACTACCCCAACGTTCATAGAGTTATATTGTTATTTATCTTTTCATGGCCTTTTTTGTCCAACCATGCATTTCACCAACGCCGTTTGCTGATGCATAATTGGGGAAATTATCTGTATTTGATTCTTTAAATGATCTTAATATCAATCTTTTAGTTTTTATAACTTTACGATTTTCTTAAAATTTGCATTTATAAACAAAAATTTCTTTCTTTTATTTGATAATAGTTAGCGAACCTTATTTAAAGCGAATTAGTCTAGTTGTTAAAATGCATTCCTAAAGTATTGTATGGAACAATATATACTCCAGATTTTGGATCTCTTGTAAGACCAGATCCTATACCTACAACAACACATAGAAATTTAGGCTTTTTTTCTACCTTATCATTAAATTTAGTTAATGATTTTATTGCCTCATCTATTTGATTATCTCCTAGTTTAACTTCTATGGCACCATATTCACCATCACTAAATTCAACAATAGCATCAACCTCATCATTACTTAAATTATCTCTAAAAGCATAAACATGTCCTCTATAATATTCCATATATGCATTTAAATCTCTAACTACTAATGATTCAAATAATAATCCAAATGTATTTAAATCATTAATTAGCTTTTCAGATGTTAGTCCCAAAAGTGCAGCTGCAAGAGACGGATCAACGAATCTTCTCTTTACTTTTTTGCCAACCCTTGAACTAGATCTATAATTAGTTGAGTAAGCTTCTTGATTATTTATAATGTATAACTTTTCTAGAATATCTAGATATCTAGACAATGTTCTTTTATTTAATGTTTGTTCTTCATCACTACTAAAATTAAAGCAATCTCTTAAAATTGTTGCTTCTGCTGCATAACTAGACTCATTTCTTGCTAATGATTTAAGAATCATCATCATTCTCTGTGAATCAAATAGAAATTTATCATCATTATATTTTTCGTTAACGTCATTTTCTACCACTGACTTTATATATTCACGTGCTAATAAGCCATCACTTTCCAAATTTGAAAGGCCTAAATTTTCAGGCCATCCACCATTTATAATTAGTCTAGTAATTTCATAAATATCAAAAGGATTAACTAATTTATTAATTTCCTTTCCTTCATACATATCCATCAAAGATATATAATCAAGAGATTTCCCCAACTCCAATGTTGTCATAGGAAACATATTTATTTTAATAATTCTACCAGTACCAGTATGCTTAATCTTAGTTTTTTCTTTCTTGTTTAGTAAATCGGTTGAGCTTGTTAAAATAAAATTACCTTTTGATACCCTCAAATCACATTCGTTTCTGATGGCATCCCATAATTCTGGCACTAGCTGCCATTCATCAATAACCTCTGGAATATCCTCTTTTAAAATAAGCTTTGGATTAAGTATAGATAGTTTTCTTTTCTCTATATCAGTTAATCTAACGATAGAATTACCATGATGCATACTAGTCCATGTTTTGCCACACCATTTTGGGCCAACAATTTGAATTGCTTTAAATGTTTTTAAATATAAATCAATAGTTTTATCAATTAATCGTTCTTTATAATTTTCGAGCTTAATCGCCATAGTTAATCACCTTCTAATATAATTTTACTATTAGACTGCGCTTTTTTCAAGGCTACAAATGCACTTTTTTCGACATTTAAAGTGCACTTTTTTCAAACGTACAATTGCATGTTTTTAAATAAAATGTTATATGAATTTATCCTATAAACCAAAATAAAAGGTTTGATACTTAAGTTGTATTAAACCTATTCATTCAATAATGTGTGTGCTGAGTAAAACTGTTACAAACGTCCTAAATTGTAGGGGTGTATTCGCTAAACTAATACACTTTTATATTTTTAAATTAATTATTCTTTGAAATAAAACAATGATGACACAATGTGCCATCCCCATAATTGTCATCATTAATTGGAACTGAACATTCTGTACAATTTCCATATTGCCCAATATTATTGTCATCACATTCATCATATTCATCATTTTCATATTCACTATAAGAAATGATTACAGAATCAAGCATCTTATGTTTTTCATATTGAATTTTAGCGCTAATTATTTTTTTATTTAAAAATAAATCGTAAATACACGTTGCATCTAATATTAATTTAGCATTAACTTTGTAATAATTAGGCATTGTTTCTTTATCATATTCTTCACATGCAACCAATTCTAGATACACAGTAATATTAGTTTTTATATTAATAGTTCCATCACTAGAATCATATGAAGGAAAAAATTTATCTTTTTCAACATTAATATCAGTAATATCAACATTATATAGCGCACAAATACTTCCACCATTAATAGTTTCACCAATAAAACATTTATTTATTTCATCCTCAGTTACTTTATCATAAAAGTCTGACTCTATTAATTTTATAATATCATTGCTGAAAAGATAATCATTAAGATTATTTCTGAATTTATTTATTTCAATTTTCGAATCATTGCTATCAATAATTTCATCCAAATACTTAAGGTAAAAATTATCGAAGTTCAATAATGAAATAGAAGAATTTGGATGATTTTCTTTAAATTCTTCTTCCAAAAAAGGATCAATATTGGAACTATCTTTTTCTACCCACCAGTCACCTTTAACTTCATTTTCAACAATAATAGCATCATCACTCCCAATATTCTCCAAAATCTCATACCAAATAAATACATCACCATATTTTGAAATTTATATTCTTCGTTTTTATTTTTGTCTGTTAGGCCTGGTTTTAAATTTTCTGCAAATCTAATTTCAGCCAAAGCAGCCATTTTAATTTTATTGTTAATAGTAATACTTTTCAATTTATGTTTTTCAACAAACTTCAAAAGTGAATCATTATCATCATCTATTTTATCATTCATATTTTGCTTTTCTAACTTTTTTAATTCATCATCTATTTGAATCAAATAAGTTTTAATATTACATTTATACTCAGAAATAATATCATCAATTTTTGTATCAAAAATAGTGGATAATTTAATAATATCTATTTTATCTAATCTTCCTAAAATAGTATTCCTTTGAATGTCAAAATTTTTTTAAATACAGCAATTGGATATCTACCGCTATGTCTAGATCTTGATGCGTGATAATTTCTTTTGAATTCTTCATATACTGTTGCAGGAATAACTACATTAAATTGTTCTTTTTTTTCTAATTCGTAAAGTGAATTAATTATTGAATTAATTGTATCAAATGAATATGCATAAATTCCTAATAATGCATTAGTATCAAAATATATAATTTTCATTATTTAACCTCGATTCTCGAAATTCATTAATATTTTTCATAAACTCCATTAACAGCTTCAATATAATAGTTAAATGAAGGGTGATTATGGTCACCTCGTTGTAAGTACATATTCTTCATATAAATCATTGTCTTTTAATCACTTTGCTTTTTTAATTAATCCTCTAGAATGAGGCGTTTAATTCAATAATATCTTTTAGGTCCATAATCTCTAGTCTATCTACCATAACCACGATATTTTTCGTGGATTAATCTATACCACGATTCCTTTGACTCGACTACAATAGCAAGAACAATGCTAAATTCAGTAGGATTACCTTTTGTGAAATGTCACTTTTCAGTCATTAATGCAGAAGTTGAATCATCACAATTTGCCAAACCATTAGCCTCCAAAACCTCATTAAATGCTTTCTAATATATTCATTGATATCTCTACAAGAATTGATATCTTAGTTATAGAATTCTCTAATACAAAAATAAAAACCCATATCATATCAATTGGTTCTTTAGCATTTTGAGTTGCTAAATTTCTGGTACCACGTCCTACTAAATGTACTTTAACTTTATAATTGCCAATCATTTGCTCAATTTCACCACTAATCCATCCTGGCTTCCAATCAGATGAAATAACACAGCAACCGCTATGAAACCATTCAAATCTTCCTTTAACTGTATAAAGTTTAATAATATTGGGTAAAAACGCAATTTGCACTTTTGCAATTTTAATAAATTTGCGAATCTAAAAGAAACTCAGCAATATCGACGATTTTTATTCCTTCATGAAAAAATTGAGGATGTTTAATTCTAGCAATTAAAATTTTAGGATATGCGTCTTTTATAGATAATAATGGAGTTATCTCTCTTTTAAATGTTTCTTCCTTTGAAATATCATCTGATACTTGAATATATGTTTTATATCCATTTTTTAGAACAACAAAATCTATTTCTTTATCTCGCATTGCCCCAACATATACCTCATATCCTCTTCTTAAAAGTTCGATTGCCACTATATTTTCATATAAATGACCGTAATCTGTGTCCTTACTTCCTATACTTGCATATCTAAAAGATGTATCTACCAAAGCATACTTTTTATTTGACTCTAAATATTTTTTCCCTTTAATGTCAAATCTAGTTAATGGATAAAACAAGAATGATTTACAAATATAATCAAGATATGTACCAACTGTTTTATCATTTGTTTTATATGTGCTTGTCGTTAATTTATTAGCAATATTTCTAATTGAAGTTTTGCTTCCTAAATTATCCATTAAAAAATTACCTATCATTTTTAATAGCTGCTCATTTTCTACT
>JAHHSV010000019.1 GCA_020025015.1 Anaeroplasmataceae bacterium
ATAAGTCACTCTGAAAGTATTAGTTTATTTAATTTGTGAGGCAAACTCGGGTAATGATTTATAGATATGTCTACAAAAAAAGTATAAAGTATGCTATAATACTAAGGATTGAGAAATGAGGTAATTATATGCAAACTATTTTATTAACTGGTGGTGCAGGTTTTATTGGCTGCCATACAGTAATCGAATTATTAGATCGAAATTATAATGTAGTTGTTATTGATAATTTATGTAATTCTAAAAAAGAGGCTTTACGAAGGGCTGAGCTTATTACAAAAAAGTCCGTAAAATTTTATTTTGGTGATATTAGAAATCGCGAAATTATGGATAAGGTTTTTACTGAAAATAAGATTGATGCCGTAATTCACTTTGCTGGCTTAAAGGCAGTAGGAGAATCTTGTAGAATTCCTTTAGAATACTATGATAATAATATTTATGGTACCTTAGTTTTACTTGAAACTATGAAAAAGCATAATGTTAAAAAGATTGTTTTCTCTTCAAGTGCGACAGTTTATGGTACGCCTGAGGCCTTGCCTTTAAGTGAGGAATCTAAGGTTGGGGGTACTACTAATCCATATGGTACCTCAAAATATTATTTAGAGGGTATCTTAACTGACTTATATAAGTCTGACAAAGAATGGAATGTTATTCTTTTAAGATACTTTAATCCAGTTGGTGCGCATCCAAGTGGCTTAATTGGTGAGGATCCTAAGGGTATTCCTAATAATTTAATGCCATATGTAGCTCAGGTTGCTTCTGGTAAGCTTGAACGTATCAATGTTTTTGGTAATGATTATGATACGCCAGATGGAACTGGTGTTCGTGATTATATTCATGTTTGTGATTTGGCTAGAGGTCATATTTTAGCGATAGAAGGCTGTAAGGAACCAGGTGTTCATATTTATAATTTAGGAACTGGTGTAGGCTATAGTGTTTTAGACATGATTCATGCCTTTGAGAAGGCTTGCGGTAAGAAGCTTCCTTATGATATTAAGCCTCGTCGTTCAGGTGATATCGCTGCTTGCTACGCTTGTCCAGATAAGGCATTTAAGGAGCTAGGCTGGAAGGCTTTAAATGGTATTGAAGAAATGTGTAGAGACCAATGGAACTGGCAAAGCAAAAATCCTAATGGATATGAAGAAGAATAAAGGAGAAGGATTATGGATTTAGTTATATTAGCCGCTGGTATGGGTTCAAGATTTGGTGGCTTAAAGCAATTAGAACCTATTGATAAATATGGAAATTTTATCATTGATTATTCAATTTATGATGCTAAAAGAGCAGGCTTTGATAAGGTTATCTTTATCATTAAAGAAGAAAATTATGAAATTTTTAAATCAACTATAGGACGTCGTGTTGAGGATAAGATTCCTACAGAGTATGCCTTCCAATCACTTGATTTAATTCCTGAGGGTTATACCTTACCTCAAGATAGAGTTAAGCCTTTAGGTACAGCTCAAGCAATTTTAGCTGCTAAGGATAAGATTAGTGATTCATTTATTATTATTAATGCGGATGATTTCTATGGCTTTGATGCCTTTAAGGTTGCTGCAGATTATTTAAGAGGCTTAAATAAGAATAGCAAGAACACCTATGCAAATATTGCTTATAATGTTGTAAATACAATGACTGAAAATGGTTCAGTTAAGCGAGGTGTCTTAGAATTCGATAAAAATAATAAATTAACTGATTTAATTGAATCAAAAATTGAAAAGGTTGATGGTAAGATTTTAGCTTCACCTTTAGATGGGGCAACTCCATTTAATATTCCTGAAACAACCTTAGTATCTATGAATATGTTCTGCTTTACTCGTGATATTCTAGATTATATTGATGGTGATTTTAAGAAGTTTATGGATGACAATTTAGCAAATCTAGATAAGTGTGAGTATTTATTACCTACATTAGTTTCAGATAAGATTAATGAGGGTAAAATTACAGTTGAGGTTTTATCAACTAAGGCTAAATGGTATGGCATTACCTATAAAACTGATAAGCCAGCTGTTGTAGCATCTTTAGAAAAATTAATGGATAATGGGGAATATCCAGAAGGATTATGGAAGTAAAAAAATATGTTAAAAAAAGAATGTCAATATTGCTTAAATAGAGAAGCAATCGAAAATTTTGGTCGTGTAGCCTTAGAAACTGAAACATCTTTAATTATTGTTTTTAAGGATCAATCTCATAAGGGTAGATTAGTTGTAGCCTATAAAAAGGATCATGTTGCGGAAATCGCAGATTTAGATGAAGAAAATTTAAATGCTTTTATGGGTGATGTAATAAAGGCTGTTAAATTAATTAGAAAGCTATTTAATCCTGACCGTGTTAATTATGGTGCCTTTAGTGATACCTTAGGTCATTTACATATGCATTTAGTACCTAAGTATGAGGGAGGCTTCGAATGGGGCGGTACCTTTGCAATGAATACAGGAAATTATGCTAGTGATGAAGAGATTGATAATCTTTGTAAGCTAGTTAAGGAAAATTGGTAATAGAAACAAAAAGCTTAGAGAATCAAGTATAGCTTGAAGCTCTAAGCTTTTATTTTTTATTAATTTGTAAGCAATTCTAGGTAAATTTTAGCAGCTAGAAGAAGAGCCTTCTCACTTACCTTAAATTTCGAATTATGTAGGTCATAGAATGGCTCATTTGGCTCTCTAATTCCTAACCAGGTTAGGCAGGTTGGAGCAATTTCTTTATAATAGGCAAAATCTTCACCAATTAATTCTGGCTTATCTAGCTTGATTGCATTACCTTCACCTAAAATTTTATTACCGGCTAAAATCATCTTATCAGCTAAGGTTGGTTCATTATATAAAGGAGGATAAGCATAGTGGAAGTCAAAATTACATTTAACTGAATCCTCTTTTTCTATATTATTTAAAATTTCTTGCATTCTATTTTTTAAGGTATCACGCATTTCATCAGTAAAGCTTCTAGCTGTACCCTTTAAATAGGCCTTATCAAGAATTATATTCATTGATACGCCGCTTTTAAAATAGGTTGTAGAGATTACTAGCATATTATTTTTGCGAAGCTCTTGATATAATTCTTCAAAGCGGCTAACTACCTTAGTTCCTGCTAAAATTGGTGAGTGACCTAATTCAGGAGTAGAACCATGAGAGCCCTTACCAATAATTTCTAGCTCCCATAAATCTGGGGCAGCGGTGGCTTCCTCATATTTAATACCAATTTCACCAACATTTAATTTAGCAGTTACATGGTAGGCATAAAATTCATCAACCTCTTGAAATTCTGGTTCATTCTTTAAATAGTAGGCACCGCCTGGTAGAGGACCTTCCTCAGCTGGCTGGAAGAATAGAACTACATTATATTTAAGCTTATCCTTATTTTCCATTATAAGCTTAGCAGTAGCAAGTAAAATAGTCATATGACCATCATGACCACAGGCATGCATTTTGCCATTACTAGAAGCAAAGTCTAGACCAGTTTCCTCCTTAACCTCTAAAGCATCCATGTCTGAGCGTAGGCCAATTGTTTTAGCCTTATTTAGGTCTAATTTAGCAATTACAGCGGCATTATTCATAGCGTAGCGAGGCTTATAGCCTAAGTCTACTAGAGTATTATAAATGAATTTAGCTGTTTCATATGTTTCATATCCTAATTCAGGATTTTTATGTAAATGTCTTCTTGTTTTTTGAATAAAGTTTTCCATAATTTTCTCCTTATCGCATCTATTATAATAAGATTTAGGCTAAATCTCAAATAAAAAGGGTAAATACTCTTGTATTTATTTAAATTTTTTATATAATATCCTTGTAACGAAGAGAAGAGTAATTATTTTAGTAGCTTTTAGAGAGCCTATGGTTGGTGGAAATAGGTAGTGAAAAATTAATGAACATGGTCTTGGAGCAATCTAGCTGATAGTTAGGCTAGATGAGGATTCGCCTCTTATAGCGATAGAGTATGATTGTACTTGAAAATAGGTTATTCTTATTAGAATAATGAATTAAGGTTGGTAACACGAGATTAATAGTCTTGTCCTTTTATGAGGACAGGGCTTTTTTTATTTTCAGGTAAAATAGAATGAAAGGAGAAGGAAAATGATTGAATTTAAGAATGTATTAAAGAAGTATAGTAAATTGACAGCTTTAGAAAATATTAGCTTTACCATTAATGATGGCGAAATATTTGGTATAGTTGGTCAATCTGGTGCTGGTAAATCAACATTATTAAGAACCATTAATAAGCTTGAAGAAATTGATGGAGGAAATATTATAGTTGATGGTATAGATGTTAACCAGCTAAAGGGTAAGGAATTAAGAATGTATCGTAAAAATGTTGCGATGATTTTTCAGCATTTTAGTCTACTTGAAACCCAAAATGTTTTTGAAAATGTGGCTTTGCCCTTAAAATGTAATAAAATGAAGCATGATGAGATTAAAAAGCGAGTAGCAGAGCTATTAGAAATAGTAGGCTTAAGTGATAAGGCTAATTCTCGTCCTAGTGAATTAAGTGGTGGCCAAAAGCAAAGGGTCGCAATTGCGCGTGCCTTAGCCTTAAATCCTAAAATTTTATTATGTGATGAGGCAACAAGCGCTCTTGATCCATTAACCACAAAAAGTATTTTAGAGCTTTTAAAGAAGATTAATAAGGAGCTAAAAATCACCATTGTTATGGTTACGCATCAAATGGAGGTTATTAAAGAGGTTTGTAAGCGTATTGCTATCCTAAATAAGGGTAAATTAATTGAGTTAGGCTACACTGAGGATTTATTCTTAGCTAGTAATGGTGCTTTAAAAACGATTGTTCGTGAGGATGAAATAGTTCCTAATTACGGCAAGAATATTTGTATTTATTTCCCTAAGGATTTTACAAATGATGCGGTAATTACTAAAATGGCCCATGATCTAAATATTAATTTTAGTATTGTTTGGGGTAAGCTTGAAAAGTTCCAGGATGACGTTTTAGGAACCCTAATTATTAATGTTAAGGATGAAGATTATACTAGGGTTATTGAATATATGAATGCTAATGGCATTAGATTTGAGGTGAGATAATGACATTTTCAGAAAAGCTAGTAAGCTATTTAAAAAATGACCTATTTAAGTATTTAGGTGAAACCTTAGAAATGGTTGCCATTACAGCTTTAATCGCCTTGATTTTTGGCTTAGCCTTAGGTCTACTTATGTATTTTACTAGAAAGAGTATAAAGCTTTGGGTAAATCGTTTATATAAGGTTTTAGATGTAATTGTTAGTATTTTTAGAAGCTTTCCTTTCTATGTTTTAATGTTCTTTGTAATTCCCTTTACGAGAATTGTAATGCAGGGTATTACCGGCAATGCTGAGGCCTTTTCAACTGAAGCCTTTATCGTGCCGTTATCCTTAGCAGCTATTCCTTTTTTCGCTAAGCTCATTGAAAATGCCTTAATTGAAATTAATGATGGTGTAGTAGAAGCGGCAGTTTCCTTAGGCTTATCTAAGAGCCAAATTATCTTTAGGGTAGTCCTTAAGGAGGCTTTACCTGCAATTATTTCTGGTGTAACCTTAGGTATTGTTACCTTAGTTGGCTATAGTGCAATGGCAGGTGCTGTTGGTGGTGGTGGCCTTGGATTTTTCGCCTATGATAAGGGCTTTGTTTCTTATGATTTTGAAATGATGCTATTTGCGGTAATTACCATTATTTTATTAGTTTTATTAATTCAATTTTTAGGTAACCTTTTATATAAGCTTGCGCGTAAGGGTAAAATTGATTTTAGAGTAGTAGGCTCAATTTTAGGAGTTTTACTAATCGTTTTAACAAGCTTTATAATTTCTAATCGTGTTAGTGCTTCAACTAATACTAAAATTACCTTTGGTACAATGAGTCAGCCTGGTGAGCCTATTTTAAAGGCTATGAAGGAGGATATTGAAGCTAAGGGCTACACAGTAGAAATAAAGATTTATAACGAATTTGATGCTTTAAATCATGCTTTAGTTGATGGTTCAATTGATGCAAATTTATTCCAGCATGAGCCTTACTTACTAAGCTATAATAAGCAGCATAATGCTAGCCTATATAATGCTTTAACAATGTATGATTGCTTATATGCTGGCTATACTAAAAAGGGTATAAGAATAAGTGATTTAAAGAGTAAGGGTAAGCTTAAAAAGATTGCTGTTGCTAATGATTCCTCTAATTTAAAGCGTTGCTTAGAGCTATTAGCAGCTGAGGGCTTAATTACTTTAAATTTACCTGAGGGTAATTTGAGTGCATCTGACATTAAAAACTATTATGAAACTAGCTATGCTATTGAAATTGTTCCTATGGCAACAGCATCAATCGCTCAAAGCCTAGATGATTCAGATATTTATATGGGTATCGTTAATGCTACCTTTGCGATCAATGCTGGCTTAGGTAAGGATTTAATGATTTGCAGTGAAGAGGATTTAGAGCATAAGAATGCTAATATTTTAGCTATTAGAGAAGAAAATAAGGATTCTATTTGGGTTAAGGATATTGTTGAGGTTTTATCATCTGATAAATGTAAGGATTTTATCTTGAATGAATTTGATGGCGTAATTTCTCCTTATTTTGTTTCCCATATTTAAAAGGCAGGCTTTGGCCTGTCTTTTTACTTATAATTAGAATTATCCTTTAAAATATGCTATAATTTATGAGATTTCATATAAAGAAGGAAGTAATTAGAATGTATGAATTGCATCATTTAAAAGGAAATACCTATTACATAGATGGTTACACTAATTTAGGCTTATATAAGCTTAACGAAACAGATGTTGTTTTAATTGATGTACCTGTTAAGGCAGCTGGAGCAGCAATTGAAACTTTATTAAGACGCTATGGCTTTAAATTAAAATATATTGTTAATACGCATAGTCACCCAGATCATAGCGGCTGTAATGAATATTTAATTAAGCAAACAGGCTGCGAAATTATTACAAGTAGAATTGAAAGAGCCTTTATGCGTAATAATAAATTAGATTTAGGCTTTTTATCAGGAGGCTATCCTCTAGATAATTATGATACGCCTTTAATGCATGTTGATGAGCAGCATGATATTCGTTCATTTTTACATTTACCTCAAGGCCTACGAAGCTTTAAGCTACCTGGTCATCATTATGATATGAGGGGAATTAAGACCTCAGATGGTGTTTATTTTATAGCTGATAGCATTTGTACAAAAAAGCTAATTGATAAAGAGCATATAATGTTAATTTATGATATTCAAGGCTATAAGAAGAGTCTTAATTATATTAAGAGCTTGAAGGGCCATATAATGGTTCCTAGCCATTGTCCAATTTCTACTGATTTAAATGATTTAGCTGATTATAATTTAGCCAAAATGGCAGAAATCGAAAAGGTGATATTAGATGTCTTGGCTATTGATTTAAGCTATGATGACATCATTGCCAAGGTTTTAGCTCATTATAATATAAGAATAAGCTACAATAAGTATTTGTTAATGGGTTCAACCATTAGATCTTACATTTCTTATTTATGTCATAATAAAAAGCTTAAGTCCTATTTTAAGGATAATAAGCTAATGTTTACTAAGGTTCTTGATTAATAAGAACCTTTTATATTAAAAAAACTTGAGACAATCAAGTTTTTTTAGATTAATTTATTTTTTTAATTGAATCACGCATTATAATTTCACTATTAACGATAATTCTTTGGGATGGACGATTTAAAAGCATGGCTGATAGGGTTTGAAAGGCACGCTCACTAATTAAGTCTAAATCCTGCTTAACAGTTGAAAGAGAAGGATTAACGTATTTAGCTATTTCAAGATCATCATAACCAACAACGGAAATTTGATTTGGGACCTTTATTCCCTTTAGTTCTAAGCCCTTCATTAGGCCTATTGCAATTATATCAGCGCTACAAACTATTGCTGTAACATCCTTATTGCTAAAGAAGTCAGCAGCTTGCACACCATTTTCTTCAGTATAACCGCCGAAGCAAACATAATCAGCATTATAACTAATATTTACCTCAGCTAAACCAATTATATAGCCTGCTAGCCTTTCACTACTAACAAATGAGTTTTTATCGCCTGTAACAAAGCCAATTTTAGTATGTCCTAGCTTATATAATTCCTTAATCACTTTTGAAACTGATATTATGTTTTCGCTACTTATTGTTGAAACCTTTTCGCCATTTAAAATTGAATCATATAGAATTGTTGGGAATTTAGTATTTTTTATTTGTTCAAGCAAGGGACTCTTATAGCTTAAGCCTACAATAAATGAGCAGTCGAAATTATTTTTGGCCATAAACTGATCATAATCACTAATTACCGAAATTGGTGTTTGGATAACCTCGAAATTATTATTTAAAGCATGACGGCTAAAGGCAAGAAGAAGGGGTGAAATGATTGAGGCTGAATTGTAATTATCAAATATAGCACAAATTCGTCTAATTGTACTATGGGTAAGCTTTTCATGCGATGGAACAAAGCCATGCTCTTTAGCATATTCTAAAACCATATCTTTTGTTTCTCTTGAAATATCAAATCTACCATTTAAAGCTTTAGATACTGTAGATGGTGATAGATGAAGTGCCTGGGCAATGTCTTTTATTTTCATTATAATAACCTCTTTTTCTAGATGAATTATAAGGTAAATTTTTCCTTAATGCAAGCGCTACCGAAATTTTTTCGAAAAAAAACTATGTTTATGAAAGATTTAGTAAATTTATGAGAAAAACTTGAAAAAAGTCTGAAAGCGTTTTATCATATACACGATAAGCGAACTGTTAGCGCTTTTATGCGCTATTAAATAAATGGAGGAATTTTATGGCTAATGATAGAAAAGCAGGAGTTTTACTTCATGTAACCTCTTTGCCTTCTAAGTATGGTGTAGGTACACTTGGTAGTGAAGCCTATAAATTTGTTGACTGGCTAAAAAAAGCTAAAATGAAGATTTGGCAAGTTTTACCATTAACCCCAACAAATTATGGTGATTCACCTTATCAATCTGTATCATCAACTGCACTAAATTACTATTTAATAGACTTTGATGTTTTAAGAGAAAAGGGACTATTAAAGGAAAGCGACTATAAGAACATTAAGTTCTATTGGGATGAAAAAAGAGTTGATTATAGTCTGTTATTTAACAATAAGGTTAAGGTTTTAGAAAAAGCCTTTCAAAACTTTAAGGCTCAAAATAAAAATTATGAAGAAATTTTAAAAAACGAAGCCAATAAGGATTTTTCAGTCTTTATGACTATAAAGGCATTAAACAACTATAAGGCTTGGAGCGAGTGGCCTTTAGAATATAAAAAATATAATCCTTGTTTAGAGGATAATATTATAAAGAAATATAAGGATGCCTACTATTTCTGGCAATGGACACAATATGAGTTCTTAGAGGAATGGAATAAGCTTCATACCTATGCCAAAGATAATGGTATTGAAATTATGGGTGATATGCCTTTATATGTTGCTTATGATAGTGTAGAGGTTTGGAAATATCCTGAGTTATTTATTTTAGGACGTGACAACGAGCCTAAAGAGGTTGCAGGATGTCCACCTGATTGCTTTACTGAGGATGGACAGCTTTGGGGTAATCCAGTTTATGATTGGGATTATCATAGAGCAACTGGCTATAAATGGTGGGATGAAAGAATTAAGGCTTGCTTTAATTTATATGATTATTTAAGAATTGATCATTTTAGAGGCTTTGCTGACTATTATTCTATTCCATATGGTGAAAAAACAGCTCGTAATGGTAGATGGATTGAAGGCCCAAGATTTGACTTTTTCAAGGATAAGCTTGATTTAAATATTGTTGCTGAAGACTTAGGCTTTATTGATGAGCCAGTTCGTGAATTAATGAAGCAAACAAAGTATCCAGGAATGAAGATTTTAGAGTTTGCCTTTGATGGTCATGAGGATAATGAACATAAACCTTCAAATTATACTGAAAACTATTTGGTTTATACTGGAACTCACGACAATATGCCTTTAAATCAATATATTAAGGATTTAACTGATGAAGAATTAGAGACTTATGATAAAGATTTAGCTTCTGAAGCTATTGAATTATGTGTTGAATTTGATTCTAATGTCAGTGGCTCTGAATATCGTTGTGAAAAGGTTTGTGAATTAGCCTTTGCCTCTGTTGCGAAGTTATGTATTATTCCTATGCAGGATTTACTAAATCTAGGTAAGGAAGCAAGAATGAATTTACCTGCTACAGTTTCAACAGATAACTGGAGCTATAGGATTAACAAATCTGATTTAAGTAAGGAATTACAAGAACGTTTAGCAATGTATGTAGATAAGTACAATCGTTAAATACGTAATAATTATGAATTGCTTTTTCATAATTTAATAAAAAGGTAGTTTAAAGGGTCTACCGAAAGATGCTTGTTTTAACAAGCGGGTGAATATAATTATAGGAGGAGAATTAAAATGAAAAAATTATTTGCCCTAAGTACAGCAGCATTATTAGCTTTAGGTTTAGCTAGCTGCGGTGAGGATAAACCACAAGGGGAAGTAGAACAAGGTGAGGGTAAAGCTATTACTTTAACCTATTCTGGTACTGCTTCAAACAAAGATTTTAACGTATCATTATTTGAAAAATTTAAGGAAGCTAGAAAAGCTGCCGGCGACAAAAATACTTATACAATTGAGTATTTAGAAATTGGACCAGACAAAATTGACTCTGAAATTCAGCATTGGGAAGAAGGACCAGATGTATATGAATTTGCATCAGATAAAATTACTGGTTTATATCAAAAAGGTGCTTTAGCAAAATTGTCTGTACCTCAAGCAAAATGGGTTAAGGAGAATAATAGTGAGTTAGGTGCTAACTTAGCTCAATTTAATGGTGCAACCTATGCTTATCCATTTACTGGTGATAATACATATTATTTCCAATATGATAAGTCATTAATTGATGAAACTAAGGTTGGATCAATTGAAGAGATTCTAAAGGTTTGTGGTGAAAACAGTCTAAAATTTGGTTATAACTTAGAAGAGGCATTCTGGGGTGCTGCAGCAATGTTTACCTTTGGTGCAGATTATAAGATGGAGTTCAATGTTGACGGCTCTGTAAAGAATGTCGAAGCTAACTTTGATGGCCCAGCAGGTCAAAAAGCTATTAAGGCTCTTCAAAAGATTATGTCAGATAAGTCATGGACTAATGAAATGAAGGCTCCAACACCTGACAATAAGTTCTTAGGCTGTATTGCTGGTACTTGGGATATTCCAGCATATAAGGAAAAATTAGGCGAAAACTATGGTTGCGCACCAATGCCTACAATTACAATTGATGGTGAAACAAAGAATTTAGGCGCATTCTTAGGTGGTAAATTATTTGGTGTTAACCCATATAAATCAGCTGGCGATAAAGAACAATTAAAGGCTGCTCATGAATTAGCTAAATTTTTATCTAATGAAGAGAGTCAATTAGCAAGATTTGAAAATCAAAACGTTGCGCCATGTAATGTTAAGGCTGCAGCTAATGAAATGGTTACAAAAGACATTAATGTTAAGTGCTTAATCGAGCAAGCTGAGCATGCTCATGAACAAACAGCTGTACCAGGAAACTTCTGGACTGCTCCAGCTACTTTAGTTAAGGCTATTAAAGAAGCAAATGGTGCAGAATTAGATTATGCAACTTTAGCAAAGACTTTCAACGACACTATTAAGGCTTCTAAATAAGCTTAATTAATCTTAATTATAAGTACTGATTGTGTAAAGTCAGTACTTATAATTTTTCTTATGGAGGTGTTTATTTATGACAGTAATAGAATATCTTTCACTTCCAGGATATAAGAAGTTTTTATATAAGCTCGGTGCTTTCTTTATAGCTATTCCTAAGGGAATTTGGAATTTCTTATCAGTTACATTAGTTAACTTTTTTATAAGAATCGGCCGTAGAATAGGTAGATATTTTCTAAATATTTATGAAATATTTATTGGCGGTGACTGGAAAACAAGAACTTCGTATGCAGTTATGGGCTTTGGTCATATGACTAGAAGATCATATATTAAAGGCTTTTTATATTTTTTATATCAAATAATTTTCATTGTATTTATGGTTACAACTGGAGGTCCTGCTTTTGCCAAAATAGGAACATTTGGTAATGTCGGACAAAATTCATACTACTATGATGTAGATGAAGAAACATATATTTATGTTACTACTCATATTGGTGATGATTCGGTTTTACTATTAATGCATTTTGTACTAGCAATAATTTTTATAGGAATTTTTATTTTCTTATGGTCAATTCAGGTTAAAGAAAATAATGAATTACAAAATTTAAATAGAATTGGTAAAGGCTTGACGGATAAGGATACATTAAAGAGCTTGGTTGGTAATAATTACCATAAGGTTTTATTGTCATTCCCAACCTTTGGCTTAGCATTATTTACAATTTTGCCGCTAGCTGTAATGATTTTAGTTGCTTTTACTAACTATTCTTCAGAATATATGAATCCTAAGCATTTATTTGATTGGGTAGGCATGTATAATTTTCAAAAGTTATTTGGTATGGCTGGTAGTGGTGGTGAGGCATTCGTTTATGTTTTTTCACAAATACTAGTGTGGACGTTAATTTGGGCAATTTTTGCTACATTTACTAATTATTTTTTAGGAATGATTGTAGCATTAATGATAAATAGAAAAGGTATTAAATTGAAAAAAATTTGGCGTACCATTCTAATAACAACAATTGCTGTACCTCAGTTTATTTCATTGTTATTCTTATCAAGGTTATTAACTGAGACAGGTGGTATAAATTCATTATTATTAAAGTGGGGATGGATTACTGAACCGTTAAAATTTTTAGACGATGGATTATATGCTAAGATAACCGTAATTATTGTTAATATGTGGATAGGTATTCCATATACAATGTTGATGTGTTCAGGTTTATTGATGAATATACCTGCCGATTTATATGAATCAGCAAAAATTGATGGAGCAAATCCATATAAGATGTATACAAAGATTACATTACCTTATATGCTTTTCGTAACTGGACCGTATTTGATTTCTACGTTTGTTGGAAATATAAATAACTTTAACGTTATATTCCTATTGACCGGTGGAAATCCTTTATTTACAAATATTAATGGTAATTTAATAGATGGAGCTAAGGTTTATAATGCAGGTCAAACAGATTTACTTATCACATGGCTATATAAGATGTGTATGACATCAACAACTAAGGACTATGGTGTTGCTTCCGTAATAGGAATTATTGTATTCATAGTAGTAGCTACTATATCTTCAATAACTTATAGTAGAAGTAATGCTGTTAAGAACGAAGGTGATTTCCAATGATCAATCCTCAAGAAAAATTTAGTGTATTTAACAATGATAAAATTACTGGTGGCAGAAAATTTAGAGAAGCAACTAGTAAAACCTTGATATATATTATTCTTGTGATTATATCTATTATTTGGTTAGTTCCATTCGTTTATTTAATAATTCAATCATTTGCAAAAAGCTATGAAGCCAATTTAATTATTCCAAATGAATTTACATTTAATAATTATAGGGCTTTATTTGATACTAATTTCAAAATGAATATGGGCGGTATAGAAATAGTCGTTGCCAAGGTTTATCCATTTTGGCGTTGGTATTTAAATACATTCTTAATAGCTTTAGCTGTTTCTGTTTTAAATACAGTTTTGACATTGGTTAGTGCATATGCATTTTCTCGTTTAAGGTTTAAAAGCAGAAAAAAATATATGAAGCTACTTTTAATAATTGGAATGTTCCCTGGATTCTTGGGTATGATTATTAATTATTATATTTTAATGCAAATGAATTTGAACTCTGGTGTATCAGCTTTATTTGGCTTAGTATTAGTTTATATTTCTGGTTGTGTAATGAACTATTATGTAGCTAAAGGCTATTTTGATACTATATCTACTTCGTTAGATGAAGCAGCTATGATTGATGGGGCAAACAGACATACAATTTTCTGGAAGGTTATAATGCCTCTTTCAAAGCCAATTATAGTTTATACAATTTTAATAGCATTTACAGGACCTTGGGGTGACTATATGTTCGCATCTGTTATGGCAGGTGGCAAGAGTGATCTATTTAATGTTGCGGTTGGTCTTCAGCAAATGCTTGGTAAAGAATCAGGCACCACATATTTCCCAATATTTTGTGCAGCCGCTGTAATCGTATCAATTCCAATTATGGTATTATTTTTCTGGTTACAGTCATATTATGTAGAAGGCGTAACTGGTGGTGCAGTTAAGGGATAAAAATGAAGAAACTAATAATATTTACATGTATGATTTTAAGCTTATTTGCAGTTACAAGCTGCCAACACAAACATGAACAAGAAAACATAATAGGACCATATGGCAAATATATCGAAGAAGATCTAACAACAACAAATATAGTCGATGATAATTATAGAAATTACTATGAAATATTTGTTGGTTCATTTTATGATACAAATAATGATAAAATAGGAGACTTGAATGGTGTTACAGTTAAATTAGATTATATAAAAAATCTAGGCTTTAATGGTATTTGGCTAATGCCAATTAATGTTAGTCCATCATATCATAAGTATGATGTAAAGGATTATTATAAAATTGATCCAAAGTATGGAAGCTTAAGTGATTTGAAAAATCTAATTAAAGAATGCCATAAGCGAGACATTAAACTAATTATGGATTTAGTTATAAATCATTCTAGCAAGCAAAATGAATGGTTTATGAAATCATGTGAGGCTTATGCAAAATTCAAGGGTGGTTTTCCTCTAACAGATGAAGAAAATAAATTTAAAGATTTTTATTCATTTTATGATAAAAAGCCTAATGATGTAGTTACATATCAGGCGCCTGGATATGATTTTTATTATGAAGGAAATTTTTCTAGCGACATGCCAGAATTTAATTTAGATAGTCCATTTGTTCAAGATGAAATTAAAAGGATAGTTAAATTCTATCTTGATTTAGGAATAGATGGCTTTAGATTAGATGCCGTGAAATATTATTACTATAATTCTGAAGAAAAAAACATAAAGTTTTTGAACAATCTTAATAAATGGGTAAAAGAGTTAAATAGTGAAGCTTATGTAGTAGCAGAGGCTTGGGACATTTCGGAAGAGGGATTAAAAAACTACTATCAAAGTGGTATTGATTCATTCTTTAATTTTAATACTAGCATTTCAAACCCTAATAGTAACTTAATTAATTCTTTAAATTTACAGGGTGCTTTTTGTTATAAGTATTTTGATGCTCAGGTTTCAAATATCGAAATAGCAAACGGATATATACCAGCACCATTTATTAACAATCACGATACTCCAAGATATTGTGCTAAAAAATCAACTACTACAACGAAATTTGTTAATGCTTTAATGCAATTAATGAATGGTTCAACTTTTACATATTATGGTGATGAAGTTGGTATGGTTGGCACAAATTCTGGTTCTAGCAATCCTGATCAAAATGTTAGAATTGCTATGAAATGGGGAGAAGAAAACAATAAAGGAAATTGTAATTCCCCAGTTGGTACAACTGTTACTGAATATCCTCATGGAACAGTTTTAGAACAAATGAATGATAAAAATTCTTTATATAATTACTACAAAAAGCTTTTATTGTTGCGAAACCAAAATCCAGAAATTGCTAGAGGTGTAGTTGAAAAGCTTTTAGTTTCACAGGATGAGGCTAGTGTAATTATTAAGAAGACTTGGAATAATTCTACTATTGGAATTATAATTAATTTTTCACCTTTTGAAGACCTACAGGTAGATTATAATACGTATGGTTTTAAAGGTGTGAAAGGTCAATTAGTTATTGACCAAAGCAAAGAGAAATATATCGGATTGCAAGAAGATGGAAGCATAAAATTGCCTCCATATAGTATAGCAATCGTTAAATAAGGAGGAGTTTTAAATATGGCTGGATTAAAACTAGAGCATTTATATAAAGTTTATCCAAATGGAACAAAAGCTGTATCAGACTTCACAATGCAAATTGATGACCGAGAATTTATAGTGTTTGTTGGTCCATCAGGTTGTGGTAAATCTACAACACTACGTATGATTGCTGGTCTAGAAGATATAAGCGCTGGAGAATTATACATTGATGATAAAATTGTTAATGATGTAGACCCTAAAGATAGAGATATCGCAATGGTATTCCAAAATTACGCTTTATATCCTCATATGACAGTTTATGAGAATATGGCATTTGGTTTAAAATTACGTCACGTTCCAAATGCGGAAATTCATGAAAAGGTATTATGGGCGGCTAAGGTTTTAGATTTAACTGAATACTTAGATAGAAAGCCTAAGGCAATGTCTGGTGGACAACGTCAAAGAGTTGCTTTAGGTAGAGCTATTTTAAGAAATCCAAAGGTAATGCTTTTAGATGAGCCATTGTCAAATCTTGATGCTAAATTAAGAACTCAAATGCGTAGTGAAATTGCAAAACTACACGATCAATTAAAAACTACATTTATTTATGTAACTCATGATCAAGTTGAGGCTATGACTTTAGGAACAAGAGTAGTTGTAATGAAATTAGGAAAAATCATGCAAATAGATACACCAAAGAATTTGTATGACTATCCAAATAATTTATTCGTTGCAGGTTTTATTGGTACTCCACAAATGAATTTCTTCCATGCCACTTTAAATAGAGTGGACGAGGATATTTGCTTAGACTTTAAATGGAGTGATAGAAGGCTAACTGTTCCACAAAGAGTATTTGCGAAGATAAAACCTCGATATTTTGATGGTAAAACAGAGGTAATAGTTGGAATTCGTTGTGAAGATTTAAGCTTAGATCCAGAAAAAGTATCTAAGAGTAAATATCATTTATATATGAAAATTTCTCATTTCGAGGAATTAGGTAATGAAACCTTAATTTATGCTGATATAAATGATAGTGGTGATGGTTTTACTGAAACTAACACAAGAGTTATTGTAAAAGGCCGTTCTAACTATGGTTTGCAAAAAGGACAAATTGTCCCAGCTGCAGTTAATGTTGAAAAAATTCATATGTTTGATTCTAAAACAGAGGAAACAATTAATCCTCGTTTACCAGAGGATAACTTATTGACAGCTGAAATTAAAAATAATTTAGTTTTAATGGGAGATAATTCAATCAATCTACCACAAGCATTAAGAGTTATTGATGGCAAATATGATCTATTAATTCCAATCGAAGCAGTTCTTGTTAACAAAGCAGCAAAATATGATGCAAAAGTTAAGACATTTGAGGTAATTAATGGAACTAACCTATGTGGCTTAGAAATTGGAAATCAATTATTGTTTGCAAAAACTGAAGAGCCTTATGAGGTTGGTTCAGTAATAAATTTTGATATTGATTTTACAGTCGTTGAATTTCAACAAAATGGTCAAGTTGTTCAGCAGGCAATTCAAATCTATGATAAGATTAATTCTATGTTTATAAACTATGAATCAACAAAGCAATTTGTTGGTGATAAATATAAGAAGGTCATCGATAAGCGTATTAGCGACGTTAGAGAGAAATTTGATTCCCAATTAACTAAATTAAAGAAAAAATTTGATGAAGAAATGCTTGAGGCTGAAAAGGTTGATTCAGCTAGTGTAAGCCAAAAAAACAAGGCTATTCTTGAAAAAGCAAGGCTAGAAGCTAAGCAGGAGATTGAAGATTTAACAAAGCAATACAAGGGTGATTTGAAAAAGTCATTAGAAGAGCATACTAAGCTAAATGCTGAATTAAATAAACGAGTTAATGCTCAATATGATAAAATTCGTGATGATGAAATGAATGCCTTTAATTTATTTAAGCAAATTAATAAGGATAAGGATGTTTATCGTAAGCGTCTTCAGGAATTAAATGAATTTAAGGCTAATCAAAAGCTTGAACGTAAAAATGAATTAGAAAAACAAGCAAATTTAGAGGTTGTTAGATACGAAAGTGAAAACAACGCTATTAAAGGTGCTTATAAGCGTAAGGTTGCGGAAATTAAAAACAAGTATAAGGAATTAGTTAATAAGTGTAATGCTTTAGCTTATCCTACTAAAGTATTAACAAGGGAATATAAAAATAATTTGAAAGAAATTAACGCTAACTATCAAAAAGAAATTAATCTTGCAAATATTATATTCTTCTTTAAGACTAATGATTTAATTACAATGGCAACTGATGAAATAGCCAATAAAATGATTCAAGGCTTAGGTGTCAAGGTCTTCACAAAGCAATACATGATTGACATTCCTCATGATGCTTATGAATTGGCAGATGATGGTATTGAAGTAGATGTGCTAGAAGGCTTAGACTATGGTATTAAAAAATTTATTCATTGTAGCTTTGATGATGGCTATGGTAAAAAAGATTTATATATTTTAACCAATGACTTAAATTTAAAGGATAAGAAATTAAAAATTAGATTTGATATAAAGAAAATTCATATAACAGAAAAATCTATGGATATTAAATTATATTAAAACTTAGGAGGTAAATTATGAAATTATTTAAAAAGTTTATATTTGCCGTTATTGCCTCATTATTAATCTTGAGTACTACAGCTTGCGATGGTAAAAAACCTGAACCAAATTATTTGAATGAGGATGAAATACTTGAGCTTGTGAGTACATTTACTGGTGAGGAAGTACCTAGTTATTATTCTTTTAAAAGTAATTTGAATTATTTTGCAATCCAAGAGCTACCTAAAACTACTGCAGTAGATGATTTATTATTTGTTCCATATCCTTTAAAGGGTTCTAGTGAAAATAATGAGTATCTAAAAGATTGTGCTTCATTTTATATCGGGGTTCCTCTACAAATAACTAAGGATAATTGGAATCAAAATGATGATAAATGGTCAACTAGATATCAAATTGAATCTCGTTTATACCGTACAATCGGAAGTTTAGATAAAGTTTACTATTATAAAACGGCAGAGGGCGGCTTAGCAATTAAAGCCTTTGCGGTAAACAAGGAGCTTTTAATATCTAATGCACCTTTATGGGAAGCCGGTAATGGTGGAGATGATTTAGTAGAACTAACTTGCAGTGGAAAATGGAATATAACAATTGAATATAACAGTAAAGGTTTATTAGTTAAGGAAGAATTCGAAACTATTAATCGTAATGATCCTGATACCCAAAATTGTTATGGAAAGACTATATATGAATTTGTAGAATAATGAAAAAGATTTTTGTTTTAATAATTTCAGCTTTATTGGCAGTTACCTTAGTAAGCTGCACTAAAGATATTCCTGAGGGTGACATAAAAAAATTTGTTGATCAAATTGATTATAGGGAAGCTTATGCAGCTATTAATAGTGCTAAAGGTGTTACAAAAACTACATATTACATAAATAAAAAAGAACAAGGAAGTTTAATTTCGACAACAATTATCGATAAAAATGCTGGCGAATACTGCTTTAAAGATGATATTGTAACTGGCAGTTATTATGGAAATACAGAAGGAACCTATGATTTTTATAATCGTAAAACCCTTTGCTACATTGATTCAAATAAAAATGGTATTGTTTATGAATTAAAGGATAACAAGCTAAATCCTAATATTAAGTATAGCCCTGAGGATGTTGCTTTGAGCCTTCGTAATTTCTTTTATACGAAGCTTGAAGCTAATTATCATATGGGTGGATACTATTATGGTGATTATGTTAAGGCTAATTGTGCTAAGTATTATGAGTATTTCAGCTTAAATGAAGAAAAGACTTTATTAACTTATAAAATCAATACTTTAACTGAAAATAGTAATAAAGAAGAAATATTAACCTTACATGAGTTTGTTATTAATAAATATGGAATGATAGTTAGTCTATCTAGTACAGCTAAAAATAATTCACAGGGCATTAAGAATGTTACAACTATGGAATGTGAATATAATTTGCCAGTAGAAAAGTTAGTCGAATTAAAGGAAGAGGATAAAAAATAATGAAAAAAATATTATCATTTATTTTATTCGTTTTTGCAATGTGGGGGTTAGTAGGCTGTGGAAGTCAAGAGCAGGATAAAAAGCCTGATTCTACTCCACCTCCTACACCACCTGTTGGTGATGTTGACTCATCTGTAGCAAACGAAGATATATCAAACGAAGATATTGGCTTTGTTATACATTTCAATTTAAATAATAAGGTTGATGAAAAATATCGATATAACCTATGGTTATGGGGTGATGGCAAAGATGGCGCAGATTATCAGTTTAATGGAGAAAATGACTATGGTGTATTCTTTAAAATGAAATTTGTAGATTTTTCCAAGAATTTAATTGGTAAAGAATTAGGATTCATAGTAAAAGAAAATAAGACTTGGGCTGATGGTCCTGCTAAAGACTATGATGGCGATAGGTTTATGGATTTTAAAACATTAGAAAAGGATAATCGTGGTTATTACCACATTTGGCTTATGACAAAAGATAAAAACATTTACACATCACCAAAATTAGAAATTAACGATTTAATTACGGATGCAAGTTTCGGTGAAAAGAAATTTAATGGTGTTAAACGTATATTTATATGGTTCCAAACTAATAAGAAATTTTCTAATTTTAAGATTACCGGTGGTAATCAAGTCCTTGTTGATATGGAATCTGCTAAAGATAATCCTAATGTTCAAGGTGCAACCTCAAAGAGAGTAATTTATTACTTAGATGAATTTCCTGATATTAAAGAAAATTATACAGTAGAAGTAAAATTTGAAGAATCAGGAAAGACTTTAAATAGATTGGTTGCTAAAGAAAATTTATTTAAAACCGAACAGTTTAATACCCTATATAACTATGCTGGTGAATTAGGAGCAATATATTCAAAAGCTAGTACGACATTTAGAGTATGGTCTCCTGTTAGCTCAGAAATCAAGCTAAGAATATATGATAATGGTACACCTAAAAGTGTTAATAAAATCTTAGGTAGTGATAAATATACTGAATATCCTTTAATTGCCAAGGAAAAAGGCGTTTGGGAAAACACAATCAATGGAGATTTACATGGTAAGTATTATACATATGTTGTTACTAATGCTAACTACAAGGGAGTTGAAATTGTAGATCCATATGCTAAATCAGCTGGTGTTAATGGCTTACGTGGTATGATTGTTGACTTTGCTAAAACTAATCCTACAGGCTGGGAAAATATTAGTGCCCTACAAATTCAAAAGACTAACTTAGCGGTTTATGAAACTCATGTAGCTGATTTAACAAGTAGTAAAACTTGGAATGGTACAGCTGAAAATGCAAAAAAATTTGCTGGTTTCTATGAAACAGGTACTAAGTTTACAAAGGGCTCAACTACAGTATCAACAGGTTTTGATCACATAAAGGAATTAGGCGTTAACGCTGTACAGCTTTTACCAATATTCGATTCAGCTAATGATGAGGTTAATACTCTATTTAACTGGGGATATAACCCATTAAACTATAATGTTTTAGATGGTTCATTCTCAAAAAATCCATATGATGGATTAGAAAGAATAAAAGAATTTAAGGAATTAGTAAAGGCCTATAATGAAGCTGGTATCAATATCATAATGGATGTTGTTTATAACCATGTGAATGGCTTAGAAAAATCAAATTTTGATGTTTTAATGCCACATTATTATTTTAGATATAGCAATGGCGCTCCTAAAAATGGCTCTGGTTGTGGTAATGAAACAGCTAGCGAGATGTTTATGTTCCGTAAATTTATGATTGATTCCACTGAATTCTGGGCAAAGGAATATAAATTAGGTGGCTTTAGATTTGATTTAATGGGTATTCATGACATTACTACAATGAATCAGCTTACTAAGAATTTAAAGGATAATGTAAATCCGAGTATTGCAGTCTATGGTGAACCTTGGGCAGCAGGCTCTATCAATATTGATAACGAGAATCCTGCAAACCAATCAAATATGTCACTTTATGAAGGCTATGGTTGCTTTAATGATAAGGTTAGAGATAGCTTAATTAAAGGCGGCATGTCTGGGGTTAAGGAATTAGGTTGGGCCGATGATAAAGAGAGTGTTAATATTAACAACTATAATTCTTTAATAGCAGGAATTACTGGTAATGTTTACTATGGTGATGAAAAATTTGAAGCAGATAAGGCTGTTACATATGTGACATGTCATGATAATTACACCTTATACGATAGATTTATAGCAGCTGGAATAACCGATGAAGATGAAATTAAAAAGATGGCTATGCTAGCTAATTCAGTTGTATTTACTAGTCAAGGCATAAGCTTCATGTTAGCTGGTGAAGAGTTCCTAAGAACAAAGGGCGGAAGTCATAATTCGTATGATAGACCTTATGAGGTTAATGAATTAAATTATGAGTTAAAAATTAAACACTTAGATATGGTAGAAAATTATAAGAAATTAATAGCTTTAAAAACTAAAACAAATCTATTTAATAAATCTAATGCTGAGTGCTTAACTATTAAGATTCAAAAAAATGCAAATGGATCTTTAATTAAATATCAACTAAAAGATGGAAATAAGACCTATTTAATTATTCATTCAAATGGTGTAGCTGCAAGTGATAAAACTGTTGATTTAACAGGTTACACATTATACTTAGATACACTAAACAAAGAGGGTTTAGAATTAGGCGCTAGTACAACACTTGATTCTTTCCAAACTATTATTGCTTACAAATAGTAAGCTACTAATTAAATTGTTTATTAATACAAATTAATAAATATAAAAAACGGAGGAAAAAAGTATGAAAAAGTTTTTTAAAGGTTTTGCTGTTGCCGTAACAGCAGGTTTAGTTGCATTAGTAGCAGCTGGTTGTTCTCAACCTCATGAGCACAAGTTTGGTACAGAATGGAAGATGGACTCTGCACAGCACTGGCATGAATGTGAGTGTGGTGAAATGAAGGATGAAAGTGTCCATCATTATGGTGAATGGGTAGTTACTGAGGAAGCAACTGAGACTGAAACTGGTACAAGAACTAAAACTTGTACTGATTGCGGATTCATTTATACTGAATCTATTCCAAAATTATTCGTTCAGTGGAATATTCGTGGTGATATGAATGGCTGGTGTAATGATGGTTTCCCTGAGGAATCAAAATTTAAGGTTAATAATGGTGTTGGTAGATTAGTTATTAGATTAGATGAAACACAAAGCTTCAAGATTGCTGCAAATCAAGAATGGGATAACCAATTTAATGCTGCTAACGTTATTGCGGCTGATGGCTTATTGGCTGAAGGTAATGATAATATTAAGGTTGCTAAGACTGGTTGGTATGAAATTACTATTACTGATAATAATGATTTAGCTAAGGCTAAATGTACAATTACTCCTTTACAATTCTATATTCGTGGTGATATGAATTCTTGGGGTAATGAAGGCTTTGAGGAAAAGGATAAATTTACTGTTGATCAAACTACCTTACAAGCTACATTAGAATATACTATTGAAGCTGGTCAAAACTTCAAGATTGCTACAGTAGACTGGGCAACTAACTTTGGTGCGACAACTATCACTGCTCCTGAAGGATTAATTACTGGTACAGATAATATTAACGTTAAAGCAACTGGTACTTATGTATTTACAATTGATTTAACAGCTGAGAAATTAGTTTGTGCAATTGCTTTAAAATAATTTATTCTTATAGATAGAGGTCCCTCGTATTTGAGGGCCTTTGTTTTAGAAAACTTATATCAATTTATAAAAATAATTGGTATAATTAAAATAGCGAGGGTGATAATATGATAAGAGATAAAATAGACAATGACTTTTTATATTATTTAGGTACAGGTACGCAAACTAATCTTTATGATTTTTTTGGAGCTCATGAGGTTAAAAATGAAAAAGGAGAATGCATAGCCGTTGAATTTATGGTTTATGCTCCTAATGCCTGGCGAGTTAATTTAGTAGGTAGCTGGAATTATTTTAATCCGGAAGAAATCTTTATGGAAAAGATTCATGAGGCTGGTATTTGGTATGTTAAGGTAGATAGAAACCTAGATGGTGAACGCTACAAATATGTTTTACATACTAATAACGGCTTAACCTTATATAAGGCTGATCCATATGCTTTCTCATCAGGAATGCGTCCTAATAAGGATTCTGTTGTTACTGATATTGAGGGCTATAAGTGGAACGATGCTAAATGGAAAAATACACACAAGAAGACCTATGATCAACCAGTAAGCATTTATGAGTTACATTTAGGCTCATGGCGTAGAAAGGGCTTAGGCGATAATGATTTCTTAAATTATCGTGAGATTGCCAATTTATTAGTTCCTTATTTAAAGGAACATGGCTTTACTCATGTTGAATTAATGCCTGTTTGTGAGCACCCATTAGATGCATCTTGGGGTTACCAAGGAACTGGCTATTATTCTGCAACAAGTAGATTTGGTATGCCACATGATTTAATGTATTTCGTTGATTTAATGCATCAAAATAGCATTGGTGTAATCTTTGATTGGGTACCTGGTCATATTTGCAAGGATAATCATGGCCTATATATGTTTGATGGTACACCATTATATGAATATCAAGAAGAACGTGATCGTGAAAATGTTGAGTGGGGAACTGCTAATCTAGACTTGGGCAAGGGTTCTACAAGAAGCTTTTTATATAGTAATGCCTTATTCTATATGCGTAAATATCACGCCGATGGCTTTAGAGTTGATGCTGTAAGTAATATTATTTATTATTTAGGCAATAAAAATCGTGGTGAAAACCGTGGAGCCTGTGATTTCTTAAGAGGTTTATCTACTTTAATCTTTAAGGAAGATGATCGTGTTTTATTAATTGCTGAGGATTCAAGTGACTATGCAGGTGTTACTCGTCCTGTTTCTATGGGTGGCTTAGGCTTTAACTACAAATGGGATATGGGCTGGATGAATGATACCTTAAAGTATTTTAAGCTAGATCCAGTTTATCGTAAGTACCACCATAATCAATTAACCTTTAGTATGGCTTATTTCTATAATGAGCAATTTTTAATGCCATTAAGCCATGATGAGGTTGTTCATATGAAGGGCTCATTATTAAATAAAATGCCTGGTGATTATTGGCAAAAGTTTGCTAACTTCAGATTAATGATTGGTTATATGATGACTCACCCTGGTAAAAAATTATTATTTATGGGTAGTGAGCTTGCGCCATTTAGCGAATGGGCTTTCTATAAAGATCTTGATTGGAATTTAATGGATTATGATTCACATAGAGGAGCAAATCAATACATAAAGGATTTAAATGCCTTATATCAAAAGGAAAAAGCATTATCTGAATTAGACTACTCATACGATGGCTTTAAGTGGATAGAAGCGGATAACGCAGATCAAAGTGTATTTATTTACTCTCGCTTTGCGAAAAATAAGAATGATCACCTAGTTGTTATCTTAAACTGTACGCCTAATACCTATTTTGATTATGAAATTGGTGTTCCTGGTGATTATAAGTATCGTGAAATCATTAATAGTGATGATTTAAAATATTATGGTAGTGGTAAAACAAATCCAGGCTACCTAAATGTTTTAGAGAAGGAAAAGCATCGACTTCCTCATAGCGTGAAGCTTACAATTCCACCTTTAGGTATGGTAGTTTTAAAGAATGTAACTAAGAAAATTGTAGTAAAGAAATAAACATAAAATTACGCGAGATAATTTGGTTCTTTTCAAAAATCGGTGTGTCGATAAAAAAGAGCTTTAAAAAAATCAGTGT
>JAHHSV010000002.1 GCA_020025015.1 Anaeroplasmataceae bacterium
TATATAATAATCCCTAATTAATGTCAATTAATTTTTTTCTTTAATTGGCTTTAATTTTTTTCTTTAATTGGCTTTAATTTTTTTCTTTAATTGGCTTTAATTTTTTTCTTTAATTGGCTTTAAATCTCTTATAATTGCCCCATCATTTGGGCTTTTAATTTGAATATCTACAATATATGTACCATCTTCATTTATTAAACCCAAGACCTCATTATATAAATCATTAAAAATAACAAATTCTAGTTCTCTAGTATCATCGTATATTAAGCCTCTTAGAATTGTTTTTTTATTCTTAGTAACATAAATATTTAAATTTTTAAACTTAACTACTGAAGTCATATATTGCTCTTGCTTACTTAATGGCAATAATCTATGCTTCTTTCTAATTAAAGCTAAATATTTCGTTGGATCATAATTAATATAATAGCCTAAATACTTAAACTCCATTTCGCTTAAATAAGCTTCCTCATACTCAGACTTTTCTTCCTTAACGTCACCTAAAAGCTTATCCATTAGGCTTATTTCTAAGGACTTGCTTTCCATTAAAGCCTTCTTGGTCTTCTTAAAGCAATCAAGGGCGCTAGTAAAAATCAAGCCTTCCATTGCGTTACTATTAACAAAAGGACATCTTTCCTTAAAGTTATTAAAATCATTAAAAATTCCATTTGCTCTCGCTTCTAGTATTTCCTTAGTAACCTGATTACCAATACCTAAAATAGCGGTAAAAGGTAAATATAAGGAATTCTTATAGGAAACAAATTTATCCGTTGAAATATTAATATTAGGTGCCATTATTCTCACACCATGATTTTTAGCATAATTTAAATAGCTTGCTGTAGTCGCCTGACTACCAATAACGTTATTTAAAATATTTGCCATAAAATTACTAAAATAATATGTTTTTAAATAAGCCATTTGATAGCTTACTACTGCATAGGCAACACTGTGAGCCTTATTAAAGCCGTAGTTTGCAAACTTAACAATGTAATCGTAAATTTTATTACTTATATCCATACTATAGCCAGTATTCATAGCACTACCTACAAACTTATCTCTTTCAGCCTCTAATACATCAAGCTTTTTCTTACTAACGGCACGACGTAAAATATCAGCCTGACCTAAGGAATAGCTGGCAAACTTGCAGGCTATTTTAATAATTTGCTCCTGATAAACAATAATACCATATGTATCCTTTAAAATAGGCTCTAAATCCGGATGCAAATATTCAAACCTTTTACCATGCCTACGGGCGATAAATTCATCAATATTATCCATTGGGCCTGGACGATATAAGGCAAGCACCGCAACTAAATCCTCAAACCTTGAAGGCTTAAGCTTAGTTAAAACAATTCTAATGCCGCGTGATTCTAATTGGAAAACGCCTAAGGTATCCGCATTCGATAATAGCTCTAAGACATTCTTATCATTTAAATTTATCTCTCTTAGCCATTTAGCATCCTTATTAATTTCCTTTAAAATATTATCAATTATTGTTAAATTTTTAATACCTAAAAAGTCCATTTTTAATAAGCCTAAGGATTCAAGCTCTGAGGCCTGAAGCTGAGACTGTAAAATACCATTAGGGCCCTCCTGAAATGGTATAACATCCATTAAATCAATATCTGAAATAATTATACCGGCTGCGTGAGTTGAGATATTTCGTGGAAGCCCATCTAAACGCTTTAAAATATATAGGAAATTATAAACATCAGGTCGATAGGTAAACTCGGCTAATAGCTTATCAAAATCATTATTTTCTTCAACTAGCTTCACAATTTCCTTAATGATTTTATTTTCAATCTTTAATACCCTACCTAAATCTCTAACTGAGCTTTTTAAGGAAAAGGTACCAAAGGTTGTAATGCTTGAAACATGGTTTTCCCCATAAAAGTCCTTAACATATTTAATTACCATATCACGCTTATTATCTGGAAAGTCCGTATCGATATCAGGCATACTTACTCTTTCCGGATTTAAGAAACGCTCAAATAACAAGTCATATTTTAAAGGATCAATATCGGTAATTCCTAAGGAATAGGCAACAAGGGAGCTTGCAGCACTACCTCTACCTGGGCCAACCAATACGCCATTTTTCTTAGCATATCTAATGAAATCCCAAACTATTAGGAAATAATCATTAAATTGCATATCATTTATTACCTTAAGCTCCTTATTTAATCTTTCTAAATAAGGCTTATTATTTCTTATACCACTAGTAGCCAAGCGTCTATTTAAGCCCTTACTTGCAAGCTTAAACAAATAATCCTTGGCACTAATACCATCTAAAGGAAATTTAGGCATTCTAACCTTTTCCTTAAATAAATCTAAATTAATACTTTTAACAAGCTCATTAGTATTTTCAATAAACTCTAAGGCCTCAATATCATTTTCTATTGCGCTATCATAAAAGCTAAAATCACCATCAATTGGATTATCCGAATGACCCTTTAGCTTATATAAAAAATCATAAACAATTCTATCTTCCTTGTATAAATACTTTAGCTCATGGATATATACGCTTAAAATTCCTAAATCTCTAGCTAGAGCTGCAGCCTCTTTATTAATTTCTCGCTTTTGGTTAACCTGGAAGGTAACACCTAAATATAGGTGATTAAATATTTTGCTGTATTCCTCTAAAGCATCTCTACCCTCATATGGACAAGCTCCACTAATGCTTCTTTCAACAATAGACTTCATTGCAACTAAAATTTGATAGCTATTTTTAGATAGCTTAACTAGTAAATCCAAATTCAATTTACCAAGCTCAACCATACTAGATAAACGTAATAAATCACGATAGCCTGCATTATTAAAAGGATAAATCAAAAAGGTATCAATATAATTATCCCTTTCTAAATTTACCTCTAAGCCAATTACTGGCTTAATTCCTTTAGCCATACACTTGTTATAAAACTGCATATGCCCTGATAAATTTCTATCTGTTATTGATAAAAAATCAAATTGCATTTTTTCGGCATAAGAAATATATTCATCTAAATGAACTGCATTATCAAGAATATTAAATTCAGTTTCACCATATAAGAATCCCTTCATTGCTTACACCTACTTTTAAAGGTATTTTAGCATAATTTAGGCTAAAGTTATAGTCTAATCATCCTCTATTAGCCTTTTTTCTTTTTTTCTTTTATATAAATAATAGCCTAAAAATCCTAAAAACACTAAACACAATAAAACGATTACTATTATCTTTCCCTTACTAAGGTTTATTTTATTATCATTTTTAGGCAAAACATTTATAGCTATTATTCCATGGTTGAAAAGCCCTGATGAATTATAGCAGGTTATTGTTACATAATAAATTCCTGGCGTATTATTATCAAAGCTACCATAATCAATATTTACACTATCTAAAATATTAGGATCAGAGGGATCTTCGATAAAATAATGCTTTGTAATATCAACAATTTCTCCTTCCTTTATTTCGATATTTTCACATCTAATGCTAGGCTTAACCATGCTTACTAAATTAACCTTCAGCACCTTTTTTGTCGTATTACCATCCAAATCAGTTAGCTCATATGTTACCTCATAGCTACCAACCTGATTAATAAGAGTACTATAATCTATTTTTACATTTTCAAACATATTAATGCCATTATCGCTAGCTTGCTTGATATACTTAGTAAAAATAGTTTCTTCAAATTTCGTTTCATATTCTAGGGTTATTTGCTGGTGGCTTAATTCTAAAACCGGAAAAATCAAATCAACAACTGCTACATCTATACGATAGGTACTAATATTATTTTCATGATCATTAAAGCTAACCAAAACGTCTCTATATTCCCCTATCTTATTAATATCTAAGCCTTCAATTCTAATAGTATTAAACACATCGCCATCTAAATCATCAACAGCTTTAAAGTACTTTTTCCAATCCACCTCCTTACCCTTTTCTAAAACCAGCTTATTTTCCTTTCCTAAATAATTTATAACCGGTCCAACCTTATCAACAATATTTATTTTTAATTTTTCAGTATCACTATTACCACTACCATCAACTGCTGTAATTAGAGCCTCATAGCTACCTACCCGATTAAAATCTACTAAATCTAAATCAAGATTAACTACACAATCATCCTTTAAATTATCCTTAATGCTATAAAAACTCTTAAAATCTATGCTATGAGGCTTTGTCTTAACATTTATGCTAATCTCATCATCTAATAAATAAATTACTGGTGCTATATCATCATAAACATTAAAGGTAATTAGCTGCTTATAATTTTCACAATTACCAGGCTTATATTTATGTTCAATAGCCTTATACCAAACCTTGTATTCGCCCGGCTTATTAGTATTAACATCCTTTAAATAATAGAGCCAATCGCCATTTCTGTTATATTCAATTGAAGCATCACTACAATGCCTATTATCAATATAAAGCTTAGCCTGAGGTAAGGCTGTATAGTTATAAATACTTGATTGAATCGTCACATCAATATAGGTATTTTCCCATTCATATCGATAGCTTTTAGCCAACACCCTAGGAAAGCTAAAAAATAGGAGCGTAAAAAGTAAAATTAATATTTTTTTCATATGATCATATTTGCCTTACAACCTTTTTAACTTGGGTTAATTCTAAATACATATCAAGAAAAATTTTATACTTATTAGGTCTATGAATAGAAAGAGCCATTTCCTCTAAATAATAATCTGCCGCAAAATATAAATACTTATTAATAGCAACAGGAAAGGCAACATTTAACAAATATTCATAAGCCTTCTCAAGGCTCCTATTTTTTAAATCCAAATAAATTAAATAGTGCTTATACTCGCTTCTAATTTCTGATTCCTTTAAAAATTTATTTAAATCATTAGAATTATTATTAATAAAATAATAAGCTTTACCTAATTCATCTAAGGAAGCAAGCTCATAATCCTTATAATTTTCCATTTTTAAATTATATATATAATCTAACGAATTGATTTTTTTAATATCCGCTATCTTTTTTATCGTATCCTTATAAGCCGAATAATTTTCTTCTAATAAATAAAAGTAAGCCATATCAAAGTGAATACGATCAAGCTTTAAATTATCACCATAGGTAAAGGCTGTTTTTTCTAATTCTGAATAATATTTACTAGTGTTAGGGCTATGCGTAATTAAAGCAGATTCAAATAGATAGGCAAGCTGGATAGGTAAAAGATAATCAACATCTAGCTTATTTAGAATTCCTAATTTTAAATAATCACTAGCATTAACATAATCGCCAATATAATATAAATAAATTCCATAAAAGCTCACAAAAATCATTAAATCTAAATTGGCTAAAGAGGCAGTAAGCTTTTCAAGCTTTAAGATGCATCTTCTAGCTTCATCTAAATCATTTCTGCTTAGACCAAAAATTAGCCTAATTAACTCAACCCTATGATTATCTAAGCCTCTTAATTTATCTAAGATTTCCTCTTCCCTTGCTAATTGCTTAAAGTAAAACATTTTAACTGCCTCTATTAATAGCTCACGTGACTCTAAAAGATAGCTTTCCTTTTCCTCAGAAATACCAACCTTTTCACAAATATCATGTAAGCATTTTTGACTTGGCTTAATTTGATTTCTTTCAACCTTACAAATATAGGATATTGAACAATTTTCATCAGCTATAGCCTTTAAGGTCTTTCCTCTATTAATTCTATGCTGCTTAATTTCAGCTCCTAAGGCATTATACACATCATCCTTTTGCTGCATTCTTCTGGTCAATTCATACTTAATATTCATATTTATCCCCCTTTTTAAAAAAGGATATACTATCTACTTTTATACTTCCATAAATTATTTGGTCTAAGTATAATTTATGCAAAGAAAGCATAGTCTATTGACAAAAAAGAAGTTTTTGCTAGATAAACTAACAAAAACTTCTCTTTTTTTAATATTAACTTCCTATAAAGAAGCTTCGTAGCCAGCATCCTTAATAGCTTTTACTAATGCTTCATTTGAAACATTACCATTAGTTTCAACTACTGCTTCCTTGTTTTCTAAAGAAACCTCGACAGACTTAACACCTTCTAAAGCCTCTAAGGCCTTCTTAACATGACCTACACAGTGCATGCACATCATACCTTCAACATGAATCTTAACCATATTTTCACCTCCTACTTCTTCAATTTTTTCTATTTCTAAAGCCTTACTATCAACTAATTGACAAACTCCAGTTGGGCAGACCTTAACCTCACTTTTAGCCTTAATTGGCTTATAGAAATTAATTGTTAGTGATGATAACACTACCGAAACGCTTGAGAAGCTCATCGCTATGCTACCAATCATTGGATTAATTGTTAAGCCTAAGGCTTGGAACATACCAGTTGCTATCGCAACACAAACAACATTATAGAAGAAAGCCCAAAATAAATTTACCTTAATTGTATTTAGGGTTCTGTTTGATAATCTAATTACATTTAAAACATCAATTAAAGAATTATTTAATAAAACAATATCACTAGACTCTAAAGCTATATCACTACCACTACCAATAGCTATACCTAAATCAGCAGTTGCTAAAGCTGGAGCATCATTTACACCATCACCAACCATAGCAACTAGGTGATGCTTATCACCTTTAGCCTTTAATTCGCTAATAATTCGTTGCTTATCCTCGGGGTAAACATCAGCAATTACCTCATCAACCCCAATTTCACTCGCAATAGCTTTAGCTGTGTTTTCATTATCACCAGTTAGCATAATTACTCTAATTCCACGTTCCTTAAGAAGCTTAATTGCTTCAAGTGATGTTTCCTTAGGCTCATCTCTAATTGAAATTATACCAGTTATTTCATCATTTCTTGTAATAATAAGTGGAGTTTTACCATCCATACTTAATTTATTTAAGGTATCCTCAATATCCTTAGCTAGGGTACCATTATAAATTCTTAAATTACCAATAAAATAAGTATTACCCTTATAGCTTCCCTTTAAGCCACGAGCATCAATCGCTTCATAGCTTTCAATTTCTAAGCTAGTAGCCTTATTAGCTTCACCATACTCACAAACTGCAAGAGATAATGGATGCTCACTCTTTTTTTCAATTGAATAAATAACATTTAATAAATCTGGATCATTTGCTAAATTATAAAAGTCAATAACACGAGGCTTCCCCTCTGTAATAGTACCAGTTTTATCCATTACAACAGTCTTAATTAAATGTGATCTTTCTAAAATATCGGCATTTCTAATTAATAAACCATTTAAAGCAGCACGACCAGTTGAAACCATTATCGCTACTGGGGTTGCTAAGCCTAAAGCACATGGACAGGCGATAACCACAACAGTTATAGCAAATCTAAAGGCCTTTTCAAAGTCACCATCTATAGCAATATTGGCAATAAAGGTAATTATGGAAATTAATAAAATAATTGGAACAAACACACCACTAATTTTATCAGCTAAACGACTAATCGGAGCCTTACTGCTAGAAGCCTCATCTACTAGCTTAATAATATTTTCAAACTTAGTATCCTCGCCAACCTTTAAGGCTTCAAGCTTTGCATAACCAGTTAAAACTGTTGTTGAAGCATAAACCTCTTCGCCCACTCCTAATTCACGTGGCATACTTTCACCAGTTATATTAGCCTCATCACAGGCAATTGTACCTTCAACAATCTTACCATCAACAGGAATTATATTACCCTTTTTAACAATAACAATCTCACCAGGTCTAACATTCTCTGCCTTAATTTCTACTTCCTTAGAATCACGAATAACTAAAGCAACCTTTGGCTTTAAATCCATTAGCTTAGTAATCGCATCAGTTGTACGACGTTTACTTAATTCCTCAAAATATTTCCCCATTGAAACAAGCGTTAAAATCATACCCGCTGATTCAATATAAAGATTATGAATATAATCATTATAGCTCATAGAAATCATAAATAAGGCTATAATACCATAAACTAAGGAAGCAAAAGCACCTATCGCAATTAAGCTATCCATATTAGGACTACGTTTAATTAATTTATTAGTACCACTTATAAAATAATTTCTATTTAAATAAACAATTGGTAGGGTTAATAAAAATTGCAATAACGCAAAGCCCATAGGATTTTGCATATGATCAAAAACCGCAGGTAATGGGAAGCCCCACATCATGTTACCCATTGAAACATACATAGTAAGAATTAAAAAAACAAAAGAGGCAATAAGTGAGGCAAGCTTATGATCATTTACCTCAGGCGCCTTAGTTAAGGCCCTCTTATTATTCTTATTAATCGCTCTATAGCCTACACTACTTACAGCAGCCATGATTTTTTCACTGCTTGTAACATTTTCATCATAATCAACATTCATTATACCCTTTAAAAGGTTAACGTTGGCACTTCTTACACCCTTTGTATTTTTTACAGCCTTTTCTACGTGCGCCTGACAGGCTGCACAGGTCATACCTAAAACATCAAATTTTTCCTTCATAATTAAAACCTCTTAAACAGATCACTAATTTCATCAACTACACTATAATCACCATTTTTAATTGAATCAATTAAACAAGAATGAATGTGATGATCTAAAATAATACCTGCTAAGCTTTTAATTGACTTTTCAACAGCACTTAGCTGAATTAAAACATCCTGACAATATCTGTCATCTTCAATCATGTTCTTTATTCCATTAATTTGACCAGAAATTCGGTTTATGCGGTTAATCAAAACCTTCTTTTCTTCTTCACTTCTAATCTTTTTCTTACATGAGCATTCCATATTAGCACCTCATTTCACCTTTATTATATACCCCCATAGGGTATTTTAAAAGAAATTTGCTCATTAAAAAAAGAATCTTTTTTTATTAAAGATTCTCTAATAAGCTTATAAGACTTTCAAAGATATAATCAACCGCTAAGGCTCTTACTACATTTCTACCTTGATTACCAAAATATTCAGTATAGGTATGAAGCTTACCATTAATAGCTATACCAAAGCAAACCATACCAATTGGCTTAGTAGCAGTCGCACCGGTAGGCCCAGCTATACCACTAATTCCAACCCCAACATTGGCCTTGGCCTTTTTTGCTACACCCAAAGCCATTTCACCTGCTACATCCTCTGATACTACCCCATGTTTATTGATCGTAGCCTCATTTACTCCTAATAAATCCACCTTAGCCTCATTAGCGTAGGTAATAAAGGACATATCTAAAACCTTAGAGGCATTAGCGACATTGACTAAGGTTCCTACCGCTAAGCCAGCCGTACAGCTTTCGGCAAAGCTAATATGCATTTTGTTTTTAATTAATAATTCAACTAATCTATCCTCAAGCATTCTTTAAATCCTCTTTTCTTAAATAAAGATAATAAATTAAAACTATACTTATTAAAAGCAATACACCCTGAATAACTAAAAATGAAGAAAACACACCTTGAATTTCAAACAAGTAGCTAAATAAGATTAAAAATACTGGTGTTAAAACTAATGGCTCTAATAGAGTTAAAAGATTAGCTCCCCAAATCTTATTAGCCGAATAAAGGAAGCAGCCATTTATTCTTGTTATTACTAATAGGAAAAAGGCACTAAAGTAATAATAAAAGCCCATATTATAATATGTTAAAGCCTCATCACTTAAATTATATAATAAAGGTATTTGATTTTTAAGGAAAAAGAACGTTAAAATTATGATACTACTAAAGCCAACGCCTATTAAAATAGTCTTAAAATATAATTCATTAAGTTTCTTCCTATCATTAGACCCATAATAATAGCTGACTAAAGGCTGAACACCATCACCACTACCTGAGGCTGAAGCTTGAACTATATATAATAAATAGCTAAATAAGGTATAGGCAGCTGTTAAACTATTACCACCATAAGTTAAGCATATGGTGTTATTTAAAATATTTATCACTGAATAAGCATAATTTAAGGCAAATGGTGCAAGCGAGCCAATTAAAATTGGTTTTAAGATTGGCTTTTCAAGCCTTACCTTAGGCTTTAAAATAATAAAGCCCATAATAGCAATAAAGCCCTGTGAAATAACTGATCCAATCGCAGCACCAACTAGATCAAGATTTAGCATGAAGATAAAAACATAATCAAAAACAAAGTTAATTATAGTTGCGCCAATTGAAATAAACATGGCCATTTTTGTTTTACCCTCATTTTTAAGTAATGGGGTAAAGCCACCACTAAAAATATGGAATACTGCACATAAAGACATAACCAATAAATAATTATAGCCATGCTCTAAAACAATTCCCTCAGCTCCTGACCAAACTAATAATGGCTTGGCAAGTAAGCTTACAAAAATCGTAAAAAATACACTGGCAACTAATAAAATTAGAATTGTTGAATTCATAATTTTATTTTTTAACTCGAAATTTCTTTCCCCGTCAGCAATTGATGATTTAATACCACCACTAATACCAATTGCTAAGCCAATAGTTTGCATAAAGGCAACAATTGGCCAAGCTAAATTAATAGCCGTTAGGCCAGCATCACCAAGCTTTAAACCAATAAAACCACCATCAACTAAAACATAAATTCCCAAAAATAAAGAGGAAATTAGTGATGGTAAAATATAAGAAAGCATTTTATTTTTAGGCATCTTTTTTTCTCCTCTTTAGCTTACAATATTCCTTTAATGGACAAATATCACATTTAGGATTTTGTGCCTTACAATAATTTCTACCAAATAAAATCAATAAATGGTGGGCATCAATCCAATCATCCTTAGGAATATACTTTTTTAAATTTTCTTCAGCCTTTAATAAATCATCAGCTTCCTTCCTAAAGCCTAAGCGATAGCTTGTTCTATAAACATGCGTATCTACAGCAATAGCCGGAATATGAAAGCCTACTGCACTAACAACGTTAGCTGTTTTTCTTCCAACACCTGGTAATTCAATCAAAGCCTTAAAATCCTTAGGTACCTCACTATTATATTTTTCTACTAAAACCTTAGCCATCTTAACTAGATTGCTAGCTTTAGTATTAGCTAAACCAATTGAGCGAATAATATCCATTATTTCATTATAGGAAGCCTTACTTAAGGCCTCTGGATTAGGATATTTTTGAAATAAAGCAGGAGTAACTAAATTAACTCTTTCATCTGTCGTTTGCGCACTAAGCATTACGGCACATAAAAGCTCAAAAACATTATTATGATTTAAAAAGCATTTTGGTTCCCCAAAAATGCTTCTAAGCTTGTCTACTATTTCCTTTGCCTTTAGTTTATTCATCGCTTTAAACCTATTTTTTTCATAAATTCTTGTAATGATTCATCTAAAACTACAGGATTTTCATTCTTCTCAATAAACCTTGCAATATTTCTAACTGTAACATCATACTTACTCTTTTCAATACGATTAATAGTTTCTAAAATATCATCATAGGTATGGTGCTCCTTAGTGATTAAAGGAATTAAGATGTCATATTCACTAGAGGTAATAATTCGATTAGTTTTCTTTTCTACATAACGAATTATCTTATTAATCTCATCTTCCTCTGGCTTATTCTTATCAGTATAGTCCTGTTCTATTTTTTCAAAGAAAGGCTCAACCGTAAATTTTTCAACACCTATACCATTTTCATATTGCATATAAACCTTATAAAAGGAATGCTCAAGCATATTAGAAAGAGCTGTTGTAATCTCATTAACATGAAGTAAGCAGCTTTCCTCAATTTTATTAATTGAAATAGTGTTTACACCCTTTTTATACTCATCTAATAAATAAAATAAAACCGCAACCTCATTAGGAGTAAGCTCTAATTTGCTCGCATTTTTTATAATGTATTCCCTATAATTTAGATACCCATCTAAATATAACTCAAATAACATTTTACCACCTATTTTGCTCGCTTAAGCAAGGCTTCCTTCGCCGCCATTTGCTCAGCTTCTTTTTTTGTTTTACCAGAACCATGACCATAAACTAAGCCATCAATATAAACCTCAGCCGCAAATAAACGATCATGAGTAGGACCGGTTTCTGAAACTATCTTGTATTCAATATTACGCTTTTCTGATTGAATTTCCTCTTGGAAAATTGACTTATAATCCTTGATAACTGCAGTTTCATCAATATATGGTAATACAAGCTTACCAAAAACCATTCGAGCCTTATCAAAGCCATAGGTTAAATATATAGCACCTAAAAAAGCCTCGAAGGCATCGGCAATAATAGCCTTATTGCTTCTACCACCAGTCTTTTCTTCACCTTTTCCTAATAAAAGATAATCCTGTAAATTAATCTTTGAAGCATAAATATCTAAGGCCTCCTCACGAACAGCCTGAGCTCTTTTTTGCGTTAAAACACCCTCATCCTTACTAATGCTACCATATAAATAGGTACTCATACATAGCTCTAAGACAGCATCGCCTAAGAACTCTAATCTTTCATTACAATTTGTATGATGCTCATTAGCATAGGAAGAATGAGTAAATGCTTCAATTAATAAGCTATCATCACTAGGCTTTTCTAAGCCAACTAAATCTAGTAACTTTTCTAATTCCATTACTCTGCCTCTTTCTCTATTGCCTTACGTACGTGATTAATAACATCCTTTTTAACCATCTCACGAGCCTGACGAATAGCATTATAGAAAGCAAAGCTATCACTGTTACCATGAGCCTTAATTACAGGTACAGGAATACCTAAAATCATTGCTCCACCAACCTCTGATGAATCCATGCGTTTTTTAAAGCGTGCTAAATTTTTACGCATAAAGATATAGCCAATTTTGCCCCAAATATTACGCTTAATTTCTTCCTTAAGCATAACACCCATAGCCTTAGCTGTACCTTCAATAGCCTTCATACAAACATTAGTTGTAAAGCCATCATTAATAATAATTTCAATAGGTGTAGTTATAACATCATTACCCTCAACATTACCATAGAAATTAATGTTTTTATTAGCACTTAAAACCTCAAAGGTTTCCTTATCAACTGGTCTACCCTTACCTGGCTCTGAGCCAATATTTAATAAACCAACCCTTGGATTTTCATAGCCTAAAACCTCTTTAGCAACAATTGTAGCAAAGGTAGCTAATAAATCGATATGCTCAGGACGTAATTCAACGTTTGCTCCAACATCTAGTAAAAGCTTAGCTCTACCATCAATGCTTGGAATAATTGGGCATAAAGCAATACGCTCAACCTCAGGTAAACGTCTAATTAAAATATGCGCACCAACTACAACGCATTGAGTAGGTCCACTAGTAACAACTGCATCTACTAATTTATTTTTAGCATCCTGCATAGCAACGCATAATGACGCTGTATTTCTCTTACTTCTTACGGCTCTAATAGGATCCTCTTCACCCATATCAAGAACATCCTCTGTTGGATGAATTGTAATTCTTTCCTTACAGGTTAAAAGCTCATTAATCTTAACCTCATCACCATAAAGCACTATTTCTATATCATCAAATTTTTTAACTGCATCCATTGCGGCCTTAACAGTTGTATTTAAACCATAATCTCCGCCCATAGCATCTACTGCAATTTTAATCATAATAATCACCAACCTATAGTTATAATCTCTTTTATTTTACCATTAATGAACAAAAATATAAAGACAATTACCAATTATAACAAAAAAGACTACAATTGTAGTCTCTTAATTTCTAATATATCTTACTTAAATCTAATTTATTTAAGCTATCTGGTACTCTAGCTAATAACAAATCAGTTAAATCCTTACCCAAAAACATTTCTGTTATTTCCTTAGTCTTATTTTTAATATCTTCCTTAGAAAATACCTCTGGATAAGCAACAGATGCACAGTAATAGCAGTTTATTAAAGCCATCTCAATATTAGTTTGATAGGCATTACAAGGTAGCTGAACATAAACCTCATCATTTTTAAAGGCTGAAATGCTTTCTAGAATATTTTTATTCTTAGCAATACTAAAATCTTCCTTTAGCTTTTGAATCCCCCCACCATCAATTATTATTTTCTTAGGATCTAGCTTTTTTAATTGCTCTAAATCAAATTCATGATAATAATTAGGCTTTTTAGAGCCCTCTGGCTCTAAAGGATCAATTATATTTTTAATATTTGCAATCTCAAAGGTTGAATAGCCCGCAACAGTTGACTGAATACCACGCTGACCACTATGGCTATTACAGCCATAATAAATAGGTGTTGATTCCTTATTTAAGGTTTTTTGATTAATTTCAAGCATTGCAGCTTCCATATATTTAATTAAAGCCTCAGCTCTAGTGCTCGCATTCATAATTGAACCTATTAGCTTAATTGAAGCAAATAAGGAAGGATCCTTAATATCATTAGTTTTATAAAAAACCCTAACTACAGGCACATTGATTTGATTTTGTAAATTATTTACAGCCTCAACACTATGAGATGAGAAAATTAAATCTGGCTTAGCCATCAATAGCTCCTCAGAATTAGGGACAGTTTCGCCACGACCACCCATACCACATAAAGGTAGCTTACTAAAATATTCCTTATTCACCTCATAATAAGGACGAAGCGGTGTACGATTAGCAACCATTTCTTTAAAATTTTCAACTCTTTCAACCGCACAAATATAGTTAATATCGGCAACATAGCTATATAGCCTCATAGTTCCTGAGCCAATACAGCAGACTCTTCTTATTTCCTTAGGTAAGGTTACCTCACGATTAGAAATATCCTTAATATTTCTTTTACCTTCCTCAATAATTATTGGTTCTACATCAGTTTCTATATTAGGAGCTTTTTCCTTACCACAGGAAGCTAAAGATAATAATCCTAACACACTCAATAGTAAAATTAATCCTTTTTTCATTTCTATATCCCTTCTTTTAAAATAATATGTCTTTTATCATCAATTGTAACAATGCTTGCCTCAATACCAAAGGCCTCACTTAAATCCTCAGCCTCTAGCTTTTCAGGTATTGTTGTTTTAATAATTTTATTATCATTTAAAATAATTAAAGAATCAAAAAAATGCATTGCCAGGTTTAAATCATGAATATTAACTAAAACAGTGATTTTTCTTTTCTTAGCAATTCTTCTAATTAAGCCTAAAACCTCAATTTGATTTTTAATATCTAAATTACTTGTCGGCTCATCTAAATATAAAAGCTTAGGCTCCTTAACTAAGGCTCTTGCAATTGCAACCTTTTGCCTTTCACCACCACTTAGGTTATTAACATTCTTAAAGGCTAAATCCTTAAGTTTCAAATCCTCAATAATACTATTAACAATTTCTAAATCAGTCTTACCAGCCTCAAAGCCAAAATAAGGCCTTCTACCAATTAAAATCGAATCAAAAACCGTAGCGTCACTAAATATTATATTTTGCGGCACATAGCCAATTAGCTTACTTTTTTCCTTAAGCTTTAAGCTATTTAGATTTATTCCATCTAAATAAATCTCGCCCTCTTTTACCTTAACTAAACTAACTATACAACGCATAAGGGTTGTTTTACCAACACCATTTTTACCAAGAATTCCCACTAGGCTAGAATCATCAGTCTTAAAATTAATGTCCTCTAAAACCCTATCCTTACCGTTATAGCTATAAAATAAATTCTTAACCTCTAGCATAATCAATCATTTTTCTTTCTTAATAGTAAATAAATAAACATTGGTCCACCTAATAAAGAGGTAATAGCTCCAACCGGTAGGCTTGTACCAATAACAATAACCCTACTAACAATATCTGATAATATTAATAAGCAGGAGCCAAATAAACAAGAGGCAGGAATTAAATATCTAAAATCATCCTTAATAAACTTCTTCATAATTTGTGGAGATATTAAACCAATAAAGCCAATAACACCTAAAAAGGAAACCGCAACAGCTGTAATCAAGGACGCTAATAACAAGCTAATTATCGTTAAGCCCTCTGTTTTAACTCCTAAGGTTTTAGCCAAATCATTACCATTAGCCATCGCATTATAGTCCCAACGCTTAAGCATAAAAAAGCCTAAGGAAATAAAAATAACAATAAACATTAATAGGCATTCCATGTAGGTTGCCCTACCTAAATTACCAAAGGACCAAAAGACCGCTGAGGCTAATTCAGTATCATCAGAAAAGAACTGAACTATTAAGGTGCCTGCCTGAAATATCGTACCTATCGCAACACCAGCTAAAACGATTGATTCCTTGCTAAAATGCTTAAATCGCGCTAATAATAAAATTAAACCAACACTCGCTAAGGCAAATAAAAAGGCAAAAATCGTAACTAAATAAGGATTATTAATATCAATAAGGCCATTACTTTTAGCAAATGAGCCCGCTCCTAAGGTAATAATAGCTAGGTTAGCACCAAAGACAGCCGCATTACCAACACCTAAGGTTGAAGGCGATGCCATATCATTTTTTAAAACATTTTGCATGATGCAACCACTAATAGCTAAGCCACCACCCGCTAAAAAGGCCGCTATAACCCTCGGTAAGCGAATGTTATAAACAATTAAAATATTTTCTTCACTACCTTGATGAAAGATAGCCTTACATACATCTATAAAGGGAATATAGGTTGAACCAACTGATACACCTAAAATAAATAAAAATATAGCAGCAAAAAAAAGAATAATTAAGACCAGCCTTTTTTTAGCCATATTATTCTTATAAAAATCAATTAAATTACCACTACTATATTTCATAAAATCACAACCCTTTCTTATTCTACTATATTTTAAGGATTAATCAAACAAAACTTTGATTATTGTTTTATTTTTCTTAATTTTTTTAGGATTTTTAGAACACAATGTTTTTTATGTTCTTGTTATTAAAACACTTGTTTGGTAAAATAAAGATGGTGATAAATAATGGATAAAAGATTAACTAAAACAAATAAAAAAATTTTAGTAGCCTTTAAGCAGCTACTAAAGAAAACTAATTATAATGACATAATCATTGAAGATATTATTAAAGAGGCAGATATTGTAAGAAGCACCTTCTACCGCCACTATAAAACTAAAAATGATCTCTTAACAAGCGTTTGTAAGGATATATTTACCCATGTCTTTAGTCATTCCCTTGAGGAAGAAAAAAGCCATGATTTTTCTAAATCCTCAATGCTTGACTATAAGCATTACATAACTCATCTTTTCTATCACTTAGATGATGAGCATGAGCTAATTCACGCTATTTTAAATAGTGAGGCTAAGGTCTTCTTTATTGATAGCCTAAATAAGGAATTTACCCCCTTTGCCAAGCTATGTATTAAAAATAAATTTTTCTATAATGAAAAGCTTCCTGAAATGCTGATGCTTGAAGGTATTCTTGCCAACTTTATTCTAATTATCGAATACTGGGATCAAACTAATTTTAGTAATAGCCCAGAGGCTTTAACTGATTACTTTCTTACTTTAAATTATAAAGGCTAAAAAATACTCCCTTCCTAGGTAATCCTAAGAAGGGAGCTTTTTAATTATTTATTTTTCTTTTTCTTTGAATTAGGTTTTTTATTTTTAGTATCTAATTCATTGTTTTTATTTTTCTTTGCTTTAGCTTCTTCTAAAGCATCAGAAGCTGGCTTAGAATTTTTCTTTTTAAGAACTAAAACAACGATAGCTGTCGTTAAGCCAATTACTACTGCCCCAACGCTTATAGAAACAATTGTAATCATCCTAATGAAATCAGGATTATTAGGATTAAAATACTCCTTTTCTAAAACCATGAATTCATCAGCACCAGCTAGCTCAAATCTAACATAATCACCATCTATGCTAGATTCAACATAAATTAATTTACCATCCTTAACAATACCAATAATTATATCAGTAGAACCCTCTGGTAAACGGAATTTAGCAATAATATTAGACTTATCAACCTTATTATCTGTATCAATAATATTTACTCTATAGGTTCCTAAGCTCTTATATAGGGCATTTTCAGTTTGATAATTATTATCAGTTTTACTTATTTCTACCCTAGTATCGCTATAGAAGCTCCCCTCAACAATAATTTGAGGGTTGCTTGTATCATCACTAGCAATTGAAGGAATTATATCCTTATAAACAATATGAACTATTTGATCACTTGTAATATTCTTACCAGTAAAGCTCTTATCCCACTCCGCAAACTTACCTTCCTTATTAATTAAATCAGGTAAATTATTTAAGTCATAATCCTTGCCATATTCTACTCTATCAATTCTTACAATTTCATCATCACCATCAACAAACGTAATAGTGCATGAATAAGAGGTTACCTTTAAAATAGCCGCCTTAAAATCACTGCTTAGCTGATTAGCTTCATTTTCCTCAAGCATTTTTCTTAGGATAGGATAAGCCTTTTCCCCTTCACCAGCTACAAAACTCTTAAAGTCTAGGCTAATATTTAGCATACCCTTTGATGCTAAAAGCTCACGGTTAACCTCTTCTGCCTTACCCTGATAGTCTAAGCCATCAATAGCTAGAAGCTTACCAGTTTTAACATAGTAATTATTAAAGATTTTCTCGTTAACTTCCTTGACGTTACCACTAATTGCGCCAACCATCTTTTCTGTATTATAGAAATTAACAATACTGTAATTGTTATTTAAGCCCTCACCATAGCCAGCAATACCACCAACATAGTTTTTACCATCAATTGTACAGATTGCAAAGCATGAGCTAATTGTACCAGTTGATGAACCAGCGATACCACCAACATAATCCTTCTTTTCTGACTTAATGATGCCTGTATTAAAGCAATCAGAAATCTCACCTAATACATGACGACCAACAATACCACCAGCATAGCCACCCTTTGAGGTAATATTTCCCGTATTAAAGCAAACTAAAATATTATAATTTTCCTTCTTTGAGCTACCAGGCTTTTTCTCATTGCTAGCATAACCAGCAATACCACCAACGCCAAATTCACCGTTTACTGAAGCCTTGTTATAGCAATATTTTAAGCTTGAGGCATTATCCTTACTAGGCTTTGGTATTTCAACATCAGGAAGGCTATCTGAATGACCCTTTAGAATGTCTTCAATAAACTTTATAATGTCATCATATTCTTGGTTTTCTCCAGCAGATGACTTTAAATCAGCATATTGTCCAACGATACCACCAATGTATCTTTTACCAATAATTTTTCCCTCATTATAGGAAGATTCAATTACCCCAATTGAATTGCCAGCTATACCACCAACAAAGTCACCAGTTTGCTCATAGCCAATGGCACCCTTATTTATGCAAGATAAAATTCTCTTACCATTATAACCAGCTATACCACCAATATTTAAAACCTTATTCTCAGTTGATGAGCTAAATGGTGTTCTATTTATCTTACCATAATTAACTGATTCTCGTATTTCACCATTATTAATACCAGTAATACCACCAACAAAGGAATTACCAATAACCTCACTATAGTTTGCCGCCTTAATAATTAAAGCTCCACTTTCATTAGCTGCCGCAATACCACCAACGATATTAGTCCCCTTAATTACACCCTTGTAGCAGGAATTATTAATTGTACCAAAGTTTGTACCAACAATACCACCAACACTCATGTTTTTATTATCAGTATTAAAATCATATTGGATAGTTAAATTATTAACCTCAGCTCCAACAGTTAGCTGTCTAATAAAGCCAAACTCCTTAGTATCAGCTACATTTTGAATTTTAAAATTACTAATGATGTGGAAATTACCATTTAAAATACCCGCAAAAATACCAATTGAAGGAATAGTTTTTCCCTTAAGATCAATGTTTTTAGTTATCTCAACCGTTAAATTAGTACTAAAGACATCATTAGTACACTTATTAACAAAATCAATAAACTCTTCACTATTGGTTATTTCAAGAGTTCTTGCCTCAGTTTCCGGTGAACGCTCTAATTTAAAATAAATGTTATAGCCATTACCATAATCGTAATCCTTACTAAAGAAAATCTTATAGGTTCCATCATAGCTAATCTTTAGCTCCTCTGATTCTGGAGTATACCATTTAGTTTCACCATCAGTTACATAGAATGAATCACCATTCTTAAGCTCAGTTATTAAGGTATACTGTGTAAATTCTGTTTCCTCACTATCATACTTTAATTCATAATCTGGATTAATTTCATAATTATTAAAGCTACCACTTACATAGTATCTACCTACTGGTATTTTATCCTCTCTAATAATTACATTTTTTCTATTTTCATATTGATGTTCAGGCGAATAATAAATATTATATCTACCTGGATTCATAATAAAGAAATTACCCTTACCATCCTTAATAATTTCATTTCCCGCTGAAATTTGGAACTGGAATGTATCCTTAACATCAATGCTATAAACATATTCATTAAATAAACCATTATCATTATTCTTTAAAAGCTGATAATTTTTAGCCTCAGTCCAGTTATTAGCATCACATAAAATATAATATTTTACCTTTTCTACTCGAATATTTGACTGATTTTCATATAAATGCTCAGGAGAAAAATAAATTTGATAATTAGTTTTTTCCTCTAATAAAATATTATCATTACCATTACGATATTCAGTTTCTCCATTAGTAATATAAAATTGAGAATCATTCTTATTACTAATAATTATAGTGTATTCCTTAAAGGCTGTTTCCTTAGCATTAGGCTTTAATTTATATTCCTCTTGCAGCTCATAATTATTAAATGAACCAGCAATATAATATTCATCTAAGCCTGAAGCCTTAACGCTTGAATTAGCTAGGCTAAAGCTAGCTAAAAAAGCTACTAAAACGCCAATTACTAGATAGAAGGCTTTACTTACTATTTTCTTCATTTTCTTCCTCCTTTGCCTCTGCTTCAGCTAGATTTTCTTCTATATTTTCCTCTAGGTCTTGAGAATCATCACTAGTATCTATTAACTTATCCTTTGTTTCATTATTCCTTTCTATTTCTTTCCACTGTAAATAGAAGGTTCTTGTAATATCCATTAGTAAGCTCTTTTCTTCTCTTGTCATCTTAGTCTTTTTCTTCTTACGTGACTTAAACATTGTATACTTAAGTGGCTTATCAAAGATGTATAATAAGACTGGTAGGACAAGCATTACTGATAAAATAGAAATAATTGTACCACGAGAAATTGTATAACCAATTGAAGAAATTAATAGATCTGAAGAAATAACACCAATTAATAAAGCAGCAATTACTAGGATTGCACCTGAGCTTATAATTGTTGGGAAGGCCTCAGTTAAGGATTTAACTACTGATGTCTTCTTATCCTCAGTCTTTCTTAATTCCGTATATCTACCTGATATAACAATCGCATAGTCAATTGTCGCACCCATTTGAATAGCATTCGCAATTAAATATACAAAGAAGAATAGATTTTGGCTCATTAAAACTGGAATACCAAAATTGATAAATATTGCTCCCTGAATTACTAATACTAATAGAATTGGTAAGCCCCATGAATGGAAGTTGAACAACAAAATTATAAAAACAAACGCAATTGTTAAAATAGAAATAATTAGGTTATCAGACATAAATGATGAGTTTAAATCATAGGCAACCATTGAGTTACCACCACATATTGCCTCAGGACACATTGCTTTAATTTCCTTAGTTAGCTCATCAATTGTAGCAAAGGTTTCCTTTCCTTCCTCTGGCTTATTCAAATTAAAGACCATTCGCGAATAATTTGGTCCTAATAGCTGCTTCTTACCATCCTCAAGCTCATCTCTTAATTTATTAAAATCCTCCTCAATATCCGCAGGAATTTGAATAAAGTTCTCATCCTTTAATTTAAAGACCGTATCAAGCAAATCAATAATTGTTACCTTGTAGGTATCAATATTATTATTAACAATAATACTATAGTCCTCATGCTCAAAGGCATAATAGTAAAATAGCATTTTTGATAAATCTCTATCAATATTTAATATTTTAACTAAATCCTGATAGTTAATAGAATCACATAAATAATAGCCATCCTTAACCTCAATATTAGCTAAGCCTAAGGCCTCATTTATATATGGCTTTTTCTCCATCATTCTTAATATTTCCTTTTGCTTAGCATAATCCCCATTAGGAATTACGATAACAAACTGATTTTGATAGCCAAAGTTTTCAGAAATAACCTTGTTAGCCTTCTGAACCTCAGTTTGATGGAATCCTTCAATACCATTATTGGTGTAGCAATAATCAACCTTAAAGTTTAAATAAGCACCAACACCAACTAAGCCTAAAAATAATACAACAATTAAATATCTTACCTTAACAATTGATTTACCAACAAAATCAATCTTAGGTACGAAGTTTTTATGTCTTGTTTTCTCAATCGCATTACTAAACATTAGTAATAAACAAGGCATTAAGAATAATACTGTTACAATACTCCAAAGAATAGCCTTGGTTAAAACAAAGCCTAAATCCTTACCTAAGCTAAATGTCATACAGGTTAAGGCCATTAAGCCTGAAATAGTAGTTAAGCTACTACCTAAAATTTCTGGAATTGACTTAGATAAGGCTTCAATCATTGAATTCTTCTTGCTTCTTTCTGGGTTACCCTCACATTCTTCAATAAATCTATGTAATAAAATTATTGAATAGTCGATAGCTAGAGCTAGCTGTAAAATAATACAAATTGAATTTGAGACAAAGGAAATTGTTCCAAACCAGTAGTTAGTACCCATATTAAGTATCGCCGCGACTATAAAGACAATTGGTAAAACTATAACCTCGGCATAGCTCCTTGATGTAAATAATAAAACCAAAATTATTACAACAGCCGCTAATAATACGATAAACTTCATATCATGCGCTAACGAATCTGCATAATTATCAACTAACGATACCGATTCTAATGATTTATATGGTGATAGTAATTCTTTCATATCATTATATGCTTTGACTGACACAGGATCAGAAGCATTACCCTCAAAGGTTACCTTAAATAATGCTTTTGAGTTGTTAAAATACTTTTGTGTGTTTTCAAATGGTAATGATTTGACACCATCTAACTTCAATATTTCTTCCTTTAATTCATAAGCCTTTTGATAAGAGATATTATCAACTACAACTATTGTTGTCCCATAGGTAGTAAATTCCTTATCCATTATTTCAATTGCCTGTGCTGTATCAGTTGAGCTAGGTAGGTAAGCAGAAATATCATATTCGATATTTACCTTCTTAATACTAAGTCCACTGTAAACTAGCAAGCATAGAAAAATAGTAAGTACTAAATATTGGAATCTTACAATAAACCCTGCTATTTTCTTCATACTTTCACCTTTACCTTTTATTTTCAGGAATACTATTTAATATTCCGACATTTTCCATTATAATAGTAGGTAAGTTATGACACAACTGTCAATATAAAACGTTATGTTAGATTTTGCACATTTTGTTCAAAATTGTTAATATAATTTAAATAAGGAGATAATCATGAAAGAATATCGTAACTCAATTCGCTCACGAAATATGATTAAAGAGGCTCTATTAGAGCTTTTAAAGGAAAATAATATTTCTAAAATAACAGTAAAGGCCTTAGTTGAAAAATCTGATTTAAGCCGCAATACCTTCTACGCCCACTACCCTGATATTTATTCAGTCCTAGAGGATATTGAAGGTGAGGTAATTGATAAGGCTATTTACTTTTTAGATAAATTCATTCAAGCCGGTACCAGAATTGATTCTTTAAACTTTTTCAATAATATAATGCAATTTGTCAAGGACGATTCTGAGGTTATCAAGGTTTTATTAACTAATGATTCAGCTCAATCCTTTATAATTAAGCTTAAGACTGTTTTAATTAATAAGGTTTTAGCTAATGTTGAAGCCTTAAATATTAAGGATGAGGATGGCTTTTTAATTTTCTTAGACATTCTTTTTAGTGGTATTATTGATTTAATTAAGCTATATCTTAATAATAGTATTACTATTAGCCTTAATGATATTGCAATTAAAACTAATAAAATATTTTTAGCAGGCTATGCCCTATATATTTAAAGAAAAAATGATGTAAAGAAAAAATCTCTACATCATTTTTTATATGCTATAAATTTTCAACCTTATCAAAGCTATACTCATTAATTTTTTCCTTACTACCAATAGTATAGCGTGAGCCATTTTCAAAGGCTTTCTTAAATATTTCACCATAGGCCTTGATATCACTAGGCTTTGTCCTCATTATTTCCTTCTTATAGGCTTCCTTCTTCTTTTTAGTCATTCCACTAATAAATTGTAAATCAGAGGCATTGATGGTTAGAGGCTGACTTAAAGGCTGATCAAAGCTTGCGGCAGCACTAATAATATAAGAATCTAAATCCTTCTTAGAAGCATTATAGCTATTTAGGTAATCAAATAATTTTTCATAGGCTAAATAAGTATTTTTAACATTTGGATCACGATAGCTTCCAAGGAAAACATTATTATTCATGCTTGAAGAAATATAGCAGCCATAGGCTCCACCCTTAACTCTAACCTCATTCCATAAATAATCAAAATTAACAATTTGAGTTAGAACTAATAAACGTGGATTAAACTCGCTATTAGCAGTTTCTAGATTTGTTGCATAAGCATTATATGAAACACCAGCTGGAATTACTAAGGCTTCATTTATCTTAGTACCAAGCGTAATTTCAAGCTTATCCTCATTTAAGGTACGAGGAAGCTTTACCTTCTTTAAGGCATCCTTTAAGGAATTACGAGACTCTTCATCCCCAGAAATAGAAGCTAAAACATTTTGCTTAGTAAATAACAGCTTACTTACTCTCTTTAAATTCTCATTAAGAGCCTTATAATCAAAGCTTGCTAATAAAGCATTTAAGCTTCGATATAAGCCAACACCACTAATTAAAGACTTTAGATATTGATCCTTACTATTATTACGGTTAGCCATTACGCCACCCAATTGCATACCATTACCAATAATTTCCTGGCGTAGAGCATTAATTGTTTGCTTAAGGATTTGCATTACTTCCTTCTTAGTAAATTTAGAATGTAATAAAACATCATTTAAAATTTCCGGAATATAATTAACATTTTCTACTAAAGCACTACTTGAAACCATAAATTTAGCATAATAATCATTACGAGAGGTACCACCAACTAAAACATTGAAGCTTAAATCCCCTAAGTAGGTTTTTACAAGCTTATTTAAGCCATCAAGCGTATTTCTCGCCGTTGGTACATTTAAAAATAAACGCTTTAATAAATAAGCATAAATAATATCCTTTTCCTCTAGCTTATTTAAATCAAAGTACATTCTTAAATATGCAATACCATTAGTATTAATATCATGGCTAATGGTTGAAATACCATTAATCCTTAGCTTTTGTGATTCTAAGAAATTTACATTTTTATTAATATCTGAAAGCTTTAGCTTAGGTAAGGTGCTTAATTCCTTCTTAGTATCAGTCTTTCCTTGATACTCTAAAAGCTCCTTAGTTTGCTTAACTAAAGTCTTAATTTCTTCCTTAGACATTGATGCCTTAAGTAAAGCCATCTTCTTAGCCATCTTTTCCTCATTTTGCTTTTGTAGCTTCTTATTAGGCTTACACATTGCTAAAACATAATGCTTAGAATTTAAAATATATTTTTCTAAAAGCTTTTCAAAATAATTATTATTAAGCTCATTCTTAATCTTCTTATAATGCTTACTAAATTCTAAATGTGAGGCTAAATCCATATTATAATTAAAGCTTCCCATCATATTCATCGCAAAGACTAAGCCCTTAGGCATTGAGCCCATATCTAATTCACGATCTCTAAATTCAAAGCTATTAATTGAAGCTAATAATAAATCCTTATCAATACCATTTTTAACAAGCTTTTCTACCTCAGCTAAAAAGACTCTTCTAAATTCCTCCTTTTGCTTTGGATTAGACTTATATAAGTAAATGTGTAGGGCAGGAATAATATTATCATCATCAATTCTAGCTGATACGTTTTCGCCTAATTTTGCCTCAAGTAAAGCCTTTTTTAAAGGTGAATCATTTTTAGAAAGTAAGGCATCACATAAAATTTCCATACCCAATAATTCTTCATAATTATCATATCTATCTAAGCCATAGCATAAGCTTATATAGGTATTATTCTTTTCTGTTTCCTCTTCACCTATCTCATAATCAACCTCATAATTGGTATCAATAATAGGCTTTTGGGCTTCAATTGTAATTAGATTATCAACCTTATCATACTTAGAGAAATAATTTTCATCTAAATATTTTAGCTTTTCTAAAATGTCTAAATTACCATAAAAATAGGTAAGAGCATTTTGAGGATTATAGTGCTTATGATAAAATTCCTTATAAGCCTCATAGGTTAAATTAGGAATCTCACTTGGCTCACCACCACTATTATAATGATAGAAGGTATCCTTATACATTGCCTCTAGGGTAGTTTGAACTAAACGCTCCTCAACACTACTCATCGCACCCTTCATTTCATTATAAACAACACCCTTATAGCTTGGCATTGCCTTCTCATCTAAAAGCTCTAAATGCCAGCCCTCCTGTAAGAAGGCCTTATTGCTTTTAACTGATAAGGGTCTAAATACTGCATCTAAATAAATAGATAAAATGTTATCAAAGTCCTTCTTATTTTGACTAGCAAAAGGATACATTGTCCAGTCATAGGCTGTAAAAGCATTTAAGAAGGTTGCCATTGATGACTTTAATAAATTAACAAAGGGCTCCTTTAAAGGGAAGCGCTCGCTACCACATAAAACTGAGTGCTCAATAATATGACAAACACCAGTTGAATCAGTAGGCTTAGTTCTAAAGCCAATCGCGAAGCAGCAATTGTCATCAAGATTAGCTAAATGAACAACCATACCACCTGATTTAAGATGCATAAATACATACATTTTTGAATTTATATCGGCAAGCTCACGTATTTCTACAAGCTTAAAGCCATAATTAATTTCATTTAAAACCATATTTTTACCTCCAATAATTATTAAATTTAACTAATTGTTTTCATAAATCTTTTCACTTAGATTTTCTAATACTTCCATTATATAGAGATTATTGTTTTTGTCAATTTTTTCGACCTCTACCTTAGCATCCTCCTTAGCACACTCTAGGACTCTAAGCTCATAATCAATATCAGCTTGGTTAATTAAGCTAAAGTAGCCACTTTGCTTTTCCCCTAAATAATCACCAGGACCTCTTAATTTAAAGTCCTCATTAGCAAGCAAAAATCCATCATTAGTATTTTCAAGGATTTCTAAACGCTTATTATTAATATCATTACTAACTAAAAAGAAATAGCCATCTAAGCTCCCTCTACCAATTCTACCACGTAATTGGTGGCTGCTAGATAAGCCAAAGCGTTCCGCATTCATTAATACTAAAACACTCGCATTAGGTATATCGATACCAACCTCTATCATTGTTGTCGCCAGTAAAATATCAAATTCATGATTTTTAAAATCCTCCATAATTTGTGTTTTATCACTAGCCTTAACTCTACCATGTAAGGTTCTAATTTTTCCCTTTAATTTAGCTAAAAAATATTCACTTGCAGCCTTAATATTCCAAAGCCCTAGGGCTTCACTTTCTTCAATTAAAGGCACTACTATAAATATCTGCTCATTAAGCTCTAACCGTGAATTAATAAACTCACACATTTTATCAAGCTTAGCTTCTGTAACAATTTTGGTTGTAACCTTTTTTCTTCCACTTGGTAGGGTTCTAATCATGGTTAAATCCAAATCACCAAACATTGTTAAGCCAAGAGTTCTAGGAATTGGGGTGGCCGTAAAATATAAGGAATCAGCTAAAGGATAGTCCTCCTGAAGCCTACTACGCTCCTTAACCCCAAAGCGTTGCTGCTCATCAATTATAATTAAGCCTAAATTATTAAATTTAACCTTATCCTCAATTATAGCATGCGTACCAATTAGAATTTTCGTTTTACCTAAGGCTAAATCCTCTAGGACCGTATTTTTCTCTTTTTTGGTAAGTTTACTAACTAATAAGTCTATTTTTATATCCTTAAAAAGGGCTAAAGCCTTATTATAATGCTGTCTTGCAAGGATTTCCGTAGGTGCTAAAAAGGCTACCTGAAAGCCAGCTAAAATTAAAGCATAAGCAGCAATAAAGGCAACAATCGTTTTACCACAGCCTACATCACCCTCAACTAAACGATTAACCTTTTTAGGGCTAGCAATTTCATCAAGAATTATTTTGACGGCGTTTTTTTGATCACTAGTTAATGTAAAAGGTAATCCATTAATAAATTCCAATACCTTAGCTCTATTAAAAATTCTTTTAGGCTTAGTAATACTATCCCGCCTATTTTTCAAATAATTTAAGGCTAAATTATACCAAAAAAACTTTTCATAGGTTTTTCTTCTTTTTACCTCTTTTATATCATTAAAGCTCTTAGGAAAATGAGCCTTAAGTAAAAAATCACTATAGCCTAATAGCTTATATTTAGAAACTAAATTTAAAGGTAATCTTTCTAAAGGCTTATCAATATGACTAAAGCTTTCGTAAATAAGCTTACGCACCGTATTATCAGGAAGATCCTTTAAGCCATATTCCGTTTCTATTTCATTAGGCAGCCTTAGAAAGATTTTTTCCACTAAAAAATAATTATAATCATCCTTATAGCTGCCATAAACATAAACCGGTTGATTTTTATAAATTTGACTATAAATATATTTTTTGCCAAAGGCTATCATCTTTACACGCTCATTATTAGCTAAAGCTGTAAAAATTTGCATGCTAGTTTTATTTCTTAACGTCCTATTAACAATTCCAGTGATGGGAGTTACATGAATTAGAATATTAGACTCCCGATAATTAGAATGTAAGCTATAATCAATGTAGCTTTTAGGCAAAGTAAAAACCAAATCATTAAGCGTATTAATATTTAAGCTATTTAATTTTTTTAAGGTTATCTCGCCTACGCCCTTTAGTTCCTTTAATTCCATAAAACACCTGCTATATATTAAAAATAGGTGTCATCGACACCTACTATTTATTATTCAACTGCAATTATATAAGTATAAATATCTTGACCGCCATCAATTAGCTCAACATCAATATTTTTATGAATTTCTTCACACATCTCAGTTAAAAGCTCAACCTCGGAAGGATCTGCATCCTTACCATAGAAAATAGTAACGATTTCACTATCAGCATCAATAATACTTTCTAATAATTTCTTTGTACATTCCTTACGATCTTCAGTAGACACAACGATATCGCCATTAGCAATACCCATATAGTCCCCACATTGAATCTTAATACCATTAATTTCGGTATCACGAATTGAATATGTAACCTCACCTGAATTAACATTAGCTATAGCCTCTTGCATCTCAGCCATATTTGTTTCCATTGAAGCACTAGAATCATATACCATTAATGAAGCATAGCCTTGAGCTAAGGTCTTAGCTCTCAAAACCTGAACATTTACATCTGGGCATAAAGGAATAGCTTGCTCGGCTGCCATAACAACATTACCATTATTAGGAATAATAATAACATTTTCAGCATTAACAGCATTAACAGCTTTCACAAATTCAGAAGTAGCTGGGTTCATTGTTTGACCACCTTCAATTACGTAATCAACACCGATATCACTGAATGTTTGAGAAATACCATCACCGAAGCAAACACTAATTAAAGCAAAGTGCTTCTTAGGCTCTTCTCCCTTGGTAGAAGTATCCTTAACACGGTCACAGTGCATATTTTCAATTTTAACCTCACTGAACTCACCATATTTTTGAGTTATCTCTAAAACACGACCAGGAGTATTTGTATGTAAGCTTACCTTTACTGAATCACCATTACGCTTGCATGATAAAGAATGCCCCAACAAGCTTAATGGAGCTTTTAAATCAGCCTCATTAAATGTTTTAGGCTTATTTAAATCAACTACACATTCAGAGAAATATCTCAATTCAGTTTTCTTAGCATCCTCTGCCTTAGTCTTTTCATGAGCGCATTCACATGCCTCTAAAATTACACCCTTTAAGGCTAGGTTCATACCTTCAACAATTTTAACAAAACCAGCACCACCACTATCAACAACGCCAGCTTCCTTTAAAACTGGTAATAGATTTGGTGTATTTGCTAAAGAAGCCTTAGAAGCCTCTAAATAGAATTCTAATAGCTCCTCTAAGCAAGTAAAGCTTTCGCGCTTTGCTGCAGTATTTTCGGCTGCTTCACGAACAACTGTTAAAATAGTACCCTCAACTGGTTCCATAACTGCCTTGTAAGCAACCTTACAGCCAGATTCTAAAGCACCTAAAAATTCATCAACAGTTAATGACTCCTTGCCTAATTCCTTAATATAAACAAATAAGCCTCTAAAAAATTGGGATAGGATAACACCAGAATTACCACGAGCACCCATTAAGCAACCACGTGATAAAGATTTGCTAACCTCAACAATAGAATCAGAAGTGTTTCCACTCATCTCTCTTACACCTGACATAACAGTCATTTGCATATTAGTTCCTGTATCACCATCTGGTACAGGGAATACATTTAACTCATCAACCTCTTGATGATGATTTTTCAAGTTAATGGCACCGTTCATTACCATTTTTTTAAACAATGGTACTTCGATATTTACTATAGCCATAATGTCCTCCGTATATAAAATATATTTTAAAGAATTGCTCTTAAACGTCAATTTCATTATAATCCTAAAGCTTATATTCAACTTATAAGCCCCAAGATTATATGTATTATACCATATAAATGTCTAATGTAAAACTTAAATGACATTTTTATAGTAAAAAAAACGCTTTTTTTTACATAAATAACCCTAATGTGACCTATTATCATAAAAATTATACTTGCATTTTTGTCAATTTTATATTAAAATGATTAAGTCCATATTATGCATAGTTAGGAGGGACAATTATGGCAAAATGTTTTGTAACGGGCAAAACTACAGTTACTGGTAACCGTAGAAGCCACGCTTTAAATGCTTCAAGACGTACTTGGAAGGCTAACCTACAAACAATCCGTGTTAAGGATGAAAACGGTAATATCGTTAAAGTTAAGGTTTCAGCTAGAGCATTAAAAAAAGGCAATATTGAAAGAGCCTAAGTTATTTTAAAATTAAACGTTTAATATTAAAAAAAGACCTCTAAGGTCTTTTTTTATTTTATCTAAACATTTTCTTTCTTATCCTTATATGAAATTAAAAAATAAGGTAAACCAACAAATAAAACTCCACCAATAATATTCCCTACGGTTACAAAGAATAAATTATATAAATAGCCAAGTGGATTAATTTCATTAAAATTACTAAATATTGGTAAAATTAACAAGCTCATATTCGCAACACTATGCTCAAAGCCTGCTCCTAAAAAAGCTAAAATACATAAGAAAATTAAAATAAGCTTGGCACCATCACTTTTAGTTCTACTTGTGCTCCAAACCGCAAGACAAACTAGCATATTACATAAAATTCCTCTAAATAATAAATTATACCAGCTAAATTCTACCTTAACTTGATAACAATTATTAATGAATTCTCCTACCTTGCCTGACATAGCCCCTGTTCCATAAAACATCGCCGCAGCGAGTATTGCTCCCAATAAATTACCTATATAACAAACTAAAAGCAATAAAAGACCATCTCTAATTCTAATTTCTTTTTTGACAAGGCCCATAAAAATACACATAGTATTACCCGTAAATAATTCACTACCGGCAAAAATAACTAAGCTTAAGGCTACCGAAAAGGCTAAGCCCATTAAAATCTTGGCTAAGCCTTGATTCCCCGAATCCATAAATTCACTACCAATAGTAAAGGAAACAAAAACACCAAAAGCAACAAAGATTCCTGCGAGCATTGAAGAAATAATAAAACCTATAGGGTTTTCTTTAAATAATCTAACCTTATTAAAACTATTTTTCACTTGTAAATTGTAGCTTTCTAAATACATATAATAGAACCTCCTAAAGCGCAATCTTTTTCATTATATTATAATTGAGGTCTAAAAAAAAGAGGAAATTATTCTTCCTCTTCTTCAATCTGAGCTTCAATCTCTTCTTCAGTTGCATCATCTAGGGTAACCTTAATGGTTTCAATCCTTCGATCATCAACCTCATTTATTGTCAATGTTAACTTTTTAGCATAGTCAACATATTCTTCCTCTTCCTCACTATACTTAGTAAATCTACTAACATAGCTTAAGGAAATGCCAACCTTAGGTAGCTCCTCACATTTTTCAAATACCCAACCATAAAGCTTGCTAGGTACATCCTCAGGAGCATCACCGATTCCTAAACGCTCAAATAAATCCTCAACATACATATCTGGATCAACTATATAGCTGCCATCCTCTTGCTTTTCAAATAACAAGTCATCAACACCAGCTATATCATGCTCATCATAAATCTCGCCAACTAATTCCTCTAAGGCATCCTCCATAGTTACAATACCAAGTGTATCACCATATTCACCACTTACAATCGCTAAATGAATCTTTTCATTTTGTAAATAGTTAATTAAGGCATCAACCTTCATCGCACCACTAACATATTTAGCTGGGCGAATCAGCTTACGCCAGCTCATATTTTTATTGTCAGCATAGCTCTTAAAGAAATCACGTTCGAATAAAACACCAACAATATGATCCTTATCCTCCTTATAAACAGGAATACGCGAGAAATTATTGGCTCGTAAAATCTTTTTGACCTCATTTAAGGTTTGATTGTATTCAATACCAACCATATCAACACGAGGAACCATAATATCTTCAGCACTTCGGTCATTTAAATCGAGAACACGCTTAATTAAATCAACCTCTTTTTCCTCAATCTTACCATCCTTTTCCATACCAACTAAGGCTATTTCAAGCTCATCCTCATTCATACCACCATCGACCTTATTACGAGTAAAAGCTTTTTGAAGTAGTTGGAATAAGAAAACTAATGGATATAAAATACAAGTTATAATATATACAGGCCAAGCAACCTTTAAAGCAATTTCTTCACTATATTGCTTAGCAAGAGTCTTGGGTAATATTTCACCAAAAATTAATAAAATAACTGTAATAACTAATGTTGCTACTAATTCAACATATCTAGCATCTAAAATAAGCTTACCAAAGAAACCTACAGATAAAATTGATAATAAGGTATTAACAATATTATTACCAATTAATAATGTAGTTAAAGTTCTATCAAAATTCTCAAATAAATCTAAAGCTTTTTTAGAACCAGCTCTTCTATCCTCAACCGCAAGCTTTAGCTTAACTACTGAAGATGATGAAAAGGCTGTTTCACTACTTGAGAAAAACGCTGAGAATAGTATTAATACTATCATCGCGAAAAATACAGGAACATCAAATGATATACCCTCTGCTAAAAAAATAATCGACCTTTGTACGTCCAACTTTCTACGCTCCTAAATTAAGCTCTACTATCATATTTGCCAGTTAATGTAGAAACGATAATTGACTCGCCTTCTTCAATAAACATTGGCACCTTAACTAGTAGGCCAGTTTCAACATATGCATCCTTTAATGCATTTGTCTTTGTATCACCCTTTACTGCTGGATCACATTGAGTGACCTTTAAAGTAACCTTATCAGGTAAATTAATGCCTAAAATTTCACCCTCGCAGTAAACAATTTCAACTTCCATACCCTCAACTAGATATTTCATTTCATTTTCTAATTGAGCCTTATCAACCTCTACCTGCTCATATGTATCATTATCCATAAATACATAGTGAGTACCAGAGTCATATAAGAATTGCATCTTAACCTTATCAATTATTGCACGCTCAACCTTTTCAGCTGCGTTAAATGTATAATCGATAACAGTACCTGAACGCATATCTCTTAATTTTGTTCTTACGAATGCTCCACCCTTACCTGGTTTAACATGCATAAATTCCATTATTAAATAAATGTGTCCATCATATTTAATAGACATTCCATTCTTAAAATCATTACTAGAAACCATTTTTTTCTCCTTAATTTTTCAAATATTTATAATTATACCTTTTAATTATAACAAAGATTACTGTTTTAGTAAAGTATTCATGGCCTCATAGTAGCCTTTTTCCTTAAGTCCAGCTATAGTTTTAGTAGCTAACGAACTAATATAATTAGTTAAGCGGAAGGCCTCTCGATTATTAACATCACTTAAATGAACCTCAATAATTTTACCCTTAAAAAGCTCTAAAGCATCATGAATTGCAATTGAGGTATGCGTATAAGCTCCGGCATTAATAATCATTGCATCATAATTTAGATGCCTTTGAATAAAGCTTATAAGCTTACCTTCAGAGTTAGACTGATAAAATTTTAAGCTAGCCTTACCCTTAGCCAAGTGCTTTAATTCCCTATTAATTTCCTTTAGGGTTAAGCTACCATAATTCTTAGGATCTCTTTTCCCAAGCATATTTAGGTTTGGTCCATTAATTATTAAAATTCTCATAATTAAGCCTCCTAACTATTTCTAAAACTGTATCTTCTATTACATAATTACTAACGATGTGCTTTGCAAAATAATAATATTTATTCTCTCTTCTTTGGTATAGCTCTATAAGAGAATTACTTTTAAAAAGCGGTCTACTAGAATAATCAATTCTCTTTTCTAGCTCTTCTAAAGGAAGACTTAAATAAATAATTATTCCATCCATTAAAGACTTATTCTTAAGATTCTCAACAATTCCGCCACCAGTTGCAATGACTAAATTATCCTTATCCTTAAGCCCCTCTAAGGCTTTAGTCTCAAGGCTTCGAAAATAAGCCTCACCCTTTTTACTAAAAATCTCCTTAATTGACATGCCAGCAAGCCCTTCAACCTCTAAATCTAAATCAACTAAAGCATATTTAATTTTTAAAGCTAATTTCTTAGCGATAGTTGACTTACCTACCCCAGGCATTCCAATTAAATAAATTTTCATTTTCTTAAAAATTCCTCAACATCCTTAATAATTTCATTTTCTGTTTCACTAAAGTTTTCTAAATTTACCTGGTAGAATTTAGCATCAGTTTGATTCTTAAACCAGGTTTTTTGCCTTTTAGCTAAATGTCTTGTATTTTTCTTGATTTCTTCAATTGTCGATTCCTTAGTTACATCGCCATTAAAATAGCCTAACCATTCCTGATAGCCAATGGCATGAGGATAAATCTTTCGTTCATAAAGACCTCTAACCTCTTCTTCAAGCCCCATTTCTATCATTTGATCTACTCGCCTATTTATTCTTTCATATAAGGCTTCTCTCTCAATATCCAAATAAATAATAAAGGAATCATAATATTTTTCATGGCACTTATTAGCCTCACTTAAATTACTACCAGCTATACTACTTTCAAGTGCTCTTAAAACCCTCTTGCGATTATTAGGGTGAATTTCTGAGGCTTTTTTTAAGTCTAGCTTAGCTAGCATATTGTAAAGCTCCTCATTACTATAACGCTCATGATTTTTCGCAAACTCATCCTCACGCTTAGGGCTATTAAATTCATAATTATTGATAACCCCCTGAACATATAAGCCAGTTCCACCACATAAAATAGATAGAGGCTTAGCATCAATGATTTTTCTTGCCATTTTTTGACAGGTTGCCACATCAAATTGTTCTGTTGGTTCTAAAACATCAATTAAATGATGCTTAGCCAATGATTGCTCATAGCTAGTTGGCTTAGCACTACCAATATTTAAATCCTTGTATACTGCTACACTATCACAGCTAATAATTTCTACATTAAAATGTCTAGCTAGGCTGATTGCCAATTTAGTTTTACCAGAAGCTGTAGGTCCTACAACACAAATAACCTTCTTCATTATGACTGAATCCTTTCAAACATTTTCTTTAAATCATTAGTTGTAAACTTAATAATAGTTGGTCTACCATGAGGACAATGATAAGGATTTTTACATAAATTTAATTGCTTAATTAAATCTATAGCCTCAGCCTCAGTAATTTTATCATTAGCCCTAATAGATGATTTACAGCTTATTTGCTTAGCTATACTATCTCTAAATGGTAAAATTGAAACATTATTTGACCTTGCCATACTATTTAAAAGACCTCTAATAATATCATCAATATCCTTGTCAGCTGCCCAAGCAGGTAGGCTTCTAATAACAAAGCTATTTAAAGAAATTTCTTCTAAGGTAAAGCCAATTTCCTTAAATTTAGCTAAATTTTCTAAAACAAACATTGCTTCATTTTTAGTAAAGTCAATTGTAATTGGCACTAATAAATCTGTAACTAAAGGCTTAGGATTTTCCATTTCCTTAGCATACATCTCATATCTAATTCTTTCTGCTGCCGCATGCTGATCAACAATGTATAAAGCATCAGCACCCTCACAAATAATATAGGTCTTATAGGCGATTCCTAAAAACCTTAATTCAGGCAGCTTCTTTACTACCTCTTCCTTAGCTATAGGCTCTTGCCAATTAACCTGATTATTAAATAGGTCATAGCTTTCTTCCTTGGGATAATTAATTACTGGCTCATTAAAGCTAAAGCTATTATCAGTAATATTTCTATCCTCATTTTTAAAATATTCAGGATAGCTTAAAGGCTTACTATCATTTCCATAATAGCTATTTTCTATTACATTACGTATAGGAATTTGTCTAGTTTCCTCTAAGCGAGCTCTAAAAATTTTATATAAATTATCACATAAAAGCTTTTCATCAGCAATTCTAATTTCTGCCTTTTTTGGATGGACATTAACATCAATTAATAAAGGATCAATATCTAAATATAAAATGACAATTGGATACTTATTAATTGGTAAAAACTGATCAAAAGCCTTCACAAACATCTCATTTAAAGCATTATTCTTAACATATCTACCATTAACAATATAGGTCATATGAAGCTTATTGCTACGATACACCTCAGGCTTTACAAAATATAATTTACCACTGTAGCCATTAAGAGCGAACTCCTCGCACTCAAGCTTTCTTGCCGCATCTAAGCCATAAATATTACCAACAAGCGTAGTCATATCATTATTACCAACGCTTTGGAAAATTAGCTTTTCATCATTAAATAGCTTAAAGCTAATTTCCGGATTAGTTAAAGCAAGCTTATCAACTAAATAGCTAATGCTTGATAGTTCACTATGCTCACTTTTTAAATATTTTAGTCTAACAGGAGTATTAAAAAATAGGTTTTTAACAATAACAGAGGTACCCCTTTGATGACTAATTTCTTGTGACCTAATCTTCTTACCAAACTTATAGGTAATGCTATAAGGCTTATCATTATGATTAGAGGAAATTGTCATTTCACTAACTGAAGCAATTGAAGGAATCGCTTCACCTCTAAAGCCTAAGCTTGAAATTCTTGCTAAATCATATTCATTTTTAATCTTAGAGGTAGCGTGAGGCATAAAGCATAGCTCAAGGTCCTCCTTATCCATACCAATACCATCATCAATTACCTTTATTTCTTTAATGCCTCCGCCTAAAAGATAGATGGAAATATTTTTACTTTTAGCATCAATTGCGTTTTCAACGATTTCCTTAACAACATTACTAGGACGTTCAATTACCTCGCCTGCCGCAATCATATTAGCCAATTTTTGGCTCATTTCTTGAATTTGGCCCATATTAAACCTCCTAGCACTTATCCTTTAGCTCATAAAGAATTGTTAAAGCCTCTTTTGGTGATATCTCATCAATATCTAAATCTCTTAAATACTTAATAACCTCAGGCTCATCCTTCTGCTTTTTCTTTTCCTCTTCATCATATAAATCAAAATCAAATAAGCTTAGCATCATACCCTTTTGCTTATTATTGCCCTCAAGATTTGCTAAAATTTCCTTACTACGAGCAATTAAAGACTTAGGCATTCCCGCTAATTCAGCAACGTTTATACCATAGCTCTTATCCGTTGGTCCATCCTTAACCTTATGTAGGAATGATAATCCATCATTAGATTCAACTGCCTCAACGTGAACATTCTTTAAATGCTTAAGGGTTCCCTCAAGGCTTGTTAATTCATGATAATGGGTTGAAAATAAAGTAATAGCTCCAACCTTTTGATGGACATATTCAATAATAGCCTCGGCTAAAGCCATACCATCATAGGTAGCTGTACCACGCCCTAATTCATCAAATAAAATTAAAGAATCCTTAGTTGCATTCTTAATCGCATAATTTGCCTCACTCATCTCAACCATAAAGGTAGACTGACCACTGCTTAAATCATCAGTTGCTCCAATACGCGTAAATATTTGATCAAAAATCTTTAAATTACAAATGCGAGCAGGAACAAATGAACCCATTTGAGCCATAATTATGATTGTCGCAAACATACGCATATAGGTTGATTTACCACTCATATTAGGTCCTGTAATTAAAATTAAATTAAATTCATTAATATAAATATCATTAGGAACATAATTTTCCTTAAGAATGCTTTCTAAAACCGGATGACGACCATCAACAATCTCGATTGAACCAGGATTAAAGGTAGGCCTAACTAAATTATTATTTAAAGCCACATTAGCCAAGCTAATATAGCAATCAATTGAAGAAATAATATTAGCTAAATTTTGTAAGGAAGGAATAAAACCAGTAATATAATCTCTAATTTGAATAAATAATTCATATTCAATACGCTCAATTTTATCCTTAGCACCTAATAAAATATCCTCATATTTTTTCAATTCTGGAGAAATATAACGCTCACTATTGGCAAGTGTTTGTCTTCTTTGGTAGCCCTCAATATCACCTAAATTAAAGCTTTGGCCCTTACTAATTTCAATATAATAGCCAAATACCCTATTATAGCCAACCTTTAGGTTCTTAACCCCAAGCCTTTCCTTTTCCTTAGCCTCATATTCTAAAAGCCAAGCCTTGCTGTTTTTATTGATATCAGTAACCTCATCAAGCTCCTTATTGTAGCCATATTTAATCATGCCACCTTCCTTGATAGTAAAAGGTGGATTTTCTTCTAACGCTTCCTCTAATAAATTATAGATATTTTCATGGCTATCAATTTCATTACTAACTTTAGTAAAGCTTGGAAGCTCAAAATCTAATAATAGGCTTTTAATATTAGGAACAGCCTTTAAGGTCTTTCTTAGCTGAACTAAATCCTTAGCATTAGCGTTTTGGCAAGAAATTCTTCCGATTATACGCTCTAGGTCGTATACCTCCTTTAAGGAATCCTTTATTTCCTCACGCTTAATATAATTACCCATAAAGCCTTCAATAAAGTCTTCACGCTCAGTAATTTTACTTAAGCTAACTAAAGGTCTATCTAACCATTTACGAAGCATTCTACTACCCATTGTGGTTTGAGTATGATCTAAATAGCTAAATAAACTACCATTTTTTTGATTTAAACGTAAGGTTTCAGTTAATTCAAGATTCTTCTTAGTAAAATAATCTAATCTTAAATAATCCTTTTCGGTATAAAATTCAAAGGGCTTAAAATGATGAAGCTCCTGTTTTTGCGTATCAATAGCATAATTTAATAATAGCGCAATTGCCTTATGATAATTTTTATCAATATCAATAACCAAATTTAATAAATAATCTGGCATTACATCATTATCGTAAACACTAACTAAAAATCCTGAGCTTGCTAAATCATTTTTATATTTAGAAATAAAATCACCATTAACAATGACCTCTTTTACCCTTAAGCCTCTTAGCTCCTCAACAACATGCTCAATACTTGAAATAGTTGTTAAATAGCCCTCACCTGTTGAAACATCAGCATAGGCTAATATAAAGGTTTTACGAATTAATATTAAGCTTGCTAAATAATTATTCGCCTTAGCATCTAAAAAATCCGCAATAACCGTACCTGGAGTTAAAATCTTTACAACATCTCTTTTAACAATACCCTTAGCTAAGCTTGGGTCCTCAACCTGCTCAACTATTACAACCTTATGACCATTATCTAAAAGCTTTTCCGCATAGGTGCTATAGGCATGATGAGGGACACCACACATTGGGACCCTCTCCTTAACACCTGCATCCTTACCAGTTAATGCTATTTCAAGCTCTCTTGAAGCAAGAATCGCATCATCAAAGAACATTTCATAAAAGTCACCTAACCTAAAAAAGACTATAGAGTCCTTATAGTCTTTTTTAATATCAAGATATTGTTGAATCATTGGTGTGTAAGATTCTTTTTCTAGGATTTCCATCAAAAATCAACCCTTTTCTATCTTTAAATTATTGGCCACTGCCAAACATATTTTTAAAGGCTTCAACTGGCCCATCAAATAACCAGTTCATACCTATACTATTAAACCAATCCCTAATACCTAAGGCTTGATCGAAGCTAAATAATAACGCAAATACTAACCAAACTATTGCAAGAAGAATGATTATTAGGAATATAGTCTTAAAGATTGTACCAACCTTAGACATACGATCACGATGCTTTTCACGCTTATTACGCTTTTGCATCTCATCAAATTCCTTAACACGCATATAGTTGTTAAATTCATCCTTATCTACATCATAAATTTTGCCGGATTTTAGTTTTTCTTCCATCATTCTTTGACGCTTTGCGGCCTCCTTGGCTGCTTTCTTGCTAGTCTTTCTTAGCTTTTTGTTATCTACCTTAGCTTGCTTTTCTAAAAGCTTTTCTTGTAGCCTTGTTTCCTTTTCAAGCTTAGCATTCTTCTCTTTTTCTAGCTTAGCCTCATGCTTGCTTTGAAGCTTTTCTTCCTTTTTCTCAAGTTTAGTTGGAGTAGCTTTACCAATCACTAAATCAGCATTAGAATCGCCAAGAAGCTTAGCGGCTGTAACACTATCGTAATATGGGTTAACCTGATCAGTAAAGTTATCAAACGGATAGAAATTATCCTTAGGTAATTCTTCCTTAGCTTCCGCTAAAGCAAGCTCTTCTATCGCTGCAGTAGGCTTATCCTCTTCAGCATTAGGTAAATCCTTAGCCTCAGGTAGCACTCTAACCTCATCAATAATTCTACTAGAATTTTGGTTATAGGTTTTAACTAAGCTATCAATTGAATCAACAATAGCCTTAGTATCTACCTGATTTAAAACTGTAACCTGTGGAGCTTCAGAGCTTGGAAGGCTAACCTTAATTTCACGCTCATTACTCTTTTTGATCTCAGAAATTAATTCACGTAATAAACCCTTAGCCTCATCATCAAATAAAGGAACTAAAGCATTAGGTAAAGCCTTACTATTTGATTCCTTTACCTCTTCGATTAAGCTCTTTAATAAATCATTAGTTTCCCTATTGTCTATTGTTACATCGCGAACCTCTCTTGGAGTCTCTCGCACATAGCTTGCATCATTAATAATCTTTTTTAATATTGCCGTTGATTCCTTTAAAGAATCATACTCTTTAGCTGGAGCATCTTCAACCGAATCAGTATTATAGCTCTTATTATCCTCAGTTGTATCAACATAAGCCAAATCAAAAACAAAGTCGCTTTCTAAACCAACAAGGTTAACCTTCTTCATTGGCTTAATTGGATATTTTTGCGCATCATCAAGTAGGTAATTAATTACATCTTCCTTCTTTAAATCCGCTGAAATTCTAATACCATTATTTTTTGCTAAACGCTGTAAGGTCATTATGGGCATTTTAGCTAATCTTTCCTTTAATTCAGCATCAAGCTTACCTTGCTTTTTAAGCTCATTAGAAACATAAGCTTCAATTTCATTTCTTCTTAAGCGCTTAGGAATTTCAATACCATACTTGCTTCCTAATTCACGAAGCTCTTGGGTTGTTGCAGAATTAGGTAAGGCTTCTCTTAGCTCATCAATTTGAACGCCATCAAAAAAGCCCCTAAAATCACGACTAACCCTAAAAAGCTCTTTTTCAAATTCAGCAAAATTATTTTCTTTATCATCTAAAATTAATAGCTGAATCAAAACATCATCTGACATACCAAGTAAACCAGCATTATTGATGATTTTGTCATAAAAGGCTAATAAATATTTACATAGATCATCTTTATTATTACAAATCTCTAAGAATAAATTTTGTAATTGAAATTCACTAAAATGCTCATACTCACGTAAACGATAAAGCATTTCATCAGATAAATCTAAGACCTTAGCCTTTGGTATTCTTAAGTTTAAAATATCTCTTAATGCACTAACATTTAAAACACGAGGAATAAAAATATTGTTTTTTTCTAATACACTAGCAATTTCACTTGCTCCCTTATTAATTAGTTTATCAAGCACAAACCTATACTCAAAATTTTTATCCTGTATAACTAGTGCAGTTCCGTCATTAATAAATTCCATAAAATATCCCCCTTGTCTTTAATGTAATCTATATTAATAATAATTCAAAATTCCCAAAATCACAAGCAAAAGCCCATTAAAAGCCTAATTAAAGCTTAAAATCTTTGGCAAAGCTCTTCTCAATTTCCTTAGTAACAATTTTTAAATCCGCATAGATTTCTTCTAGCAATTCAAAATACTCTGAAACAAATGGCATTTCTAGCATGCCTTCTTTAATTTTGTCATAATTTTTTTGTAAATTGCTAACTAAAATTATATCATTTTTAACCTTGGCCTTAACTAACTGCTTTTGGACCTTTTTAAGCTCAGTATAAGCTAAATCAAGCTCCTTATTTCTCTTAAAATAGGCTCTTAATTCCTCTAATCTCTTAAATTCCTCGCTATTTTTAAAAACAGCAACTAAATTATTCACTAACTAATTCTCCCATTTGGAACCAAGTCTTAGCCTCAGTAATCTTAACCTCAACAATAGTACCAATTAAAGCTAAATTATGGCTAGGGAAGTGAACTAGCTTTAAATGCTCAGAATAGCCACAAAGGTTATCTGGATTATTCTTACTAACGCTATCAACTAAAACCTTAACAGTTTCACCAACAAAGCGTTCATTACCCTTACGGTAGAAATAGTCTACTCTTTCATTTAAACGCTCTAAGCGTTCCTTCTTTTCCTCAAATGGTACACTATCTTCCATTCTAGCAGCTGGTGTACCCTCACGAGGTGAATAAATGAAGGTATAGGCACCCTCAAATTCAACCGCATTAACTAAATCTAAGGTGTGCTTAAATTGCTCTTCTGTTTCATTTGGGAAGCCAACAATAATATCAGTTGTTAAGCTAATGCCAGGTACCATTTCCTTTAAACGCTTAACCTTAGCTAAATACTCCTCAACTGTATATTTACGATTCATTTTCTTTAAAACCTCATTATCACCAGATTGAACTGGTAAATGAAGCTGAGGCATTACATGCTTACAATCATGCATTGCTTGAATAGTCTTTTCATCTAAATCCTTAGGATGGCTGGTTGTATAACGAATACGTTCAATACCAGTTTTATCTAAGTCATATAATAAATCACCAAAGGTATAGCCATCATGCTTATCATTACCATATGAATTAACATTTTGACCAAGTAAGGTAACCTCCTTATAGCCCTTAGCTACTAGATCCTCAACCTCTTTAATGATCTCATCCTTATCACGGCTTCTTTCCTTACCTCTTGTATAAGGTACGATACAATAAGTACAGAATTCATCACAGCCAAACATAATATTAACCCAAGCCTTATGCTTAGATTCACGATGCTTAGGAGCATCCTCTAAAATATTACCCTGTGTTGATAAAACCTCAATTACCTTAGATTGCTTTTGATACATTTCAAAAAGCAAGCGTGGTAATGATTGAATGTTATGCGTACCAAAAATTAAATCAACAAATGGATAAGATGTAAGTAATTTTTCCGTAGCATTTTCCTCTTGAGGCATACAGCCACAAATACCAATTCTTAATTCAGGATTGTCACGCTTTACACCCTTAAGGTTACCTAAAACACCCCAAATTCTATTTTCGGCATTTTCTCTAATTGCACAGGTATTTAAAATTACTAAATCAGCCTTATATGGATCAACTGATCTCTTATAGCCAACACCCTCTAAAATACCACTAATTACCTCTGAATCAGCCTCATTACCCTGACAGCCATAGGTAAATACATAATATGTTTTATTTTCACCAACATGGCTAAATTTACCATCTAAATGATAGCTAATTACCTCTGTTGATTCAAATTTACGACTACGAGCATCCTTTAAAGAAGGCATAGAAAGTTTCATTTTTTTCTTACTCATTTTTATTTCTCCTTATTAAACTCTTTATGGAATCTTTCAATTTTGTTAGTACCAGTATCAATAATTACCCCGTTAAGCATAATACCACCTGTAGCAACCCTACAAGGCTTATAAATACCAGTTATAAATCTTTCAATTATTGGGCTAACCTCTTCACCCAATACAGAATTAATTGGACCACACATACCAAGATCACTAATCGCTAGTGTCTTATTAGGTAAGCGTCTTTCATCCGCTGTTTGAACATGGGTGTGAGTTCCTACTATTGCCGTAACCCTACCATCTAAGTAATTAGCTAAGGCAATCTTTTCACTTGTTGCTTCGGCATGAAAATCAACAATGTAGTAATCACTTTTAATCTCTTCTAAAAGCTTATCCATTGTTCTAAACGGACAATCAGCTGAGTTATTCATAAAAGCTCTACCTATTAAGTTAATTATAGTAATATTCTTATCATTAAACTTAATAGTCATATAGCCCTTGCCTGGAGCCTTATATAAATTGGCTGGTCTTATAATATTTGCTTCATCAATAAAATCATAAATTTGAAATTTAGAATAGGTATGATTTCCCATTGTTAAAGCGCTAAAGCCTGCCTTCATTAGCTTCTTATAGTAATCATAGGTTAAGCCCCTACCACCACTAACATTTTCCGCATTAGCAAAAGCAATATGGATTTTATTTTCTTGTTTAATTTTTTCAAGATTAGCAGCTAGGATATCCGCTGCCTCCTCACCAACAATATCACCTAAGTATAGTATTCTCATATTTTCTCTTTCTAAAAACAAATAAAGCTAGTCTTCCCTTAGAAATCCTAGCTTTTTATTTGTTTAATTATTTAGCTACATCAACAGCTCTAGTTTCTCTAATAACTGTAACCTTAATAGTACCAGGATAAGATAACTTATTTTCAATTTCTTCCTTAATTTGTCTAGCAACTGTAATTGCTTGTAAATCATCGATAGCCTCTGGATTTACAATAACACGTACTTCTCTACCAGCTTGAACAGCAAATGATGAAGCAACGCCTGGAATACTGTTAGAAATTTGTTCTAAGTTTTCTAAACGCTTTGTATAATTCTCTAAAGAATCACTACGTGCACCTGGTCTAGCAGATGATAATGCATCCGCAGCTGCAGCTAATACTGCAATGATTGAATGTGGAGCAACATCCTCATGATGTGAGGCAATTGCATCAATAACCTCTTTTGGCTCATGATATTTAGTTGCTAACTCAACACCAATATCAACATGAGAACCCTCAACCTCATGGTCACAAGCTTTACCAATATCATGTAATAAACCAGCACGGCGAGCAAGAATTTCATTCTCACCAATTTCGGCAGCTAGCTTACCAGCAATCATAGCTGTCTCAATACTATGTTGTAAAACATTTTGACCAAAACTAGTACGATAATGTAAACGACCTAATAATCTTACTAAATCCGGATGAATTTTACCAATACCTGTTTTGAAAACGGCCTCTTCACCTTTTTCACGAATATCCATTTCAACTTCATTACGGCATCTTTCAACAACCTCTTCAATTCTAGTTGGATGAATACGACCATCACTTACTAAAATTTCTAAGGCCTTCTTAGCAACCTCACGTCTAACTGGATCAAAACAGCTTAGAACTACTGCTTCTGGTGTATCATCAATAATTAAATCAACACCTGTTAAAGATTCGATAGTTCTAATATTTCTACCTTCACGGCCAATAATACGGCCCTTCATTTCATCAACCGGTAATGAAACTGTACTAACTGTAGTTTCACCAGCTGTTTCGCTTGCATACTTTTGAACAGCTAACGCTAAAATATTTTTAGCCTTGGCCTTAACCTCAAGTTTGGCTTTTTCTTCTTCTTCCTTGATATACTGAGCGATTTCAAGCTTCATAGATTCATGGACCTCATCCATAATAATCTTTTTAGCATCCTCATGTGAAATCCCAGCAATTTCTTCTAGTTTTTCCTCTTGTTGTCTTAAAACTTCTTCAATTTGACTACTACGTTCTTCTAATTCAATTTTCTTATCATCGATTCGTGCTTCCTTATCGTTAAGATTTTCTTCACGACGATCTAGATTGACACTACGTCTATCTAGTGAATCCTCACGAATGTTAAGTTTGTTCTCTAAATCAGAAACAACACGACGACGTTCTTTTAAATCATTTTCTGCGTCATTTCTAAATTTTTTTACATCTGCCTTACCCTCAGCAACAGCATCCTTTTTTAATTTATCTGCTTCTGTATGGGCATCAGTAATAATTTTTTCAGCTTCTTGCTTTGCACGATTAAAGTTTTTCTCGTGTATAAAAACTCGTATAACATAACCGCCAAGTAAACCAACTAATAAAAAAACGAATATTAAGGATAGAAGTAAACCAAGTGTTATTTCATAAAACATTGTTTGTCCTCCTAAATATTAAATGTTATTACTAACATTAGTTAAATTATACTAGATTGAGGCGTTTTAGTCAATAAAAAGCCCACTTAAGCCAAATTTTAAATTTACACATTTGTATAAAATTTAAATTTGATTTTAAAAACTATAAAGCCACTAAAATATTTTTTCATTTAGCTAACACTATTCTAATAATTACTTGCAATAAAATTTAGCTTTAGGTATAATACCTAATTGAGGAGTGATTTACAGTGTTTCCAAGAAAATTAGTATTTCTTATTTCTTTTATATCAATATTTTTATTATGTATTCCTATTTATTATGGCGTAACCTATGCTAATAATAAAGTTAATGTTTTTGAAAAAGAAATTAGTGAAATTACCGCAGAGGGTGAGGGCAAAAATCCTTATGTCTTAACTAGAATGAATCATAAGAACTTTAAAGACTTTGAAATCGAGTTAAAGGCCGATGAATTTAACCTATCTGGTAATTACGATGCTAAATTTACAATTGCCATTAAAAATGCAAATGTTAAAGGTGGAAAAATCATTAATGAGGTAAGCTTACAAATTGCTTTAGCAGCTAACTGGATTAAGTTCTATCAAACTAGTAGCTCACGTACAATTTCGGCTAATGAGCTATATAAAGAAAGCTCAAACAATAATACTCAAACCTTTTACATTAACAACCTACAGCCATTAACTGAAAAAACTAATTATTTTATTCCATTTCCAAAGCCAACTGCTTATATTTTAGTAAAATATACTATTAAAGAGGATGATGGAAAATTAAAGAATGTCGCAGCACTTTTAGATTATAGCTATGGTGACTATGATGTTATAAAGGGTGGCTACGCTGCATAGTAAAAATATAAAAGAATTTTCACTATTGAAAATTCTTTTTTTATATCCAAAAATAAAATCCCTAAGCAAAAACAATACTTAGGGATTATTTTTATCGTTTTAAAGCCTCGTATATCTTAGCTTCAATTTCTTTGGCAACAGCTTCATTTTCAGTTAAGAACTTCTTAACAGATTCCTTGCCTTGACCAATTTTATTGCCATTATAGCTAAACCAAGAACCAGCCTTACTAATAATGTCATACTCAACACCTAAATCAATAAGCTCAGATATGTGAGAAACACCTTCACCATAAATAATATCAACGGTTGCTGTTTTAAAAGGTGGCGCAACCTTATTCTTAACAACCTTTACAGTTGTTCTATTACCTAAGATTTCTGTACCATCCTTTAATTGCTCACCACGTCTAACATCTAATCTAACAGATGCATAGAACTTTAAGGCACGACCACCAGTTGTAGTTTCAGGATTACCAAACATTACCCCAACCTTCTCACGAATTTGGTTAATGAATATCGCTACACAATTAGTTTTAGCAATAATACCTGAAAGCTTACGCATTGCTTGGCTCATTAAACGAGCATGTAAGCCAACATGTGAATCACCCATATCACCATTTAGCTCAGCCTCTGGTACTAGAGCGGCAACACTATCGATAACAATAATATCAACGCTTCCACTACGAATTAAGGCCTCAGCAATCTCTAAGGCTTGCTCACCACTATTAGGCTGAGATAATAATAAATTATCCACATCAACGCCTAAATTCTTAGCATAAACAGGATCTAGGGCATGCTCAGCATCAATAAACGCTGCATAGCCTCCTGTCTTTTGACAGCTTGCAATGGCATGTAAGGCAAATGTAGTTTTACCAGATGATTCAGGACCGAATATTTCAATAATACGACCCTTAGGATATCCCCATACACCAAGTGCTCTATCTAAATTTATTGAACCTGTTGGAATTACTTCAATATTTTCCTTGGCTTTATCACCAAGACGCATAACTGAACCCTTACCAAAATCCTTTTCGATTTGCTTTAAAGCCTCAGCCAGCGCTTTATCTTTATCTACCATATTTTTTACCTCCGCTATATATATAGACAAAAAATATTATTTTTTCTAAATAGATTCTAAAATTGTTGCTTTATTTTTCCAGAAATACTCAATACCTGAAACAACTGTTAAGGCACAAGCAATATACATTAATACTTGGCTAGTAATTAAAACCGCCTCATGCATACCAGAAAAGAACATAACGATTAAAGCAATCATAGTTGTTGCGGTTTTTAGCTTGCCAAGCTTAGAGGCTGCAATTACAACATTCTTTTCTACTACTACCATTCTAATACCTGATACCATAAATTCTCTAATTAAAATAATAACAAATACCCACATTGGTAAAATACCATCTGCTAAGAAAATACTCATAGCAGTAAATACTAGCATTTTATCCGCAAGTGGATCAGCAAATTTACCAAAGGTAGTAACTAAATTACGCTTTCTAGCAATATTACCATCTAAAAAATCTGTAAATGATGCTAAAGCGAAAATAATAACCTCAATTAAATATAATAGGCTTAAGCCTGCAAATTCAATTTCACGTAACTGTGGAATGTAATATAAAATAACCATTACAGGAATTAATAAAATTCTTACCATGGTCAACTTATTAGGTAATGTCATATCTATAAAAACTCCTTTTCTAAACTGTATGTATTATACCATAAACAAAAGGTCATATCATCATATTATAGATATTTTTATTTACTTCTAAAGAAATCATTAGTAAGCTTTAAGCCATCAATTATTTGAAGTGGTGCTTCTAAGCCCTCTAAGGCAAGCTTCACTTCCTCTTCTGAAATACTCTTGCGTAAATTTAAATTAATTGTTTTCTTTGAATTTTCAATAAAGAAATACAATTTGTTATTATAAAAAATGTAGCTAATAATTCCTTTAAAGGCTTTTTCAAAATCAGTAAGCTTCTTTAAAACACTAGGCGTTAAAAACTTAAAGACTTCTTCCTGATTACTAACACCGATAAAATACCTTTCGTTTAAGGTACTAACCTCTGTCTGAACCCTTTTAACCCCATTAATCTTCCTAATATTACTTCTTTTTTCGATAAAACACATATTTTGAGGCAAATATTCTAAATTAAAAACAATCATTCTTCCATCATAATATGTCTCATATTTACTACTTGTCTTACCATTAGAATCCGTTGTTTCAACCAATTCCTGTAGAGTAACATCAGAGCTAGAAAAATGAATTGCCTTATAATAACCAGCAAAAAAATCAGCACCTATAACCTTATCAGGATTTTCAAGAAAGCCAATATCAATTATTTCATTAAGCTCTGGTAAGGTACCAGTAGCTAGATACTCACCCTTACCCTCATCACAGCTTTCATTAAGCCAGGCTAAAACTAACTCATTCTTGATTTTCTTCTTAGCATTGCCAATTTTACTAAATCCTACTCCTAATACAATAAGACCAATAACTAAAACAATGATAGCTGGGAAAAACAAATCACTACCAACCGAAGCAAGAGTAAACGTTAAAATAAATAACACAACTGCAACCACAATAGTGGAAATACCAATATAGAAGAAGATCTTATTCTTATTGTAAGCTTCCACTCTATATTTTTCTAAAGCTTCTAAATTTAAATTCATATATGTCATCCTCCATTTTGCATATTATAGCACTTTTACTTTTAAAACAAAAAATATTCGCCCATAATAAAAAAATTATTATTTTTCTTAAAATTAAATCTTGCAAGGAAAATCATTTTTTGCTATAATTAAATGGCGTTTATTGACGGAGGTGAAACCATGGCAAACATTAAACAACAAATCAAAAGAGCAAAAACAAATGAAAAAGCAAGATTAGCTAACTTCTCATTCAAGTCTTCTTTAAAGACAGCATTAAAAAATGTTAAGGTTGCAGTTGCAGAAAACAACTTAGAAAAAGCTACTGAAGCTTTAAACTTAGCATATAAGAAATTAGATAAGGCTTTAGCTAAAAACATCGTTCACAAAAACTATGTTGCTAGAAACAAGAGCAATTTAGCTAAATTAGTTGATTCAATTAGATAATTTATAAACAAAAAACTTGCATCGACAAGTTTTTTTGTTTTTTATAGGCATTTATAATTAAAATGGAATCCTTACTGGATTCCATTTTTTGATCTTCTTATATTGATAGAATATAGCTAGTGATAGCAATATCCCCATCTACACTACCCTTTTTAATATCAAACTCAATTTTATTTAGCTTAAGTAAATTATCCTTAATTGAATCAAGCGAATAGGTTTTAATATCCTTAATCATATAAAAGGCTCTACCAGGCTTAACATTATAAAGCTCAGCAAAATCATTTTGGGTAAAGCCATTATAATAAAGAATATAATTATTATACATTTCTTGAAACTTATTAATAACTAAGCCTAATAGGTAGGTTATACTAATATTTTGCGTTGAAAAATCTGTATATAGCTTATAGGCAAGCTTTCTATCATGCTTTAAAATTGCGTTAGTAAATTCAAAAATATTATTTTCAAGTGGAGGTAAAAAGAAATTTAAAATATCCTCCTTTGTGATCATCTTTTCAGAAATCTTATAGCAAATTAAAGAATCTAGCATATTTTTTAATAATAAGGTCTCATCACCATAGGTTAATAAATAATCCATAGCATCATCAGTTATTCTAAAGCTTTCTCTTGCCAAATATTTTAAAAGATAATCCTTTGACGAAAGCTTTTCTTCCTTGCTTTCTAAATAGATTGAATACTTCTTTAGCTCCTTAAAGCGTTCTGTTGTTTTAGCCTCATTATAAACTAAAATTAAAATACTAAATGGCGCAGGATTAGTGATATATTTTAGTAAATGCTCATAAAAGGTTTCATTAACCTTAGTATCAATAAGCGTTGCATCATTAACGATGATACACTTAGACTCACTTAAAAGAGAGGGAGTGTTTAGCTCAGCTAAAATTGAAGGTAGGCCATCCTCCTCAATGTGACGATAATTTACATCAATATTTTCATCATATTCACTTAAGATTTCTTTGATTTTTTCTTCAAGTAAAGCTCTGTCGCTATTTACTAAAACAAAATTACGCGCTGCCATTTTATCACCGTTTTAATTATAGCATATATTTCTAAAGGGCTTAAGCCCTAGGCTACTAAATTTTATATTTCCTGAGGCTTTAGTAATATAAATTTCAGCATATTTTCTAAGCCTTAATAAAACCTCCTGATTAGGCATACCATAATTATTCTCCCCTAGGGAAATTATCGCATATTTAGGTCTTACTATTTCTAAAAACCTAGAGGAGCTTGAGGTATTACTGCCGTGATGCCCAACCTTTAATAAATCATATCTTTTTAAAGCCTTAGCTTCAATCAAGGCCTCTTCTGTTTTAATAGTAGCATCTCCCATAAATAAAAAGCTTTTGTTAAGCATACTTATATCTAAAACTAAGCTATTACTATTCTTTTCTTCTAAATCATTTTCCGGACCTAAAACCCTTATTGAAGCCTCACCTATTCTAATGAAATCACCTTTTTTTAGCTTAATTAGCTTAACCCTATTACCTCTACAAATTTCATCAATTCCATTATCATAAATATTTATATAAACAGCTTTAACCCTTATAGAGCCTAAAACTAAGGCTAAATCCCCCATATGATCATTATCACTGTGGGTAATGAAAATTGCTTCTAGGCTTCTAATATCTCGTTTTTCTAAAAAGTCCTTAACGTTATAGCAATCAATCAAAAAGCTTTTTCTATTACTATTAATATAACAGGTATCACCCTGACCTACCGATACAAATTCTAAATAATTAGCTTCAATTTTATAGCTAAGCTTAAATAAAATTAAAATGCTAATAAAAAGAAATATTAGCCCTTTTCTTATTTTCTTTCTATCTAAGCCAACCAAGATAAAAATTAAAATTAAATAATAGAGAAGCTTAAAATAGCTATTCATATAAGGATAGCTAACACAAAAGGAATTGCTAATTAAGCTAATAAAGCTATTAAAGCCTAAATAAATATCTTCGATAAATAAGCTTAGACTAGGTACTACTAAAAATAAAAATGATAAGGGTATAAAAAAATAGGTGTAAAAATCAATTAATAAAAATGATACTAGGCTAAATATAGACATTTCATTATTGATATTTGTAATAAAAGGAAAATTAACTAATAATAAAATTAAGCCAATTAAAAAATCCTTTAAAAGCTTATTTTTAGCTTTAATAAAATCATCCATAAAGATTAGAGTAAAGGCTGATAAAAAGCTTAAAATAAAACCCAAGGAATAAATTCTTGAGGGGTTAATTAAAATAATTAAAAAGGTTATAGAAAAAAGATCTAGCCTCGTAAATACCCTTAAGCTATTCTTATTATAGTAATTGAGTAAAAGAAAAATTAAGGCTCTTAGTAAGGATAGCTGTAGGCCGCAAAAGATAGTATAAAGCCCTAGCATAGCAAGGCTTATTTTTTCACTTAAATACTTTCTTTTAGTGACTAAAAATAATATCTTATTAGAAGCTAAATAAATTAAGTGAATATGCATACCGCTTAAGGCAAGGATATGTGCTAAATTAAGCCTACCTAGGCTATTTTTTACACTTTCATCTAAGGTGTTATCACCAAAAACCAGAGCCTTAAAAAGTAAATAAATATTAGGTGCCATCTGCTTCTTATAATATTCTAAGGAAAGATATTTTAAATAACCTAAGGTCTTGTAGCTTTTTATTATAGTTAAGCTATTAAGCCTATAGGTACCACTATAGCCACTTGCCTTTAAATATAAAACCTCATTAAAATCGCCACTATAATCTGGTAAATTTAAAGTTTTCTCCCTTAATTCTAGGCTTACATAATCACCTGGAATTGCTAGGCTTTTACCATAAATTAAATATTTTTTAAAGCCTACTAATACGACTATTTTATTATTCTTCTTTTCTAAAACTAAGCCCTTGCAGGAGTTTATTTCCTTTAAGGGATAGGGTATATAATAGGCCACAATAAATATTACAGCAAAGATAAATAAGCTTATTTTAATAGCTCTTGGAATATCCCTTCTTTTGAAAAGATAGATAAAATAAATTATAAAAGCTAAAAGGAAAAAAGACTTTAATAATCCCACACTAAGGATAACTATCCCAATAACAATAAAGTGTAAATTACTAGATAATGGCTCTAACCTTGATTTCCAAAAGCTTGGCATTTCTTATTCCTGAAACCTTAGAAAATTCTTCCCAGGAGGTAAAGCTATGGTTTTCTAAATAATCCATAATTTTGGTTAAGGTTACATCTCCTATTCCTGGTAGGCTACTAATTTCACTTCTAATTCCCCTATTAATATTAACTGGGTTTTCAATTCTTGTTTTAACTAAAACAGTCATATTTCTTTTTATAATGGGATCATCAACCACATAAACACTTGCTTCATTACTACCAGCTAGCCTTATAACTGTATCTATCTTAGTTCCAAGTGGCACGCTATAGCTATCAGGCCTTTTAACCTCACCTTTTACTAAAACATCTACATAGATTAAATTATCCATTACGATATTATTTTCATCTTCTTTACTAGGTAAAAATAATACTCCAATTATTAATACTAAAATACTAATTATAATTAGCTTTTTCATCCTATCACCTCACTTAATATATAGAAGGATAAATAAAAAAATTATAAAAAAAAGAAGATTTTTTTAAATCTTCCTTTAAAATAATATTTCACCAGTAAGTGATTTTAAAACAATACCATTTTCATCTAAAATACCATAGGAACGTGGACTATTTTCCTTAGGTAGGGTAATACTTCCAACATTAACATATGCTACACCATCAAATTCCTTAATACTAGGAATATGATAATGACCATATAAAACAGTTGCACCCTTAGGTACTAAATCCTCTTCGCTGAACTTTAGATGATGACCATGAACTAAATAATAATATTTACCATTAAAATCTAAATTATAGTCGTCATGAATTTTAAATTTTAAAACCATCTGATCAACCTCAGCATCACAATTACCCTTAACACAAATGATTTTATCTGCTAAATCATTTAAAATTGGAATAACCTTTTTAGGGTTATAGCTTTCAGGTAAATCATTACGAGGGCCATGATATAAGACATCACCTAAGCAAATAATCTTATCACATTTTTCTTCCTCGAATAATCTTTTAATCTGTAAGGCTGAATCATATGAGCCATGGATATCTGATACAACTAAATAACGCATAATTACCTCTTCTTAAAGCTTATTGACATACCATCACCGCAATGATTAAATTCTGTCACATAGCCATCATTATTTTCTAAGTCTTCCTTAAATTTATTTAGCTTACGAATCATACTACGTAGGCTACGAGAATATTCGTGTAAATCATCCTTATCACATAAGCCGTGAAAATCTAAATTATCACAAATAACCATACCATTTTCGCTTAATAAGGGCGTATATAAATCAAAGAACGTTTGATAAGAACCCTTAGCAGCATCAATAAAAATTAAATCAAACCTTAAATCCTTTATTAAAGGTAATGCTTCCTTGGCATCACTAAAAACAACTTTAATTTTATCAGTTAAATTAAAGTCAGCAATATTTTTTAATGCTAATTCATACATTTTAGGATCACGCTCGATAGTAACCACGTTTGTCCCAGCTAAGGCCATATTAATAGCACTATAGCCAATAGCAGTACCAACCTCTAGAACTCTATTAGGGTGATATTTTTTAATACTATCTAATAAAAATTCAAGTCCCGCATCTTGAATGATTGGGACATGATTTTCCTTGGCATAATCCTTAAGCTCTTTAATGGATTCCATTATTCGCAATCATGGCAGCCGCAGCAAGAGCCACAATGATCTTCGCCTTCTTCATCGTCTGCATCACAGCAATCGCCTTCACAGCATTCACTGCAATGGCAGCCGCAGCTATGCTCATGCTCATGCTCTTCTTGGTGTGCTAAGAAGTCTTCTAATACATCTTGTAATAAATCCCATTCAGCATCATTTTCGATTGGTAATAATTTACCATTCTTATTGTCAGTTTCCTCAAAAATCATAGCAGTAATTTCATCAGTTTCTTCAATTTGGAATACTACATAGTTGTGTTTGAATTCCTCATTATAATGAGTAAAGATGATTTTGCATTTTAATTCCTTACCATTATTGTCTGTGATAGTCATAAATTCATTTTGCATATTAATTATCTCCTTCTATCTAAATAATTTTGTAAAATAACAACCGCGGCCATCTCATCCTTCTTAGCTCGCCTGTCTTTTCTTTTAACATTACCTTGAAGCATAGCTCTATCGACAAGTGATGTGGTTAGTCTTTCATCTAAAAGTATAACATTAATGTCACTATTTTCCTCAATTTTTGCTTTAAAATCGAAAGAAATTTGAGCACGAACGCCACAATCACCATTCATATGCTTAGGAAGGCCTAAGACAACAGTCTTAACCTTCTCCTTTTGGCATAATTGAATAGTATAGTCGATTGCTAAATCATAGCGGTCATCAGGAAAACGATAGGTTTCTAAGGCTCTTGCAAGCATTTGAAGCTCATCAGAAATCGCAACACCTAAGGTTCTGCTTCCTAAATCTAATCCAATAATTCTCATTATTTTAAATATTCCTTAACCTTTTCTAATGCCTCTGCAAGCTTTGATACATCCTTACCACCAGCTTGGGCTAAATCAGGCTTACCACCGCCGCCGCCACCAGTAATCTTTGTTGCAACCTTGATAGTTTCAACGGCATTATAATTGCCCTTAGCATAGCAAACAAAGGTAATATTAGTTTCATTGTTATATGCTAAGAATACTAAATCTAGATTAAAGTTATTTGCTAGAGTCTTAGCAATTTCCTTTAATAAATTCTTATCAACATCCTTAATTTCCATAACAAGCTTGTTATTTTCAATTAAAGCCTCATATTTATTTAAATCAGCCATAGTATTACTCTTTAAGGCATCATTAATTTCTTTTTCTAAGCTATGTAATTCTGCTTGAGTATTAGCTAAAGCCTCTCTTAAATCTAAAACGAAGCGGTAACCCTTAGATGTAGGCTTTACAAATTTAACATTGTTAGTAACCTCAATGCCCTTTGCCTTAGCATCACTAGCTAATTTAGCAGCCTTCTTTTCTAATTGGTAGCCTTCGCTAATAGAATTTGCTAAAGCTTCAACTAAAATTTCATTTGCATCACTAGATGTTGAACCAGTAATTCTAAAGATACCAGAACCAATTGATTCATAGCTAATAATTTCAAAGTCCTCTAATAAACCTGTATGGCTAACGTGAGTACCACCACAAAATTCCTTAGAAACCTCCATATTAACAACACGAACCATATCGCCGTATTTTTCACCGAATAAAGCCATAGCACCTAGCTTACGAGCCTCTTCAATTGGCATAATTCTAATATCAACCTTATGATCTTCCTTAATAAATCTATTTACCTCATCCTCAATTTGAATGATTTCAGCATCAGTTAAAGCATTGTAGTTATTAAAGTCAAAACGAACAAACTTATCATTTACCTGTTGACCTTGTTGGTGAACATGATCACCTAATACATCCTGTAAAGCCTTTTGTAATAAGTGAGCACCAGAGTGATTTTTCATAACATGCTCACGATAATTTGCATCAACAATTGCCTTTACCTTATCATTAACCTTAAATGGATTTTCTTCTAAAGCATGTAGGGTTTGACCATTTGGCATTTTAATTACATCAATAACATTAATACCATTAATAATACCCTTATCACAAACCTGACCACCGCTTGTAGCATAGAAAGGAGTTTCATCTAAAACAATTGCATTATCAAATACTGCAATTACCTTAGCTTCACATTCTAAGGTCTCATAGCCAACAAACTTAGATTCTTCCTTGAAGTTAAGGAAGGCTTCATTTTGACCACCCATTGATTGAATATCCTTACGGCTATTACGAGCTCTTTCCTTTTGACGCTCCATTGCAGCCTTAAAGCCCTCAACGTCAACCTTTACACCATGATCTTCAGCATATTCCATAGTTAATTCTAATGGGAAGCCATAGGTATCATATAATAAGAAAGCATCATCACCAGATAAGATTTCCTTACCCTCTAGCATTTCTGCTAAACGCTTCTCACCAACTGTTAGAGTTTGTAAGAATTTAACCTCTTCGTTATTAATAATTTGCTTAACAATATCAACCTTTTCAGCTAGATATGGATAATAATCATTCATAATTTCAATTACAACATCAACTAAATCAGACATAAATGGCTTATCAATACCTAAGGTCTTAGCATATTTCATAGCACGACGTAAAACACGACGTAAAACATAACCACGGCCTTCATTTGATAGAGTAGCACCATCAGCTACGGCAAAGGTTACAGTTCTTACATGATCTGCGATAACCTTAAAGGCCATTTGGCCATCATACTTAACCTTGCTGATTTCTTCAACCTTTTTAATAATTGGCATGAATAAGTCAGTATCATAGTTAGTATCAACGCCTTGCATTACACAGCATAATCTTTCTAGACCACAGCCTGTATCAATGTTTTTAGAAGGTAATTCCTTATATTCATCACGAGGAACGCCTATCTTTGAATTGTATTGACTAAATACGATATTCCAAATCTCGATAAAACGGTCATTTTCAATATCCTTTTCAATTAATTCCTTACCACGCTTATCATATTTCTCGCCACGGTCATAAAACATTTCTGTATCAGGTCCACAAGGGCCTTCACCAATTTCCCAGAAATTTGATTCTAGAGGAATTAAATGATTAGGATCAATACCATTTTCAATCCATAAATCACGAGTTTCTAAATCATGATAATAATAAGTTATATAAAGCTTATCCTTAGAAAAGCCAAACCATTCATCACTGAATAATAATTCACAGGCCCAAGGAATAACCTCTTTTTTGAAATAATCACCAATAGAGAAATTACCTAGCATTTCAAAGAAGGTATGGTGACGAGCAGTTCTACCCACATTTTCAATATCATTTGTACGAATACATTTTTGGGCATTAGTAATTCTTGGGTTTAATGGAACCATTGTTCCATCAAAATATTTTTTAAGTGGTGTAACACCAGCATTTGTCCATAATAATGTTGGATCATTTTGTGGTACTAGGCTAGCTGATTTCTCAACATTATGACCCTTAGACTTAAAAAAGTCTAACCACATTTGTCTTATTTGACTAGAGCTTAAATTTTTCATTGTGAAAACTCCCTCTTTTTTAGATATTTTTAGCTATAAAAGTCTATGATATTATACCATAATTTAGAACTTTTGCACTAAATTTAGGCTATTTTTAATTATTTAAATTAAATAGTTTTAAAAAAACAATTTAAATTATATTTTTATCTTTAATTTGCCTATATATAATAGTGAAATAGTAAAATAAAATGGAGGAATTGTCTATGACACTAGGTGAATTAATGTATCGCGCAAGAACTAAACTAAGATTAACTCAGAAAGAGATAGCCAACCTTATGGCAATCTCTCAGGGCACATATTCTAGATTAGAAAGAAATCTACAAAATCCAACCCTTTATCAAATGATGCAAATAAGAATACATCTACATATAAGCCTTGATAAATTTTTCGATAATATACCTACAAAAAATCGTATGGTGTAATGCCATCAATATCTTCTTCTATACTAGAAAAGGCCGATAATGGATCATTGATGATTTTATTATTTTTAATATCATCCTGACCTAATAGACGAATTAAAGTTGTGTTACGTAAGCTTTCACGTAGCACAATTTTTTTATCTAGTAAGGAAATTTCACCAATAATAATTAGCTTTTCCTTAGCTCTGGTTATGGCAGTATAAATCAGCTTTTTCTTAAGCATTATTGAATAAGATTGAAATAATGGTAGGATTACATTTTTATATTCCGAGCCCTGACTTTTATGAATACTAATAGCATAAGCTAAGGTAATATTTTCTAAATCCTTACGCTCAAGGCTTACAATAGTACCATTGAAATCAGCCTTAATGATGTCTCTATCGTCAACCCTTAGAATCTCTAAAATATAACCGATATCACCATTCATAATTTGCTTTTCTGGATCATTTTGAAGCTGTAATATCTTATCACCCTTATAAAATATTCTATCTCCACTCATTATGAATTTGTCATTTTTATTGTATTCTCTTTGAATAAAAGCATTAGTTTCATCAATACCAGCAAGGCCGGCATACATTGGAATCAAAACCTCAATATCATCAGGATTTCCTTCTGTTCTTTTAAAATAAGCGTCTAAAATTAGCTTAAGCCTATCCTGGAAGCCTTTAGAATCACTATTGTAATAGAAAACCTCTTTTTTAGTATTAAAAACACTACGATCAATTCTTTGATTTAAAACCATATTGGCAAGCTTAATAATATTACTATCCTTAACCTGACGCATAATTTCCTTAAGCCTAAATGTTCTAATTTTATCCGAATGAATCATATCATGTAAAAATTCACCTGGTGAAACACTAGGAAGCTGATTTTCATCACCAATAAAGATGACTCTAGCCTTATTACTAATCGCATTAAGTAAAATGCTAGCTAGCTCAATATCAATCATACTAGCCTCATCAATAATTATTAGGCTATATGGTAGCTTATTATGCATGTTAAAGCTAAAGCCACCATCAAAGGTATAGCCCAAGGCCTTATGAATGGTTGAAGCTCCGTATTTAGTTGCCTCAGATAAACGCTTAGCCGCTCTACCTGTTGGAGCACATAACAATACCCCAAACTCATCACTATCTAAATCCTTACCAATTAAGCAAGAATACATATATAATAAGCCCTTTACAATTGTTGTCTTACCTGTACCAGGTCCACCTGTAATAATCGCAATTTTTTCTTTAAATATTTCCTTTAAGGCCTCAGCCTGAAGAGCAGTATAGGTAATACTAAGCCTACCTTGAGAATAGCTATAGGCCTCCTCAATTTCTTTTTTACCAAAAGCCTTTGTTGGCTTTTCTTCTATTTCAATTAATCTTTTAGCCACATTTTCTTCAGCCAGAAATAAAGTCTTTGGATAGACTCTATTTTCCACATTGATTATTCTATTTTCTTTAACTAAAACAAAAATATTATCTCTTAATAAAGAAATCTTATCATTTTCAAATTGTAATAGTTTTAAGGTTGAAGAAATTAATTCATCTATCAAAATAAAAACATGACCATTTTGATAGCACTCATTATTTAAATTATAAATTAAAGCTTCTTTAATTCTAATTGCATCTGTCTTTTTAAAGCCCATCTCTAAAGCAATTTTATCGCACTTTAAAAAACCAAAGCCTGCACAATCATAAATCAAGAAATAAGGATTTTCCTTAATTCGGTCTAAAATGGTCATACCATAATTTTCAAAAAGCTTATAGACCATACGACTAGTTAAGCCATAACTATAAAGCTCAACAAAAATTTGATCCTGCTTGTGATTAGCCTTTAAGGTTTCAATAAGAATTTTCTTCTTAGCTTTATTAAGTTTTTTAATAGAGTCTAAAGAGCCTTCATCCTCTAAAATTTTATTAATTGCATCTAGGCCTAAAGCATCAACAATTTCTGTAGCGATTGCCTTACCAATCCCCTTAAATTTATCACTCGATAAATAGCTGATTAACCCCTCATAATTGCTCTCAACTAAGGTAACCCTAGAAGCATAAAACTGATGACCATATTTAATATGCTCCTTATAATAGCCCTCAAAAAGATAAGTCAAGCCCTCCTCTAAGGGCTGAAAGCTTCCGCTTACAACTATCGACCTTTCAGTTTTTAAATCCTTAACTAAAATTACCTTAAATAAAGAATCAGCACTTTCAAAAATTGTCTGCTTAAATGTAGCCTTTATTGACTCATTTTCCATTAATATAATCTTTTTTCTTCCTTCATATAAACATCAGTAATAATGGCTCCACCAAGACAAATTTCGCCATCATATAATACAACAGCTTGACCTGGAGTAACCGCTCTAACTGGTTCTAAATAAATTACTTCCATCTTATTATCTGGTAATAATTTAACCTTAACATTTATATCACTTTGACGGTATCTAAACTTAGCCTGATAAACCTTATCTTCACGAGGAATATCATAAATAAAATTACAATCCTCAGCAAAGCAATGATCACTATAAAGATATGGATTATCGATTCCTTGACCAACAATAAGCTCGTTTTTCTTTAGGTTCTTTCCTAAAACAAACCAAGCATCATTATTGTACTCATTAGAACCACCAATACCTAAGCCCTTACGCTGACCAATTGTATAATACATTAAGCCATCATGTCTTGCTACAACCTTACCATCTAAAGTAACCATATTACCTGGTTTAGCTGGTAAATAGTTTTGTAAGAACTTCTTAAAGTTTCTTTCACCGATAAAGCAAATTCCGGTTGAATCCTTTTTCTTAGCTGTCGCAAGATTATTTTCTAAAGCTATTTCTCTTACTTCCTTCTTAGTTAAATCACCAACTGGGAATAAGGAATGCTTTAATTGGTCCTGTCTAAGCATACATAAGAAATAGGTTTGATCCTTATTAGAATCGACACCTCTTAATAAAATTGAATGATCAGGATAATGCTTAACCCTAGCATAGTGACCCATAGCTATATAGTCAGCTCCTAGCCTTTCTGCTTCCTTTAAGAAGGCATCAAACTTAATATATTTATTACACATAATGTCAGGATTTGGCGTTCTCCCCTTCTTATATTCATTTAAGAAATAAGTGAAAACATTATCCCAATATTCACCTATAAAATCAATACGATGTAATTTAATACCACATTCCTCTGCCACCTTTTCAGCATCCTGAAAATCACGCTCCTGTGGGCATACATCATCATTTAAATCTGGATTACCTAAAATATCATTGTTAGTAGCACTATCCCAATTACGCATAAACATGCCCTCAACCTCATAGCCTTGCTTTAGTAATTCAATTATCGCAACACTACTATCAACACCACCAGATAATCCCAATATAACCTTCTTACCCATTTTATTACCACCTTTTAATATCACTTGGCAAACGTAAATCGCTTCGGCTTGACAAGCTTATATTTAAAACCTTAACTCCATCAGGTAATGCCTGACGCTTAAACTGCTGTGTAAAGAATCTAAAGAAGAAATTATTTAAGTATTTTTTAACCTCTTCCTCACCTAAATTAAAGGCAAGCTTTAATAAATATGCTAAACGCTCCTTGCTATCACCACAAGCTAAATAACGATATAAAATAAAATCATTTATCTCATATTTACCAATGCTATCCTCTGTCTTTTGATCACTACCTAAAAGCTCAGGTGAAATTGGTGTATCAATAATATCAGCTAAGGTCTCATTAATATCCTTAAATTTAGTCATTCCATAATACTTAATCATAAATCTTACTAAGGTCTTAGGAATTCCTGCATTAATACCATACATACTCATTTGATCACCATTATAGGTACACCAGCCTAAGGCAAGCTCACTCATATCACCTGTACCTAAAACTAAGCCATTATACTTATTAGCTAAATCCATTAGGATTAAGGTTCTAATACGAGCCTGAGCATTTTCATAGGTTACATCCTTTAAATTAATATCATGATCAATTAATTTAAAATGCTCAATTACACTATTTTCAATTGGCTTTACTAAAACTGTTAAGCCTAATTTTTCCATCATCGCCATCGCATTACCCTTAGTACGCTCAGAGGTACCAAGACCAGGCATTGTAACAGCAATAATGCCCTTTAAATCTAAATTTAAATGCTTAAATGCTTCTACGGCAACTAATAGGGCAAGGGTACTATCAAGACCACCACTAACCCCAATAACTAAATGCTTCATACCAGTATGCTTTAATCTCTTACATAATGCATATTCCTGAATTGCACTTATTTCTAAGAAAGCATCCATCTCATTAGCATTTGGTACAAATGGTAAAATATTAAATCTATTTTCAAACTCATATTCTAAGCTTTCCTCTAGCTCGAAGCCTACCTCATTGATATTTGCATCAATTGCTAGGCTATCGTGTAAATTAGTTTGCTTACGACGAGTATAATTAATCATATCTAAATCAATATCAGCTGTCATAATCTTAGAATCTAAGGTTATTTCCTTGCTTTCCTTTACTAATTCACCATTTAAAGCAATTATATTGTGACCAGAATAAACAGTTTCACTGCTTGATTCAGATGCGCCAGATGATACATAAATATACGCACCACAATTTCTCCTAGAGTTATCTAAGACCGCATTACGGCGAATCTCACTCTTACCTAGAATTGCATTTGAGGCACTTAAATTAATAATCATATTAGCTCCATTAATTGCTAAAATATTACCTGGAGTAATAGTTGACCACATATCCTCACAAAGCTCAATACCGAAGTGAATATTATGCCTATTATCACTAAAAATAATATTGCCAAATGGATAGCTCTTACCATTAATTAAAATACTATCATGGCTAAAGTTTAAGGCTGACTTAAACCATCTTTTTTCACTAAATTCATTTGTATTTGGTAAGGTTCTTTTAGGCACCACACCTAAAATATCATTGTCCTTAATAACTAAGGCTGTATTTACTAATGAGCCTTCAAATATTAAAGGTGCTCCAATTATAACTAAGCCCTTATTTTTATTATGCTTTAAAAAATAAGCAATAGCTAAATAGGTATCATCAATTAATAAACGTTGATAAAATAAATCACCACAGCTATAGCCAGTTAAGGCTAATTCAGGAAATACCGTAATGCTTGCCTTTGATTCATTAGCAAGCTTAGCTATCTCTTTAACATTAAAGCTAGGATTACCTACCTCTAGGGTAGGTGTAACACAAGAAACCTTGATAAAACCATTTTTTAACATTTCTTCACCTCATACAAATTATTTTCTAAAATATAATCATAAACGGAAGGTATTAACCATTCCTTATATTTTTCTACATCTTCTCTTATTTTAGTTGATGAAATTAAAGAATTCATTTCTAACACCTTAATATTTTCCTTGAATTCCTTAAACACCCCTAAATTTATCTTGTCTGTTGGTCTTTTAAAGCAAATAAACTTAAATTCCTTAATAAGCTTATCATAATTAATCCATAAAGGCATTTGACTTAAATTGTCACTACCAATAACGAAATATATATCACTATCATATTTCTTAAAGCTAGTTAAAAGCTCATAGGTACCCTTATACTCACCATTAGTCATCTCATAATCACTAATTAAAAGCTCAGGAAATTCTAGTCTTAGCATATCCATACGATATTTATCCTCCACTAAATTATCCTTCCAGGTATAATTGGCTTTAGAAACTGGAACTATTACAATTTTAGCCTCTTTAAATTTTGATTTAAGCTTATCAACAAGCTCTAAATGTGCCCTTGTAGGCGGATTAAATGACCCACCATAAACTATCAACATAAAAACCAACTCCATCATAATATTTTAGCATATTTTTAAGCCCTTAAAAAGTCACTTTTACTAATAAATAAGATGTGTTATTATATTTATAGGTGATATTATGGAAAATTTGGAAAATGAACACACCTATGACAATGGTTTTCATCCAAAAGAGGTTCATTTAAAGGAAAATTATAAATTTTATAATCAAAATGTTTTCTTTAGATTATTTTCAGTAATCGTAATCTATCTATCAGCCTTTTTTATATTTTTATTCCGTAAACCATTATGGGGATATAAAATAACTGGTAAAAAGAATCTTAAGGGGATAAAGGGTGCCATAACAATTTCTAATCATGTTTTACAGCAGGATGCCTTTTGTACAGTACCAGGAATGCTTCCAAGAAAGCTTTATGTAACTATGCTTGAAACAAATCTTGGCTTTCCGGTTGTAAGCCAGTATTTAAGAATTGTTGGAGCTGTACCTATTCCAAGAGATAAAAGATTATTTATTAGATTTTTAAAGGATACAAAGGAAATAATTAATAAAGGTAGATTTGTTCACATTTATCCTGAGGCTGCCCTAAAGCCTTATTGTGATCATATTAGAAGTTTTAAGCAAGGAGCCTTTCATATAGCATATCAGGCAGATGCGCCAATAATCCCTATGGTCTTTACCTTCCATAAGCCTAAGGGAATCTACTTCTATAAAAAGAAGCCTTGTATTCATTTAAATATTTTAGAGCCTTATTATCCAGATAAGTCATTACCTAAAAAAGAAGCCATTGAAAAGATGAATATAGAACTTTTTAACCAAATGTCTACTTATTTCAATAATAATTCAGACTATAAAAAATAATTTTAAAAAAATGTAAAATAATGCTTGCAAAGTCATTTTTAAAGTGATATAATGGCTTTGCGCAAAAACGGACCCTTAGCTCAGTTGGTAGAGCAACTGACTCTTAATCAGTGGGTCTGGAGTTCGAGTCTCCAAGGGTCCACCATTGTTGTGAATTCAAAGAAGATGATATTTCATCTTCTTTTTTTCATTTTTATAATACTTTTTTGAATAAAATTCTGTTTTTGGATAAAACAATAAAAATCGCACCAGACTTTTAGTCATTTATTTGGTCAAAAAAATATTGCTAAAAATTGACCAAAACAACTTTTTTAACTATCTTACTGTCAAGTATTATATTATTAAATTTAATGTATTATAATATTTGTAATGGAGTTATAGTTAATAGGATGAGGTGAAAATATGGCGAAAAAGAAAAAAGATAATGATGAAGTTATTAAAAAAGGAAAAAAGGCCTACAAGGCAGCTGTAAAAAAGCATGGTAAGGCTAAGGTTTTATTGTTTTTAGTTTTACTATTGTTAATTGGTGGTGGAGTTACCTACTTCTTATATGCAAAGGGATATATAAGCTTTGGTGAACCCAACCATACTCAAACAAATGCTGTAAATGGAGTAACCTATGATGACTTTCAAATTCATTTTATGGAATTAGGAAACAAGTATAATGGTGATTCTACTTACATTAAAGCAGGAGATACCGATATTTTAATTGATGCAGGTAGCCGTAAGGATAGTGCTAGCCACCATAAAGAATATTTAGACCAATATGTAACTGACGGAAAATTTGAATATGTTATTGCAACTCATGCTGATCAGGATCATATTTCTGGCTTTGTTGGTAATAAGGATGGTGACACTAGAACTGGCTTACTTTACCAATATAAGGTTGATACCTTAATTGATTTTGCTTTAAGTAATAAAACATCTAAAACTTATCAGGAATATCTAGAGGCAGTTGACTACTTAGTTTCTAAAGGCACAAAGCACTATACTGCTGCTGAATGCTGGAATGAAGAAAACGGAGCCAAAAGACAATTTAAATTAAGTGAAAATGCTTATTTAGATATTTTATATAATAAATTCTATTTTGAAAATTCAACTGATGAAAATAATTATTCAGTTTGTACATTATTCACATATATGGATAAAAAATTCCTTTTAACTGGTGATCTAGAGGAGGATGGTGAAACATCCTTAGCTAATTACTATAAAAAGAATGGTGGCTTAGGACACGTTGATTTATTTAAGGCCGGTCACCATGGCAGTAAAACTTCTTCTAATGAGGTATTATTAGAATTAATTACGCCTGATATTTCAACAGTATGCTGCTGTGCAGGAGCTGCTGAATATACACCATATAACGATAACACCTTCCCAACTCAAGCCTATATTGATCGCATTAGTAAATATACTGATCAGGTTTATGCTATTACCTATTGGGATGAGGTCGCTAAGGAATTTAAGCCATTAAACGGAACAATTATTGTATCAACAAATGGCAATGAGGTTGCGGTTGCAGCAACTAATAATACAACAAAGCTTAAGGATACAGCTTGGTTTAACGAAGAAATCTATGTCGATTCTAAGGGTAGATTCAAAAGTGATAATGATTTTCTTCTAGATCCATTCAATAGCTCTACCCCAGGAGTTCACAAGGTACCACGTCGTATTTGGCCAGGAGCTAATGCCTAATGGAATTAAATATTAAGCTTTATAATAACGATGATCTTCTTCTTAATGAAACAATTGATGGAGAAGAATTTAGTCGAACCTATATTAAATTAAGTGATAAATATTTAAACATAAAGCATGAACCAAAGTATTATGAAAATAGTAGAGAAGGATTAATGCTTCGTTTAAAACGAGAAATAACTCCTGAAGAAAAAACAAAGCTAAAAGCTCTAAACGCCTTAGAGGATTTTGAATTAAAGCTTATTTCTTATCTTGATTTAACTAAAATTACAATTGATGGCAAAGGAAATATCTTAAACTTTTTTAGAAGTATGCATAATGAATATTATGATACACTAGAAGAAATTTACGAGTTTTATGAAGAAAATGAAGATATAATAAGAAATTCTAATAAGCTTATCATTGATAAAATGGCTGATTAAAAAAATCAAGTTCTCAGATTAATGAGAACTTTTTTCTTACATTGTAATTAAAACTGTATAGGCTAAATAACTATTATACCTAATTTTTTAAGCTAAATAAAGGCTTTTTTATCTTTTAATTATCAATTTTTTCAAGGCAAAAAATAGATGCGCTTTCAATTTTTTTGTAAACGCTATCATACTTTTTTTCTTAAATAAACAATGCTAATATCAACTTGTAGAAAGTCGTATATTCTTCAGAATATGGTCTGAAAAGTTTCTACACTAGAGCCAAAATCTAGTACTACGGCTGATACTTCATAGGGAGAATTGTTTCCTTTTTTGAGGTTGGGCCTTGGTGATTATCAAGGCTTTTTTGTTTTTTTGAAAAGAGAGGATGGGGATTATGAACAAAATTAAATCAGCTTTAAACAACTTTTTTAAGATAGAGGAGCGCGGTTCTTCTATCGGTCAAGAATTATTAGGTGGTCTTGTAGTATTCTTAGCAATGATCTACATTTTACCTGTAAATTCATTTATGCTAGGAAATCTTGAAGGGGCATCAGTAGGTGGTGTTTTCGTAGCAACTGCTGTTTCAGCAGCTATCGCAACTCTAATAATGGGATTATTTGCTAATCTTCCGGTTGGCTTAGCTCCAGGTATGGGTGTTAATGCATTCTTCACTTATACGGTAGTTATGCAAATTGGTTTTTCTTACGGTGAAGCACTAGCTTGTGTATTTATAAGCGGTGTAATTTTCTTCATAATTTCTATTACTAATTTACGTAGTATGATTCTAAAGGCAATTCCTAAGTCACTTAAATGTGCAGTAGGTGCCGGTATTGGTGGTTTCATTACCTTTATCGGTTTAAAGAACGCTGGTATCATTGTTTCAAATCCAGCTACATTCGTTGGCTTCCAAGGTTTTATAGGTGCTGATGGTGCTTTCTCTTGGGAAATCTTCACTTTAGTTACTCTTGCCTTTGTTGGTATTATCTTAGTTTTAGTTTTAGGTAACCTAAAAAATAAAATTTCTCGTTTCGCTATTATCATTTCAATGATGGTTGTTGCTATTTTAAGTGGTATCTTAAATGCTTGTGGCTTAAATACTCCAGGCTTCATAGGTGAAAACCTAGCTAGCCTTAGCTTTAATACCTCTATTTGGCAAGGCTTCGTTGACTTATTCACTAATACAAAGCACTTAGCTTTATTATTACCTATTACATTTGCTTTCTTATTCGTAGACTTCTTTGATACAGCTGGTACTTTAATGGCAGTTGGTAATGCAGCCAACCTAGTTAAAGAAGATGGAAGCTTAATTGGTGATAAAAGAGCTTTAATGGCCGACTCAATTGGTACAGTTGTTGGTGCTTGCTGTGGTACTTCTACAGTAACAAGCTTCGTTGAATCTACAACAGGTGTTGAATCTGGTGCTCGTACTGGTTTAAGTGCTACAACAGTTGGGGTATTATTCTTACTTTCACTAGGTATTTATCCGATTTTCAATGTATTTGGTAGCGTTATGATTAATGGTGTTGCTTATTCACCTGTTACTTCATTAGCTTTAGTTTATGTTGGTTCATTAATGTTTAAGCAAGTATTTGACATTAACCATACTGATGTTGCTGAGGTTTCTGCTGCTTTCGTAACTATCATTGGTATGATTTTATGCTACTCTATTTCATATGGTATCGCCTTTGGCTTCTTAACATATATCGTTATAATGTGTGCAACAGGTAGAGCTAAGGATGTATCTAAAACATTATATGCTTTAAGTATTGTTTTCTTAGGCTACATAGTCTTAGATATGATTATCTAATTAAATTTGCTTATAGAATTAATTTTATATCTTTCTTATTTTTGATTGAACCAGTCTTATACTGGTTCTTTTTTTATACAAAAAGACTATGAACCATTAATCCATAGTCTTAATATTAATCTTCAATCATCATTTTTAAAATTTCTTTATCAGTTTCCTTCATGCCTTGCCTTGCAAGTCTACCAACTGATTTGATCGTATTATCAACGCCATGCTTAATAATACCCTCTCCTGCCTTAAATTCTGTATCATTTAAATACATTTGATAGCCTAGAATACCTGATTCTAGAGCTAAGGCAATCTTACCTGCACATGATGATTTAGCACCATCACAAATAATACCAGAGGCTAAGGCTAAGCCATTTACTATAGTGTGGCTAATAGCACTTAAATCACCACCTAATAGATAAGCAATACCAGCTGAAGCAGCAGCTCCTGCACTTATTACTCCACAAAAGGCACTCAGTCTTCCAATATCACTTTTTTCCTCTAGGGTTACTAGATTACTTATTATAAGAGCCCTAAGCAATCTATCCTTACCAATATTATATTCCTTAGCATAAACAGCAAGCGGTACAGAGGCCGTAATTCCTTGATTTCCACTACCTGAGACAATTACCACTGGCATATCACAGCCAGCCATTCTCGCGTCGCTAGCGGCAGCCGTATAGGCCTTAGCTAAATCCTTAACTGTCTTAGCATCAGATAATAAGGTTTTACCAACTCTAGCACCATAATTATTCCTAATTCCCTCAACTGCAATATTATAATTATATTCTAGCTGACGTGTTAGATAAGGCTCTAATTCAGTTAAATCCCAGGTGTTAGCAAACTCATAAATATCATTTACATTAAGGTTTGCATATTCCTTTTGCTTTTCCTTATAAATATCTTCCTTGCTTAAAAGCACCTTATCATTAAGCTTAATTTGAGTAATATTATTATGTAAATCTTCAATTACTACTGTTGCGGTATCATTCCCTCTTTTACCAACAAGCTTAATATAAAGGCTCTTAGTTGAATTGGCTAAATCAACCTTAATTATCTCATTAGCCAATAGCTTTTCAATTTCTTTAATATTGCTTGGTTCTAGGTCTGATAGTATTTCTAAATCAAGCTTACTATCCTTAGCAAATAAGCCAGCAGCTATGGCAGACTTTAGGCCGGTTAAGCCATTAGTATTTGGCACAGTTACGCTCTTTGCATTTTTAATTATATTACCACAAATATAAGCATCAATTGCATCAGGAATTCCTCCTAATACCTCTTTTAAGCGACAGCTAGATAAGCTCAAGGCAATTGGTTCAGTACAGCCCATCGCAACAATTAATTCGCTTTTTAATACCTTCTCATATAATTTAAATTTTTCCATAAATTTCTCCAAAAAAAATAGGAAGCATGCTTCCTATTGTATTATTTTTAGCAATTCTCTTGTCGTAGTCTTACTAAAGAATTGATTTACGCTCTTAGATAATCTTTGAATTTCCTCTTGATTTTCCTTTTCTCCACGTATCTTAAATAAATAGGTCTTTACAACCGAATCAGTAGGCAAATAACGTTTTAACTCTTGATCAATTTGACGAGCAACATAAATAACCTTATTATCATTATATTCAAACGCTGTAGGTAATGTTACCATATCATAAGCAAATTGAATTACCATAACTCTATTATATCTAACTAAAATAACATCGGCGATTTGCTTGGCAGGTAAAACATTTGCATTGATAAATAAGTTTAAATTTTTAAAATACTCTGGTTTTACTGAAGCCATTATTTTGCCTAATAGATAAAAGCGATCGGCAGCAATAATAGCCTCATCCTCACTACCACATTGAATAGGTAATGCATCTTGATTTAAAGAGCTTTGAATTTGCTCAGTTCTCAAATAAAAAGGAACATCCTTAATCTCCCAATTATTCTTAAAAACATTATTATACATAGCTTCAAATTCATGCGCTTTAATCTTAAAACTGTTCTGCATACGAACACCTCACTTCACACGTTCCCTTATTTTATATTATACCATTTTCTAAAAATATTACCACCCATATGTTGACTTTTTTGAAAAATCCTATATAATCTATTGATTATGGAGTGTGTGAAATGAAAAAAACTAACGCAATGCGAATTTTAGATCAGAAAAAAATTAAATATGAAATTCATGAGTATGAGGTAGATAACCTACATGATGACTATGGTTTAAGAGTTGCTGAAAGCCTTGGTGAAGACTCAAATAGAGTTTTTAAAACCCTTGTAACTACTGGTAAATCAAAGAAAAATTATACTTTTTGTATTCCGGTTAACGCTTCATTAGATCTTAAAAAAGCGGCCAAATTAGCTGGTGAAAAAAGTCTTGAGCTTTTACGGGACTTCGACAGAATAATTATAGATTTTAAGGCAGTTTAAGGTATTTATATAC
>JAHHSV010000020.1 GCA_020025015.1 Anaeroplasmataceae bacterium
ATTTTTCGCTTGTGTTCATTTTAGAAAATTTTAAATCTTCAAAATTAACACAAATTATATGTTCATCATTTAAAGCAAAACCTTCTTGTATTTCATCTTGAATTTGAGATAGTAAAACACTTTTTCCGCATCTTCTAATGCCTGTTATAACTTTTATTAAATTAGAATCATAATATTTTCTAATTTCTTCTAAATATTTTTTTCTCTTAATAAACATATTCTATTCACCTCGCTTATATTATACCATATTTTTAAAATATGTGTTACAAGTTAAGAATTATTTTAAGTTTGTAACACTTAAATAAGCTTTGAAGCAAAATAAAAGGCTTAATACCTATTTCGTATTAAACCTATTCCTTCTATTTGTGTATGCACTATGAAAGTGATACAAACACCCTAAAATGTAGTGGTTGTCACTTAACGATTGATACACTTTATAATCTAAAGCATTACTTTTTTAAATATTTATCTAATATTGTCTTTAAATCATTTGGATTATTCAAAGCTACGAATCCTATAATGGATTCAAATGCAGTTGCATAATCCTTTTTATTTTCTTCTTTTAAATCATTATTTGTATGAAACAAATATCCTTCTAGAAGTTTCTTACCAACAATCTTCAAATGCTTGTTGGTAACTATATCCTTTTCCTTTGTAAGATGTTCCATTGTGGCAAATGGCTCATATTCTTTCATCATTACATATGATCCACAAATAGAATCCCCCACAGTTGCTAATGCATCTTGATTATCAATTTTAACTGAATTAACATCATTGTAATTTTTTGCAAATTCAGTCATTGTAAGCGATGCAACAGCTAATTTAATGTCATTGATTTTTATGTTTAATTTGCTATAGAACTCTTCGGTTTTAACAATCATATCTGAATAACAATACAATTAACACATCTCCTTTTCAATTTTTAATACTTATTATAGACCTCATTAACGGCTTCAATATAACAGTTAAAAGATGGGTGATTATAATCTCTACGTTGTCAATACATATTCTTTTTATCTAGATATATATTTCTTACTTCCTCCCATAAATTATTATCTTTTAACCATTTTACTTTTTTATCGTAACAGTTAAAAATGCTGGCGTATTATAACCTCTTTAAATATCGGGTATAATTTACTTGAGATTTATGGAGGTTTTTATTATGGCACATAGTAATCAATTTAAACATGAGATTATTGCTGAATATAATTTAGGTATTAATACTTACACCATGATACATATCACCGCTTGTTGATACATGATATACAAAATCTTTAATTTTAAATTTCTTCATGTTCACAATTTAATCCCCTTTTCTTTTATAACGACTCTAGCATTTTTACTAGTTTTTTTCTTTACTTATCATCTAAGTATTTAATTTTCTCTTTAAGTGATTTTATTGATGGTGCTTCTGGTGGAGTTGTTTTTGTTAAAGAAATATTATCTCCTTCAACTTCAACATATTTGCCGCATTCAGGTGGCTTTTAAAAACTTATTTTAAAACCTTCCAATAACCATCCCTTTTAGAGCCTTCTTTAAGAATAATCTTTTTATCTTGTAATGCTGCCATATAACGAATAACTGTTCTTCTTCCAATTCCTAACATATCTGCTATTTCTTGTTGAGTTAAATAAGGATTTATTAATAATTCTCCTATTATATTACTTTCTATTTCTGAAAGTTGATTTGGTAATGTGCCATTCAAAGTGCCATTCAAAGTGCCATTTATATCGCCACGATTCTCTAAAACCTCTTTATTAAATGGAATTACAACATTAATGAATGAATCAGAAAATTCAAATACACCTTCACCATATGTATCTATAATTTTTAATGTTCCGTGACCTGTTGATTCAGTAATTTCTAAATCCTGGAATATTCTCATTAGTCCTCTATTACGAGGGACACTGATTCCTCTTAAGAACTTTTCCTTAGTTTGTTTAAAAGGTAAACCACCATGGGAAAGTATTTCTAATCTATCATCATACATACTTATTAATGGTTCATTAATGTTCCAGTCATTATGAACTAAGGCATTAATTAATGCTTCATTAACAGCATCAATATCATATAAATAAGTATCTTTTCTAGGTCTAACTGTTGTATCTGTCATACATATATTTTCAGCTATTAATCTATCCTTTATTTGTTTATAAGATGAAATTAAAGAAGTTCTACCATAATTAGATCTTTCTGATATTGATGTTTTAGTATTCCCTCTAAACCTCACAAAAATAAGATGGGTATTATTATGATCAGATAAAAGTTCAGCAAGCTGATTATATTCTCCATCTTTCGTTCTTAAATGATAATTCTCTTCAAATGATAATGGATTTACATGATATCCATTATTAGATAATAAAATTTGAAGTGTATTAAAGCTTATATCACCATAACCTGATGGTATTTCTAGCATATAGTCATTAGATGTTTCAAAACGTTTTTGATAACGAAGATTAATATCTTCAACGCTTAATTCTTTACAGCTTGTGCCAATTCTTATAGGACAGCCGCTTTGAGAAAAGCCATATTTTTTTATGCAGTATAAAGAATGAAATCCCTTTGAAATAGTTATTTCAATGATGGATTTACTTTCTTCCATGATAATATTAGATTTTATTAGTTCAGTTGGTAATGGTTCGATTTTAGTTGAAACAATGTCACTTAATCTTCTTAAGGATTCATCAATCTTATCAACTCCTACTATTTCACCATAATCAGTAACTCCAACATAAATAACACCACCTCTATTATTTAAAAAGGCAACAATTTCTTTTGTTATTACATCATCATTAAATTTAGATTTTAATTCTAAAGTTTCTGATTCTTTATATTTAAACATCTCTACCACCTCTTGATAATATTATATCGTAATGTGACAATTTTAGCAATTTAATATGCCAATAATATGCCAGTTTCTTTTATTTTGGCACTTTATCAATATTGTACACCTTGAAACTGGGGGGATAAAATCAATTTTTGTTAAAAATAAAAGGCTTAATACCTATTCGTATTAAACCTATTCATTCTATTTGGTGGAGATGACGGGAATCGAACCCGTGTATGTAACCCAATCCATTTTGCTTTCTACACGTTTAGTCTATCCAAGGATTTCATTAGCCCTAAGGGAATAGACAACCCAAAGACTAACTACACTCTACTGTATTCGTCATTACTTCTTAGAGTAGCAGAAATAACAATATATCCTACTGTGTTGAGCTCTAGCCTATTAGCATAGGAAACTAACAGGGAGAGGCGCTTAAATTATAATTAGCAAGCGCAAGCAACGCCCATTGAAGGACGTGCGAATAAATTTGTGTTTGCGGTTATTTAAACCTCGACGTTTTATAGTGGTCTACCACTACGTGCTTACAAAACTTCCTAAATCACAGCGAATCCAGGACATCCCCAAGTAAAGTGATTATAGCACCAAAAAATGCTATAATCAACTAATTAACGCATATAGTCCTTTAAAGCCTTAGCAGTTTTACGTTTAGCATCTGCTTCCTTTAAAGCCTCACGCTTATCATTTAGCTTCTTACCTTTACATAAGGAAACCTCTATTTTTAATAAAGCATCCTTAAAATAAGCTTTAGTTGCTACTAAGGTTAAGCCATCAAGCTTTACCTTTTGCTCTAGCTTTAAAATTTCATGCTTATGTAAAAGCAACTCACGCGTTCTTGTTTCATCATGATTATATAAATTACCCTTATCATATTTAGCAATATGCATATTTAAAATATAAGGGCAATTATTTCTAATAATGATATATGCATCATTAATATTAATCTTTCCTGCTCTAACTGATTTTATTTCTGTACCAGTAAGCTTAATACCAGCCTCATATTTATCAATTATAAAATATTCAAATGAAGCCTTACGATTAGTTGCTACTATCTTCATCTAATAAGCCTACCTCCTTAGCATTATCTACAAGCATAAAATCAATTTTACGAGTATTTCTATCTGATGCAATTACTAAAACATCAACCATATCACCTAAACGATAGGTTTTCTTTGGTGAAACTAGCTCTAAATTCTTTTCATCAAAGGTATAGTAATCATCCTGCATAGTTCTAATATGAACTAAGCCCTCAACACCATTATCAATTGCAACAAACATACCAAAGCCTGTAATTGAGGTAATTACACCCTTATAAATCTTATTAATATTAGCTTCCATAAACCACGCATAAAGCATATCGTCTACAGTTCTTTCACACTCAATAGCTCTACGCTCTGAGGCTGAGGTTTTTAAACCTATTTCCATTAGATTTTCTACATAATAATTATAATCACGCTTAAAGTCCTCAGGATGAATAATTAATTCCTTAATAATTCTATGTAAAATTAAATCAGGATATCTTCTAATTGGTGAAGTAAAGTGAGCATAGAATTTTAAGGCTAAGCCATAGTGGCCAATATTTTCTGGCTGATACTTGGCCTTCATCATTGAACGTAATAGTAATTGATTTAAAATAGCCTCTTTTGGTGAATCCTTAATATCCTCTAGGGCCTTTTGCACCTGGTGAGGATTAATATCATGATTAGATTTTTCTAGCTTAACCCCCATATTTGTAATTAAATTAAAGACCTGGCGAAGCTTATCCTGATCAGGATTTTCATGAACACGATATAAGGCTGGAAGCTCACTTATAGACATATGATAAGCTACCATTTCATTGGCCTTAATCATAAAGTCTTCAATTATCTTTTCCGCATCATCTCTAATTCTTAGGCTAATTGACTTAGGGCTACCATCAGGATTTAAGGTAAACTTATATTCATCAGCTTCAAACTCTAAGCCACCTAAGGACTCACGTTTATTTCTTAAAATTTTATGAAGCTCATTCATCTCTAAAATCATTTCATAAATATCACTATATTTATCAATTACCTCTTTATTACCCTTTAGCATTTGATTAACTAAATTATAGGTCATACGGTGGCAGGAATTGATTATACCCTCATTAATCTCATAGCTTTCACACTTACCATTCTTATTTATTTCCATAGTAATTGCTAAAACCTGACGATCAACACCCTCATTTAAGCTACAAATACCATTAGATAATTCATGCGGTAGCATAGGTATAACACGGTCAGCTAAATAAACACTAGTGCCACGCTTAAAGGCCTCATTATCTAAAGGCGTATTAAATTTAACATAGCTTGAAACATCAGCAATATAAACACCTAATAAATAATTACCATTACTAAGCCTTCTAACATTTACGGCATCATCAAAATCCTTAGAATCATCACCATCAATAGTAATAATCTTTAAATCCCTAAAGTCCTTACGGCCAACATAATCCTTTGGCTCTAGGCTTTGCTTAATATGGCTTACCTCTTCCTTTACCTCAATTGGGAAATCTAAGGCAAAGCCATAGGTTGCGGCAATTGTTGAAATTTCAATACCTGGATCATCAATATTACCAATAATTTCTATTAAGGATGCCTTAATCTTACTTCCATTATAATGGAGGCTTGCCCTAACAATTTGACCTGGTAGGACTACCTCACTTTCACTTAAAAGTAAGCTTGGCTTCATATCAATGCTTTCATCAGTTGGTATTAAGTAATATTCTGTACCCTTTTTAGTCTTTTTAACCTTAACAATACCCACTAATTCCTTTTTATTACGGCTTACTACCTTAATAACATCAGCATATTCCTTTAAGCTACCTTTATAGTAATCCTCATAGGTATAATAATTTACTGTATCACCATCTCTGGCATCTAAAATGTTTTTAATTGATACATAAATATCATCCTTACCTTCCTCATTTGGAATAATAAAGCCAAAAAAGTCATTTTTTAACGATAAGGTACCCTCAAGAATTAAATGATATTTATTGAATCTTTTATTGTGATAAACCTTACCCTCTTTAATAAGATCACGTAGCCTATTTTTTAAGGCTGGTATTTTAATGCCCGTATAAAAGGCAAGCTTATTTATATTATTTGTTTTTTCTAACGCCTCTAAAATTGTCATAGGCCATTCCTCCTTATTTTATTTATAACCGAAAAAAAAGAGATTCAAAAGAATCTCTTATAATGCAGTATGTAAAACTACAGCTACAATTACAAAGGCAACAAATAATACACCAAGCACTAATGTTGAACGTTGTAAAAATAACTCTGCACCTCTTGTTTTTTGATTTTTAAACAAGTCTGTTTTACTTCCATTAAACGCATCATTGATATCATCTTTTGATGATTGCATCATTACTATTATTATTAATAAAATTGAAATAATAAGTACAAGATAATCTGCCCAATTCATTTTCAATTACCTCCAATTCAATATCTAAGTAATTATAGCATAGGCTATTGGCTTTTTTCAATAGTTTTAGCGAATAACATCCAAGATTAGCTTAACATCAACCTTTTCATCAGAATATTCAAATGAATTTGCAAACATCTCAATAGCTTCATTTGTATTCTTACCATTAGAGTGAATATAACCTAAAATAGTATTCTCATCAACGTAATCGCCAACCTTCTTGTTTAAAACAATACCAACGATTGGATCAATTTCATCAGTTAGCTTTTCTCTACCTGCACCAAGTAGCATTGAAGCTCTACCTACATGATATGAATCAATTCTCTTAATGTAGCCCTTAGTTTTAGCATAAACTGGAATTATTTCATCCGCATCACGGAATAGTTCAGGATGGTAAACGTAATCAGCATTACCTCCTTGAGCCTCAACTAATTCAGCAAGCTTTTGTAAAGCTAAGCCATTTTCAATATTTTCAACCAACATCTTTTCTGCTTCCTCTAAGGAATCAGTTAAGCCAGCATCTACTACTAAGCGAGAGCCTATATATAAGCATAAATCTCTTAAATCCTTAGGTCCTTTACCCTTTAAGGTATTAATTGCTTCAATAACCTCTAAGGAATTACCAACCGCAAAGCCTAAGGGCTCATCCATATTAGTTAAAATAGCAGTCATTTTTCTATCACACATTTTACCAATATTTACCATTAGGGTAGCTAAATGTCTAGCATCCTCTAAGGTTTTCATAAATGCACCACTACCAACCTTAACATCTAAGCAAATACCATCAGCACCAGCTGCTAGCTTTTTTGACATAATAGAAGCTGCGATTAATGGAATTGAATCAACAGTACCAGTTACATCACGTAAAGCATACATCTTCTTATCGGCTGGAGTTAGGTTACCAGATTGACCTACTAGCGCAATGTGAATTTTTTGAACCTGGTTAATAAAATCCTCTGGTGAAATTTGAATATTATAGCCTGGAATAGCTTCAAGCTTATCAAGCGTACCACCAGTATGACCTAAGCCACGACCACTCATCTTGGCAAATTCAATACCAAGTGAAGCAACAAGTGGAGCTAAAACAATTGAAGTTTTATCGCCAACACCACCTGTAGAGTGTTTATCTACCTTAAAGCCCTTAATACGGCTTAAATCCATGACATCGCCAGAATTTTCCATAGCTAAGGCTAAGGTAGTAGCTTCCTCATCTGTCATTCCTCTAAAATAAACTGCCATTAAAAAGGCGCTCATTTGATAATCAGGAATTGAACCATCAGTGTAGCCTTTAACAACAAATTCAATTTCTTCCTTGGTTAAGACTCCACCATCTCTTTTTTTAATAATAACATCTAACATTTGCATAAAAATCATGTCCTTTCATATAAAGATATCAGCTTATAGCCTTCATCCTTTTTTAAAATGTAAATAGAATTATATCGCGCTTCCTTTATAATATCATAATTATTAGAATTAATAAAGAGTGCAGTATCATCCTCTATACAATATCCATCATATGGATAATTTTTGGCCACGTCATCATACAAAATCAAATCTTCCTTTTGATAATGAGGGCAAACAGTAATAGGTAATAGCCCTATACCTTCTACCATCTTAAAATTATAGTAGTGACCGTTGTCTAAAAAAACATCTCTGTCACCCATCCCAAATTTAGAATAGAAAATAGCTCCGGCGCTTACACCAGCATAAATCTTATTGCTATCAAGATATTTGATAAAAATATCTGTAAGCTTATACCTTTTAGCTATTTCCATTAGATAATTTATACTTCCACCTGCAATAAAAATTGTACCAGCCGCTTTGAACTCTGCCTCAAATAAGCTAATATGTTTGAGCATTTCTTCTGTCGCAAGTATTACCTCTGCCTCATCAGGACACTCACTAACAAACTTATTAAAGCTCTTACTAAATTCCTTACTAGCATAGGGAATATAAAATATCCTTTTGTTTATGGCATTTTCTACCATTTTCGCAAATATTTTACTTTTACCAGTAAATTCCAAGCTTCTTCCGCCCATTAAGAGGAAGCTATTCATGTTTAATACTTACCTTTGCAAAATAAATTGGTCCAAGCTTACTCCATTTATCCTCAAACTCAGTTCTAATATTAAACCAATCCTCTTTGTGTAAATCATAGCTTATTTTATCAATGGAAAAGCCATTCTCCTCATACATTTCTAAGGAATAATAAAATAAATCATGATTATCAGTTTTTTGAATTATTTTACCATCACCTGGTAAAATATCCTTATATAGACCTAAAAAAATTGGCGAAGTCAATCTTCTTTTCGCATGCTTTGCTTTAGGCCATGGGTCAGAAAAATTAAGATAAATATTGGAAATTTCACCTTTTATAAAATATTCGTTTAATAATTGAGCATCACCTAAAACAAGCTTCAAATTAGGTAATGGCTCTTCTTGCAATAATCTTTCCATTGCTCTTAATAAAACACTATCGAACTTTTCCATGGCAATAAAGTTTATATTAGGAAAGGCTTTAGCCATTCCCACAATAAACTGACCCTTACCACAGCCAATTTCTAAACGTATTTCATTATCGTTATTAAAAAGACTTTGCCATTTTGCCTTATAATTTTTTGGCTCTAATATAACAATATCACTATTTTCACTAAGCTTTGAAAACGCGTCCTTTACCTTTCTTAAACGCATATTATTTACCTAAATCGTAAATAGCCTTCATATAAATAGCTATACTATTAACAAAATTATCTAAATCGATGTATTCATCGGCAATATGACATACATCAGGCTCACCAGGTAAGGCTGGACCGAAGGCTACACAGTTTTTAATAAACTTAGCATAGGTTCCACCACCAATAGTGAATGGTTCATTTACTGTATCACCACTTAATTCACGATAAGCATTAAATAATGTTTCAACTAAGAATGAATCGCGTGGAACAAAGTGAATTTCTGATTTACTAATTAATTCAAAGCGATAATTTGCATTTCCTGCAAAGGATTTAGTAAACATTTCTTCCATGAAGTCAGTGTAATTATCCTTAGGAATACGATAATTAATACCAACCTTTAAAGCACCATCAATAAAATCAACTGTACCAACATTTTCAGTTAAATACTTCATATCCTCATCGTATACATCAATACCAAGCTTATTACCATGAGGATCAAAGGTTAAATAATCATGGAAATATCTAGATATTTTAGTAGGATGGAAATCATTTAAAAACTCCATTAGGATAAAAATACCATTGATACCATTTTCAGGCATTGCCGCATGGCAAGACTTACCATAGGCATAGTAATAGCCATCCTTATATTCACCCTCAAAGCCATTTTCCTCTAGCCATGGCTTAAATTCATTACTCAAATCAACACTTAGCTTCATTTTTGCTTCAGCAGGTAAAATATTTAATCTACTACCACTAGCAAAATCTAAAATTACGTCGTCCTCTTCCTTTAAGTATAAATAATATGATGCCATTGCCTTTTCACCATAAATAACAGGAAATTCAGCATCTGGTGAAAAGCCTAGCTCAGGCATTTCCTCATGCTCGAAATAATGAGTTAAGCAACGACTACCAGTTTCCTCATCACAGCCTACAATCATTCTTACACGTTTATTTAATTTTACGCCTTGCTCCTTTAAAATCTTTAAAGCAAAATATGCAGCTACAACCGGACCCTTATCATCCTCGCTACCACGAGCATAAAGCTTGCCATCTCTAATATCCGCAACAAATGGATCAGTTGTCCAATTTTGACCGGCAACAGGTACAACGTCAAGGTGACCTAAAACACCAATTAATTCATCACCCTCGCCATACTCGATATGACCTGCATAATTATCAACATTTTTTGTTTTAAAGCCATCCTTATTTGCCATATCAAGCATAAACTCTAAGGCCTTCTTGGCTTCAATACCAAATGGTGCGTCACTATTTGGCTTATATTCATCTAGTACACTTTTAAAGGATACTAGTTTTTTTAACACTTCAATAGCTTCTTCACGTTTTGCTTCAGCTAATTTCTTAAAATCCATAAAATTATACCTCCTTAGCTAACTTCAATTCTAATAATAAAGCAGCTATATCATTCATCGCTTCCATTTCATCTTCGCCATTTATTTTAAGAGTAAATAGCTCACCCTTAAATAAACCCAATGATAAAACACTAATAATTGATTTAAAGTTGATTTTTTTATCCATATAGCATAAGCAAACATCTGATTTAAATTTGTCAGCCTTATTTACAATTAGAGTCGCTGGTCTAGCATGAATACCCTCTTCTGCCACTACTTTGAATGTTTTTTTAATCATATATAGCCCCCTATTATTTATCTAACGCTTTTTTAATTAATTCTGAATTTTCCTTAAATAAAACCTTAATTGTATTACCTGTTACAAAAACACCACCTTCAGAAATTGTTTTAATTTCCTCAAGCTTTACTAAGTCTAAATCATTAACTGTAATTTTTAAGCGTCCCTCTAAAACATCAGTTGTAACGATGTTTTCCTTACCCCCTAAATATAAAATTAATGCCTCAATAAATGGCTCATTTATAACTGTTTTAGCACCTTTCTTCTTAACTACTAAAAAGGTAATAGCAAAGAAAGCAAGTAATAAAACTGCAATACCAATAGCCATATATAAAATGTGCATGCCTAAGCTAATTTCAAATATCATAATTTACTCCTATCTAGGCATTTTATAGCCCATTTTTTGAAACATTTCATCTCTAAAATCTAATAATCTATCCTCTTGAATAGCCTTTCTAATTTCTGCCATTAAGTGCTTTAAGAACGCTAGGTTATGGTAAGTAATTAGACGCATGCCTAATATTTCATCGGCTTTAACTAAATGATTTAAATAGCCTCTAGTATACTTTTTACATACCTCACAATCACACATAGGATCAAGTGGACCATGATCTAAACGATATTTAGAATTTTTAACCTGCATCTTACCAAATGAGGTTAAAGCACTACCATGACGAGCATTTCTACTAGGTAAAACACAGTCAAACATATCAATACCGTTGATTGCGCCAACAATTAAATCATCAGGAGATCCAACTCCCATTAAATAACGAGGCTTATCCTTAGGCATAATATCCTTTAAATATTCAAGCATTTCATACATTTCAGCCTTAGATTCACCAACTGATAAGCCACCAATTGAATAGCCTGGGAAGCCAATCTTTTCTAGCTCATCTAAGCAGTGCTTTCTTAATTCCTTATCAGGACCACCCTGAACAATACCAAATAAAGCCTGCTTATCTGGATTCTTATGGGCTTCCTTACCACGCTTTGCCCAGCGAATTGTTCTTTCAACACTATTCTTTAAATATTCTGGACTAGCATGAAATGGTGGACATTCATCAAAGGACATAATAATATCTGCACCTAAATTATTTTGAATTTCTATAGATTTCTCAGGTGATAAAAATAAAGGAGCACCACTCTTATGATGTCTAAAATTAACACCCTCTTCAGTTATCTTTCTAATTTTTGACAATGAGAATACCTGAAAGCCACCACTATCAGTTAATAAGGCTCCATCCCAATTCATAAAGCCTCTTACCCCACCAAAATCTCTTACAACCTCATCACCAGGCTGTAGCCATAAATGGTAGGTGTTTGATAGAATTAAGCCATCAGAAACCTTACGAATTTCCTCTGGAATTAATGTTTTTACGGTTGCTTGCGTACCAACAGGCATAAATATTGGTGTTTCAAAATCACCATGTGGAGTATGTAAAATACCATAACGGGCTCCACTTTGCTTGCAAATATGCTTGCATTCCCACCAAACTGGTTTATTTTCCACTATCTCACCCTCTTAATCTTCTTAATTTTAATATCAGCTAAAGGTCTATCACTATAATCAGTTCTAGACTCAGCAATTTTATCAACTACCTCAATACCCTTAGTTACTGCACCAAAGGCTGCATAGCTACCATCTAAATGTGGAGAATCGGCATGCATTAAGAAAAATTGGCTAGATGCACTATTAGGATCATTAGTACGAGCCATTGAAATAACGCCACGTGAATGCTCTAATGGATTTTTAACTCCATTTAGCATAAATTCTCCCTTAATCTTCTTACAAGAGCCACCACAACCAGTACCAGTTGGATCGCCACCCTGAATCATAAAGCCTTCAATTACACGATGGAAAATAATTCCACTATAAAAATCATCATTAACTAAATTTAAAAAATTTTCAACTGTAATTGGAGCAATGCTTGGGAAAAGCTCAACTGTAATATTCCCTAAATTTTCAACCTCAATTTCAACAACTGGGTTTGTATCATTTAAATAGCTAGTATACTTCATCTTAATTATTCTCCTTGTTATTTATAAACATTGCATCTCCGAAGCTAAAGAAACGATATTTTTCTTTAACCGCCTCATTATAAGCATTTAAAATATTTTCCTTACCCGCTAAAGCAGAAACTAACATAATTAAGGTTGATTTAGGCAAATGGAAATTTGTAATTAATGCATCAACTACCTTCCACTTATAGCCTGGATAAATAAATATTTGGGTGTTTTCAGCCTTTGGCTTAAAGCCATTGTCATAGGCTGATTCTAAGGTTCTAACTGATGTAGTACCTACAGCTACAATACGCTTACCGCTAGCCTTAGCCTCATTTAATTTATCAGCTACATCCTTAGAAATATGATACCATTCACTATGCATTATATGCTTAGAGGCATCCTCGACATTTACTGGTCTAAAGGTACCTAATCCAACATGTAGGGTTACATATAATATTTCAACACCCTTAGCCTTTAGCTTTTCTAATATTTCCTTAGTAAAGTGTAAGCCAGCTGTAGGAGCAGCAGCGCTTCCTAAATTTTTCGCATAAACTGTTTGATATCTATCATTATCCTTAAGCTTTTCATGAATATAAGGAGGTAAAGGCATTTCACCTAATGACTCTAGTATTTCAACAAAGATTCCTTCATATTCCATCTTAAAATGGCAGATACCCTCATCAAATTTTTCTAAACAGGTTGCCTTGATTTTACCCTCACCAAAGCTAATAACCGTTCCTGGCTTTACTCTTCTTTGTGGTTTGGCTAAGCATTCCCAAACATTATCACCTAAATCCTTAAGCAATAACACCTCAATTACAGCATTAGTTTCTTCCTTAACACCATATAATCTAGCTGGATAAACCTTAGTGTCATTCATTACTAAAACATCATTACTGTCTAAATAATCAACGATATCATAAAAATGCTTATGTGTAATCTCTCCTGTATTTTTATTTAAAACCATTAAGCGGCTACTGCTACGATCCTTCAATGGAGTTTGAGCAATTAGCTCCTCTGGTAAATTATAATCAAAATCATCAGTTCTTATCATTTAAATAAACCTCTTCTAATTGAAATATGTAAGTGCTCATAGGCCTTTTCAGTAACAATTCTACCTCTACTAGAGCGCTTAATAAATCCTTCCTGTAATAAATATGGCTCATAGACATCCTCAATAGTTTGAACCTCCTCCGATAGAGAAGCGCTTAAGGATTCTACCCCAACTGGGCCGCCATTATACATATCAATAATTGTTCTTAAATATCTGTGGTCGTTACGATCTAAGCCAAGCTCATCAATACCAAGCTTATCTAAAGCGTACCTTGTAACCTCTAAATCAATTACCCCAGCATTCATAACCTCGGCAAAATCTCTAACCCTTCTAAATAAGCGGTTAGCGATTCTTGGCGTACCTCTACTTCTTTTTGCAAGCTCGGTAGCAGCATCATCAGTAATTTTAGTTTCATAAACTAAGGCTGTACGCTTAATTATTTCGTATAGCTCAGAAATTTTATAATACTCTAAGTGTAATACAACCCCAAAACGATCACGTAACGGGCTTGATAAATCACCAAAGCGGGTAGTCGCGCCAATTAAGGTGAATGGTGGTAAATCAACTCTAATCGATTTTGCAGTTGAATCCTTACCAATGACAATATCTAAAACATAGTCTTCCATTGCACTATATAGGATTTCTTCAACATAGCGTGGCAAGCGATGAATCTCATCAATAAACAAGACATCCCCCTCTTCAAGCTGACTTAAAATTGAGGCTAAATCCCCACTACGTTCAATTGCCGGGCCACTTATAACCTTTAAATTAACCCCTAATTCATTGGCAACAATTTGCGCAAGCGTAGTTTTACCAAGACCAGGAGGTCCATAAAGCAAAACGTGATCTAGGCTTTCACTACGATTTAAGGCCGCCTTAATATAAACGCCTAGGCTTTCCTTAACTTCCTTTTGGCCAATATATTCATTCAATTTTTCAGGACGAAGGCTTAAGCTATCATCATTTTCTTCAAAATTAGGATCAACTAATCTTTCTTCCACAAAAAGCACCTACTTTGTTAATAATTTTAATGCCACCTTAATTAGGCTTGAAATATCACTAGAGCCATCTAGCTTAGGTAAAATCTTTGTAATTTCCTTTTTGCTATAGCCTAACGCGACTAAAGCGTCAGTAAGATCTTCCATCTTACTATTTTTAGGCATAATTACATCATAATTAATCTTACCCTTTAAATCTAAAATAATTTGCTGGCTAGCCTTAGGTCCAATACCAGGGAACTTACGTAAATATATTGAATTTCCACTTTCGATTGCTTCTGCAATTTCATTAACTGAACCTGTTGCTAAAATACTTAATGCGCTCTTAGGCCCAATACCATTTACGGAAATCAGTCTTAAAAACATATCCTTTTCATCAGCACTTAAAAAGCCATATAAGCTTATTTCATCTTCTCTTACATACTGATGAGTGTATATTAAATAATCCTCATTCAAATTATAGCGATAAGGATTAGGAACAATGATAATATAACCAATTCCATTGTTCTCACAAATTATATTTTTAGGGGTAATCTTTGTTACCTTGCCCTTTATATATCCATACATAAAATCACCACTAACATTATACCATAGTAGAGGCCAACTTTGAATAAAAAACACCTCTATTTTTTCTTAAATAGCATTAGAATTTTAATCATTTTTTTCTAAAACAACCAAACTAGAATTATCTGAATAAATAAGCTTATAATTATACTTTTTTTTAAGCTCTAAAAAGGCCTTTAGGCTATAAAAATTAACATGAGTGTTATCTCTTAAATACCACCAATTATCAATGCTTTCCGGAATAAAATTAGTCATAATAATCAATCTTCCCTTACTATTTAAAAGGCTAGCTAATTTTTCAAATAATTCATTCAAATATAAAATATGCTCTATTACCTCAATTAAAATAATTGTATCGTATTTTTTTGTAGGTAATTCACTAAAATAATACTTATCATAATAGTCACAGTCAAAGCCATTTTTAACTAAAATATCAGCCAAGGCATGAATCTTTCCACAGCCGAAATCTAAAGCTAGATTAGGCTTAATGTATTCCTTGATTTTCGAATATACGCCTTCCATATATTCTAAATATGAGCTATCACAAATGTGATTGTCATAGCGTTTTCTTTCTAAAATCGGCTCTAACGATTCGCCTTTAGTTAAAAAATTGCAGTAATCACAATAATATAACAACTTATCTGAAGCCTTTTTTTCCATCATTTTTTTGTGACAAATTGGACAAATCATAATCAACATCCCTTTATAAAACAATAAAAGTATTATATAATATTATCAAAACAAAAGAAAGGAGAAACCTATGTATAACAATGAAGCTTTATTAAAATTAAGACGTCAGCTTTTAAAGCTAGTTAATCTTAAGATCAACGGTTCTCCTGTTCTTACTGGTGAAGAGAAAAATCAAATTAGAAAGCTTTTAGAAGGGTTTTCAAATGAAGTTAATACCCTCCAACAAAATCATGAGCTGTTTAATCAAAAATTTGAAAGCAAGTTTTCTAGCGATACCGAGCTTTTTTTACAAAACTCTAAGCGCCTTGAAGAGTATCATATTGAATCTATAAAAAATATAACAGAAATTCATGATAAGCAAATTCTTAATAGCAATCATAAAATTAATATTTTACAATCGCGTCTAAAAAACAATGTTGTTGAAATAGCTTTAGATTACGAAAACAAGGAAACCTTAATTAGTAAGAGTATCCCCACTATCGAAGAGGCACTCGAAGAAAATAAAAAGCATTTTAATTCCTTCTATAATAGCTATCAATTGCACTATGCTGATGTTATCCAAAAAACTAACAAGGCATCTGATGATTTGATTGAAAGAATCCATTCAGAAAATTCACGTAAAACCATTTTCCTTGATGAGGAGGATGATTTAAAACGCCTAAACATTAATAATCAAATTAAAACTCTAGAAGCTAAAATTGAAGAGCTAGAATCCGAACTAAAACAGCGTCTAGAGCGTTTAAAAAGCAAAGCTTTAGCCGAATCAGTTGAATTAAATAAACAAATTAAAATCCTAACTGATAATAAAAATAGAAATTTACAAATTGAAAAGGATAAAAATAAAATCAAAATTAATGATTTAAATACCCAGCTAAGCAATCATCAGGCTGAATTTAATAGTAAAACAAAAAAGACTATTAGCTTATTTATTGATAAGCTTGCCGATTTAGATAAAATCGATAGTAAGATTTCTGCTGAATATAATAAAAATATTGAAGAGACCAAACGTAACTACTTCTATGATTACTACTCTACTCTATTAGAGTTAAACTCTTACATTAGTGCAGAAAGAAATAACACTAAGGTTGAAGCCTTAGCTTTAAAAAGGGCTAATAAAAAACTATATAGGCTAAGAATTAAAAGCTATTACGAAAAGCTAAGGGATTTAAAGCTTGACTATGAGATGGAAATAAAGGCCTACCAAGAAAAGTTTAAGCTTGATTCAAAAAAAATCGCATCTGAGCGTGAGCTTGCTGAAATAAACAAAAATCACGAGGTTGAAATTGCCAACCTAGAATTCAATACTAAAAAGGATAACATTAAAATTCTTTCTAATTTTATTAATAGCCAAGAATATTTACGGAGTATTAAAATTAATGATGTTTTCAATAAGGATGCAGCCTATAAGCGAATGCTATCACTTAAAAATGTTGAGCATCTTCAACGTAAAATCGAACATACTACTGCAAAATATAACATTAATATCGCTAATATTAAAGCTAAGGTACATACATTAAAAACCGAATTAAACCTACTAAATGATTTAGAGGATCTAAGGCATATTACTAGCGAGGATAAATATACTACAACTACAAAGCTAATTAGAATAATTACTATGCTAGACCTTGATAAAAATAAGCTATTAAATGATTTTAATAAGGCTCAAGCAACTCATTATATTAATAGAGCTAAGCTAATATCATTAAAGCAAAAGCGTATTAATGATATAAATCTTGAATTCTTGGGAAAATATAAGGATATAAAGGAAAATTATGAAACAATCCTATTTCAAATTGATGCTAATAGATACAAGCACAAAATTGATACTCATAATTGGTATAAAAAATATAGCATTCAAAATGAAACCAATCTATTCAGCAAGAGAAAGTCACTTCTAGACTTAAAGGATGAGCGTAGAATATTTAGATTAAATACTATAAAGTGTGTTGAATCAGGAAAATTATATTCGAATTTATTAAGTGCTTCTATTTCCTTTGGAAATGATATTTTGGATGTTATAAAAAACAAAATATCTGATTATGATGCTCCTACTACCACTCTCGCTCTTAAGTTTATTGACATTATAAGCGATTTTCAACGCGCAACATTCATAGACTTTAATTCTCTTGAAACAAATTTAATCGAAAACAAGATTAACGAAATAACCCAATATAAATATAATGACTCTATTCAAGAAATAAAGGAAGACTATAGTAAGCGTAACCAAGACGTTAATAATAATATCAAAAGCCTTCTAGAAACTACTAATAAGTATCGTGAAACTAGGACAAAATATACAAATCAAATCTATGATTTAGAGCTTAAACTTAAGCGTATAAAGGAAGACCCTTCTTTTTCTCCTTTTTTCAACAAAAGCTACTCAAATTTAAAAAGAGCAATTAAGGATTTAAAGATTAAGGTTAAGGAAATTAAAAATAAGCAGGATAAAATTGATAATTATATTTTAATAAATAGAAATTACACCTATAGGCTTGAAAAAAAATATCGTGATGACCTAAAGCAAATTGAAAAGCGTAAAAAGCACGACTATAAGAGCTATTACGATCTAATAAACAAAGCAAATAGAATCAAGGATAATACAGTTAAAAAGATGAATAAGCTTTATAGCCTAACTACTACTATTTCTGGTGAGGTAAGATTTGCAAGCAATTCACAGCGTGTGTACGAAAATAGTTCTAAATACTTAACAGAAACCTTTGAAAAATATAATCAAATCTTTAACAAGTTCAAAAAAGAAAATGAAAACGAATTTAAACATTACTATCATCAAATAATAAACCAATTTAGAATTAGAAATTTAAAATTGAATTATGAGAAAAATAAAAAGTTTAAGTTTTTAAATGATAAGAATCATGATAAAATAGTTAGACTAAATGATTCTAAGCTAGAGCTTGAATACAAGCTAAAAAATCTAAAGAGCATCTACAATTTAAGGGTTCAAAAGGTTAACGATGAACACAATCGCTATTTAACCGATGAGCAAAATATTTTTAATCAGGTTGAGATAAAATTCCATCAGGAATCCTGGGCTGTTACCAATAATATAAGCTACCTAAGAAATAAAGCTAATGAATATATTAAATCCTTAGATAAAAAGTATTATTCTAATTACACCGCAATTGAGCTAAAGCACAAGGAAACAATTAAAAAAATAAATCGTGAGAACTCTATGTATGTAGCAAATAAGGAAAATTACTTATCAACAATTCTTCTTAATGAAAAACGTAACATTTCTGAAATTGAAAGCAATTCAAAGGATGAAATTCAAAAAATCGTTTTAAATATGGAAGAAAATAATCATGATAGTCAGGTAATCAAAAGAAAATACAAATCAGAAAAAGTTAGAATCATTACTAATAGCACAAACAAATTGCTAGCTAGTAGAATAGAACACAATAAAACCATTAAAAATTTAACGAAAAACAAAAAATAAAAAGCCTAAAACTAACACTAAACTTAAAATGGTACCCATAGTTGGACATTAATCACCTTGACAGGGATGTCCTTTCTACGGGTACCATTTTTAACTTGCTAAAAATCAGGCTTTTTAACTGATTTATTTATGGAATAGCCAGCTAGGAAGCTTCGATTTTTTTTCTTCCTCACTTGAGCCTTTTTTATCCTTCTTTTTCTTTTTTGTATCCTCATTGCTGAATAATTCTAGCTTTTCATCATCTTCATCTAAAGTATCATCATTGGCAAAGCTGATATTTTCTTGACTAATGTTTTTAAAGATCTCATCAGCAATGTTTTCAATACCATTTTCTCTAGCCTTAAGCTCATAACCAGTAGCAATTACGGTAACAATTAGCTCATCACCTAAATCATTATTGATAGCTGTACCAAAAACAATATTAAAGTTCTTACCACAATTATTTCTAATTTCATTAACTGCACGCTCAGCCTCAGTTAAAGTCATAGATTCACTACCAGAAATATTAACGATGGCATTAGTTGCACCATCAATTGAAACCTCTAATAAATTAGAATGAATTGCTCTACGAGCTGCTTCAATAGCACGATTAGGACCTGTTGCAGTACCAATACCCATTAAGGCAGTACCTTTATCCTTCATTACTGTTCTAATATCAGCAAAGTCGACATTAATTAAACCTGGTAAGCTAATTAATTCAGCTATACCCTGGACACCTTGACGCAATACATTATCCGCTTCACGGAAGGCATCTAGCATTGATGTAGAAACATCAACAATACTACGTAATCTTTCATTTGGAATAACGATTAATGTATCAACATTAGGCTTAAGCTCTTGTAGACCTTGGATAGCCTTTTGCATACGACCTGGGCCTTCAAATAAAAATGGCTTTGTTACAATACCAACTGTTAAGCAGCCTAATTCCTTAGAAACCTCGGCAATAACTGGGGCAGCACCAGTACCAGTTCCACCACCCATACCAGCAGTAATAAAAACCATTTGAGCTCCTCTTATTGCATCCTTTATTTCCTCTATATTTTCAAGAGCAGCTTGCTTTCCAACCTCTGGTAAGGCACCAGCACCTAAACCATTTGTTGTCTTTTTGCCAATTAAAATACGATTTTCAGCTCTAGATTCACGTAAATCCTGTGCATCAGTATTAACCGCAATAAATTCTACTCCTCGAACATCATTTTCAATCATTCTATCAATAGCGTTTCCACCTGCGCCACCGACACCTATAACACGAATGACTGGTCTTGTATTTATATTAATATCAATATCGTCAAAAATCATAAACTCACTCCTCGATAGAAACCTCATCTAATATATTTTAACTTAAATAACAACCTTTTTCAATATGGGCTAAAGCTTTTCAACACAAAAACTTTTTTCTTCTATTTGCTTATTTATTTACTCTCATTTATTAGCTTAGAAGCAATAGAAATTCCGCTATTAAAGGCAAAGGCTAGATTAAAACCGCCACAGACACCATCAACATCTAAAACCTCACCGCCAGCATAAATATTAGCGTCCTTAACTAGGCTAAAATCATTATTAACCTCGCATAAATCTATTCCTCCACTGACTACCTGGCAATCCTTAAAATCATAAGGCTTAAGGATATCTAGCTTAAATTCCTTTAAAAATGAGTAAATATCATCATCTGACTTGCTTTTTAGAAACTCCCATAATTTGGGATTAATCAAAAACTTAAGCTTATCTTGCTTCTTTAAATATCTTAATAGCTTATGCCCACATAATTCAGGATACATTTCTATTTCAATTTTAGCTTTTGGGAAATGGTTGTAATAAAAGCTCATATTCATAATTACAATTCCGCTAATTCCATCATCCTTAAAAATCATCTCACCCTTTTCCTGGTGATATACATTATTATCAATTACAACCTTAGCTAAAACTGGCACACGAACTCCGCTAATTTCTTTATAAGGATGCTTAAGCTTAAAGCCTACTAGGCTTGGCTTTAATTCTGTCATTTTTAAGTTTAAGCTTTCTAAATAATCATAAATACCCACTTGCTTTTTATCAATTATTGAGGCAATACTTCCAGATGCTAAAACAACCTTATCAAAAGCCTCACCATTTATTAGATATTTTTTATCCTTTTTAATTATTTTTTGAACCTCAAAATCATATAAGATGCTATTAGGCTTTTGTTTAGCTAATAAAAAATCAACTACTGTTTTACTGCTATTGCTAAAAGGGTAACATCTTCCCTCTTCATCACTAGTAATTAAAAAATCATTTTCCTCTAAAAAGTTATCCCAAGCATTATCTTGATAGGAAAAATGATTACTATTATGATACATTCGTTCTGATAAATACATATTCGATAAATTACATCTACCATTACCAGATGCTAAAATTTTACTGCCAGCCTTACTATTTCTTTCAAAAATTTTATATTCAATATTAGAGTTTAAAGCAAGGTATGCTCCCAACATTAATCCACAAGCTCCAGCTCCTACTATAGCAACCTTCATAAAATCCCTCATTTCTTGAATTATTATATCATATTTTCAGAAAATATGGTATTATAATCTAGGTGAGCAGGAGGTGAATTATGGCAAAAATTCTAATCATAGCAACTGGTGGTACAATTACATCAGTTGAATCAAAAAGTGGCTTAAGGCCTAATGATGGAAACGTTATTTTAAATGCATTAAAAACTATGGATTCTAGTTCTAGCTTTGAAATGATAAATTTATTCACCTTAGATAGCAGTAATATTCAACCTGAAGAATGGAAGCTAATTGCTAAAGCTGTCTATGATAATCAAACTATGTATGATGGAATAATCATTACTCATGGTACAGATACAATGGCATATTCTTCATCTATGCTATGCTTTATGCTCCAAAATCCTCTAATTCCTATTGTTTTTACAGGATCACAATTGCCAATTTCTAATGAATTAACTGATGCATTTCAAAATCTTCGTTATTCATTAGCTATGGCCAAAAGTAAAATTAGAGGAATATTTTTAGCATTCAATAGAAAAATTATGCTTGGATGCCGCGCAGTAAAAGTTAGAACATCTTCCTTTCATGCCTTTGAAAGCATTAATTTACGCTATGTTGCGCAAATAGACTCAAGAGGATTAACAATTAATCAAAATTTAATACCAAAATTTACCGATTCATCTATTCTTAATACAAGCATTGAGACAAACATTTTCTTGCTAAAGATGACCCCTACAACAGATCCCCATATCATTGATTTATTAATAGATTATGGTATCAAGGGTATAGTGATTGAGGCCTATGGAGCAGGTGGAATTTCTTTTATGAGAAGAAATTTTGTAGATTCACTACAAAAGGCAATTAATAAAAATGTTCCAATTTGTGTTTGTAGCCAATGCTTATATGAGGAAGCAAATTTTAATATCTATGAAGTTGGAAAAAAGGTTCTAGATATCGGTGTAATCGAAGCCTTAGATATGACAACTGAAGCTTGCGTTACCAAATTAATGTGGGTTTTAGGCCAAACAAACGATATGGCCTTAATCAAAAAATATTTTAAAACTTCTATAATGGGAGAAATAAGGGAGGAAAACTAATATGAAAAAAATTTTAACTTTTTTGACTATTTTACTTCTTTCACTTGGATTAGTGGGATGTAATTCTAACAGTACTACTCCAGATACTGGAAGCAACGATAGTACTGATACCGATGGTGGAAATACTGATGGAGGCAACACCGATGGTGGAAATACTAATCATAATGCTAAGCTTGAATCATATAGCTATACATTCAAAAATGGTGATCTAAATAAAGAAGGCGGAACTACTGAAGCACTAAGCGGTCTAAAATGGACTTATGGTTCTTCTCCTTATATTAAGTTTGATTCAGTAAAAGGTTTTCAAATAGGATCTAGTAAAAATAATGTTAAAGAAATCAGCTTTGAAACTACCTTCCCAGGTGAAGGAATTATTAAAGATTTCTCAATAGAATTATCTGTTGCTAAATCTGGAAATAGTAACTATATAGTTTCTTTTGGCGATTATACAAAGACAGATTCTTTTACAAATACTACCGTTGAAGCTAAGGAACAATTCGATTTAAATGTTAAAGCTAATTCATTCAAGCTAACATTAAAATCTGAAGCTATGGCATTATATTTAAAATCAATTTCCTTCTCTATTGAGCACGAAGGAGATTGGGGAATTTCAGCAGATACAGATGAAATCACTCCAAATCCAGGTCAGCCAGTAGAGCCAGGAAAAAATGGAGTTGCGGCTACAAAATTCAAATTAGTTTCAATTGAAGAATATTATAAAAACACTGATTTAACACTAACTAAGAATGCTTTAAAAGCTGAATTAAATACATTAGTATCTAATATGACAGGTGTAAGCTATGGTGACTCTCGTTATATGCTTTTATATACTGATGAGGATATAAAAAATCCTGGTAAGCTAAATGGCATTTATGAAGGAACACTTTTTGATCCAGTTTGGGATTCAGGAAGCACTTGGAATCGTGAGCATGTTTGGGCATGTAATCGTATGCAAATTCCAGGTGAGCAAGAGCGTCCAGATAATTCAACTATTGGCCATACATCAGATTTACATAACCTACGCGTTTCTGGTCCAAGCATTAATAGCTCACGAGGAAACAAAGGCTTCGATAATACTACACATGGTGAGTTCTTCTTCCCTAATCAAAATAATGGGGTAGACTATCGTGGTGATGTTGCTCGTATTCTATTCTATATGTATATAAGGTACAATTCATTGAATTTAGATGAAACTGTTGGAAATAATACTATTGGTAAGCTAAGCGTTTTAATTAAGTGGGCTAACGAAGATAAGCCTGATGAATTTGAAAAACGTCGTAATAATAGAATTTTTGAATATCAAGGAAATCGTAATCCATTTATTGATCATCCTGAATTAGTAAATCAATTATTTGCTTAAAAAATAAAACACCTGAGATTAATTCTCAAGTGTTTTTTTACGCCATTTTCTATAAAAATATCAAAATCACATAAGGACTCACCAAAGCCCACAGCTTGCTTACGATTCCAAATCAGCTTCTTGTATAAGCCCTCAGCACAAATTTTTAAAGCGAGCTATTTTTCTATATCTTCCTTAAGTAGAACTAATAGCTGGATAAATTTTATTATTAGTATGAATTCTTTTTGAATCACACCCTTCTTTATTTGCATCAAGGAGCTCTATTAGATATTTATTACTCTTACTTAAAATCAAATTTGCTTTATCTAGCCCTAATTCCGCTTCTAAAATTGGCTTAGCCTCCTTGAATTTTACATTCACCTAGCATTCCTCCCTAATCATATAGCACTTGGTAAAATCTCTAGCCTTTAAATTTTCTTCTCTAATATAAAAATAAAGACTACCAGCATCTCCAATGCTCAAGACATTAGAAATCGAATCTATTTCTAAAAGTAAAACCCATTTTTGAGCCTCTTTTTTACATCTATTCATAACATGCTTAGCGATGTGTGTTGTACCATTAGATACATCAAAGCCATATCTATTAAGCTCTAAAAACAAGGTTACATTATCATTAATATTAGGCCACCCAAGCATTCGCAAATGATAATCATGAGTATTTTTACCCTCTATAGGTAAATCCATAACCTCTCTATCATCCATATCAGGATAGGTATTAACATTTTTGAACCTCAAACTATATCCACCCTTTAAAGACTTCTTATGCTCTAAAAATTCAACACGATAATATTTTTTATCTTTATCAAAGCCTCTACCATCTGAATTACTGCTTTGATCATAATAAAACAAAAGCATACCTTCATGAGGCAATAAATTTTCCTTATCTAAAGCACTAATTTCACTTAAATCAATTCCA
>JAHHSV010000021.1 GCA_020025015.1 Anaeroplasmataceae bacterium
TTAGGCCCTTACAGGGGAGCCAAAAAACCACGTGTTTTACACGTGGATTGTTATTATTAAGCCTTAGCAATTTCTAAAAGAATTTTTACAACCTCTTGCATTTCCTCCAAGCAGGCACATTCATAAGGACCATGGCAGTTATAGCCACCAGTTCCTAGGTTAGGAGTATTTAAGCCCATTTGGGTAAGCTTTGCTCCATCAGTACCACCTCTAATTGGTTCAATGTGAGGCTCATAGCCTAAGCGCTTAATAGCAGCCTTGGCTCTTTCAATGCTTCTAGTATCCTTCTTTAAAATTTCATACATATTTAGGTAGCTATCCTTGATTGTTACCTTAACTGTATCCTTACCATATTTTAGATTTAGGTAATCCTCAATTGCTAGAAGAACCTTTTTCTTTTCCTTTAATTTATTTAGATCATGATCACGTAGGATATAAGATAAGGAAGCATTACCAACCTCACCCTTCATTTCGCATAGGTGATAGAAGCCCTCATAGCCTTCTGTGAATTCTGGTCTTTCGTTAACAGGAATCATACCATTAAATTCCATAGCAATTAGGCTCGCATTAACCATATGGCCCTTAGCACTACCTGGATGAATATCTAAGCCTTTAATATTAACCTCAGCTGAAGCAGCGTTAAAGTTTTCGTAATCGATACCATTAAAGATTCCACCATCAACTGTATAAGCATAGTCAGCGCCAAATTCCTTAACATTAAAGGAAGCAATACCACCACCAATTTCCTCATCTGGGGTAAAGGCAACCTTAATATTAACATGCTTAAATTCAGGATGCTTAGCTAGGTATTCAACCATATCCATAATAGTTGCAACACCAGCCTTATCATCAGCGCCTAAAACAGTAGTACCATCAGTTGTAATTAGAGTTTTACCCTTTAGGTTAGTTAGGAATGGGAATTCCTTAGGATCTAAATTAATTCCCTTTAGGTTAACCACCTTACCATCATAGTTTTCAATTACCTGAGGCTTAACATTTACGCCACTAAAGCCTGGGATAGTATCAAGGTGGGCAATAAAGCCGATTGTTAAATCACTATCACAATTGCTTTTTAATGATGCTGTAACGATTGCGTGCTCATTCACCTTGGCATCATTAAGCCCTAGCTCTAATAATTCATCTCTTAGAAGGTTTGCTAAATCAAATTGCTCCTTAGTAGAAGGAGTTTGATTTTCATCTTCCTTTGACATTGTGTTGATTTTTACGTATCTTAAAAATCTATCTAATAACATAATTACATCTCCTTATAAATAAAAAAAGGTCCTAAGACCTTTTGTGTTAAATCTGGTGCCCCAACCAAGAATCGGACTTGGATCTCAGCATTACCATTGCTGCGTTCTACCACTGAACTAAAAGGGCGCATAAAGAGTATAACATAAAAAAATCTTTTGTGTATATTATTTTACTACAATTTTTAAAATATTTCTTCTAAAAAAAGTCAAAGGGCTTTTATTTTTTCTTAAAAATTAAAAAAAATTGCTTTATTTAAAGAAAAAAGGTGTATAATAGAATAAATAGATACATTCTATTAAAGCTTTAAGAAAGAGGATTAAAAAATATGACAGGAACTGTAAAATGGTTTAACGCTTCTAAAGGGTATGGCTTTATCATTGGTGAAGACGGAAAAGAAGTTTTTGTTCATTTTTCTGCAATTCAAGGTGATGGCTATAAATCATTAAATGATGGAGAAGCTGTTACATTTGATGTAGAAGAGGGCGACAAAGGCTTAACTGCTAAAAATGTTGTTAGACAATAATATATGGTAGTTGTGAAGGGTAGCAAATTTTGTTGGAATGCTACCCTTTTTTCTATGAAAAAATAATTAGGGGTGCAAATGGTAGCTTTAAAAATTCATGCATATTAGAATAATTCTTTTCTAGTTTGTTGAAATATATTTTAATAGGTCTTATAATTATAGATGGATATACTTAATTTTAGGAGGATATTATGAGTCAAAACAAAAAACGTATGGCAATAGATGGTAACTACGCTGCTGCTTATTCAGCATACGCATTTACTGAAGTTGCAGGTATTTATCCTATTACTCCGTCTTCACCTATGGCAGAGTATACAGATGAGTGGGCATCTCAGGGTAAGAAAAACTTATTCAATATGCCTGTAAAAATTGTTGAAATGCAGTCAGAGGGTGGTGCTGCAGGTACGGTTCACGGTTCATTAAACGCCGGTGCTTTAACTACAACATACACTGCATCACAAGGTTTATTATTAAAGATCCCTAATATGTATAAAATTGCTGGTGAATGCTTACCAGGTGTTATCCATGTTAGTGCGCGTTCAATTGCCGCTCAATCTTTAGCTATTTTCGGCGACCATCAGGATGTTATGGCTTGCCGTCAAACTGGTTTTGCAATGTTATGTTCATCATCAGTTCAAGAGGTTATGGATTTAGCTGGTGTTGCTCACTTAAGTGCAATTGAAGCGTCAATTCCATTCTTACATTTCTTTGATGGATTTAGAACTTCTCATGAGGTTAATACTATTGAGCCTATCGATTATGAAGTATTTGATAGATTATTAGATAGAGATGCTGTAGCTAGATTTAGAGCCAATGCTTTAAACCCTGCTTTTCCTAAGACACGTGGTACAGCTCAAAATGATGACGTTTATTTCCAAACAAGAGAATTACAAAATCAACAATATGCCAAGGTTCCAGCAATCGTAAAGCATTATATGGAAGAAATTTCTAAGGAAACTGGTCGTAATTATGCACCATTTGTATATTACGGTGATCCAGAGGCAACTGATGTTATCGTTGCAATGGGTTCTGTAACTCAAACTAGCCAAGAGGTTGTTGACTATTTAACAGCTAGGGGAGAAAAGGTTGGTTTATTAATCGTTCATTTATATCGTCCATTCTCTAATGAATATTTCTTAGAAGCTATGCCTAAGACAGTTAAGAGAATTGCTGTATTAGATAGAACAGTAGAACAAGGTTCAGTTGGTGAGCCATTATACTTAGATGTACGTGCTGTTTACTATGACGAGGCAGTTAAGCCAATGATTATTGGTGGTCGTTATGGTTTATCTTCAAAGGATACAACTCCAGATATGGTTTACGCTGTATACAAGAACTTAAGAGCAGCTGAGCCAAAGAATCGTTTCACTTTAGGTATTAATGATGACTTGGCTTATACATCATTAGATTATTCAGAGCACATTGATACTGCTGATAAGGGAACTACAGAATTATTATTCTTCGGTTTAGGTTCAGATGGTACAGTTGGTGCATGTAAGAATATTTCTAAGATCGTTGGTGACTACACTGATTTATATGCTCAAAGCTATGCAGCATATGATTCAAAAAAGTCAGGTGGTTCAACTCGTTTACATTTACGTTTCGGTAAGAACCCAATTCGTTCAACATATTTAGTTAATACTCCACACTTCGTATCTTGCTCATTAGATGCATATCTAAAGAAGTTCGATATGATCGATGGTTTACGTGATGGTGGTACTTTCTTGTTAAATACTGTAACAGATGCAGATCATATCGAGGAATTATTACCTAACAAATATAAGAGAATTTTAGCTGAGCGTCATGCTAAGCTATATATCATTAACGCTTATCAAGCTGCAAGAGAATGTGGATTCCGTCCAGGCTTAGGTGTTAATACTGTAATGCAAAGTGCATTCTTCAAATTAAATCAAAATGTAATGCCATATGATGAAGCATTAGTTCATATGAAGGAATTCGCAACTAAGACTTATACTCGTAAGGGCTTAGATGTAGTTGAACAAAATCATAAGGCAATTGATTTAGGCGGTTCACGTTTAGTTGAAATCACTGTTAAGCCAGAATGGGCAAACTTAACTGATGAAGCTAATGTAGCAGATACTAAGGCTCCTAAGTTTGTTCGTGAGATTGCTTCAGTTATTGATTCAATAAAGGGTGATACATTACCAGTATCAGTATTCAAGGATTATTTAGATGGTCATATGCCTCAAGGTGTTGCTGCTTATGAAAAACGTGGCGTTGCAACTGATGTTCCAGCATGGAATCCTGAAGCATGTATCCAATGTAACCAATGTGCATTTGCATGTCCACATGCATGTATTCGTCCATTCTTAGTAAGCCCTGAAGAAGAAGCAAATGCTCCTGAAGGTACTAAGCTATTACCAGCTACAGGCTTCAAGGGTTATAAATATGCAATCAACGTATCTGTATTAGATTGTACAGGTTGTGGTGTATGTTTAACTGTATGTCCTGGTAAACCATTCAAGAAGGAAGATGGTACTGTTGAGAAGGTTAAGGCATTAACTAGCCATCCAATGGCTTTAGCTCGTGCTAATAAGGAACCTGAATTAGCAGAATTCTTCTATAACCATGTAACTTATAAGAAGGAAGTTGCTGGTACTAACAACGTTAAGAACGTTCAATTCTCTCAACCATTATTTGAGTTCTCTGGAGCTTGTGGTGGTTGTGGTGAGACTCCATATGTTAAGGCAGTTTCTCAATTATTTGGTGATCGTATGTTAGTTGCTAACGCAACAGGCTGTTCATCAATTTACTCTGGATCATATCCATCAAGCCCATATACTACAAATGCTGAAGGTCGTGGACCAGCTTGGGCTAACTCATTATTTGAGGATAACGCTGAATTCGGTTTTGGTATGCGTGTTGCAACTGAGACTATGCGTGATAGATTACAAAATCTAATGGTTAATAACTATGAAAACATGGATGCTGACACTAAGGCATTATGTGAGGATTGGGTATTAAACCGTGCTGATGGCGAAAAGACTAAGGAATTAGAGCCTAAGATTGTTGCTGCTATGGAAGCTATTGATGCTCCTTGGGCACATGAAATTTTAGACTTAAAGCAATATTTAGTTAAGGTATCTCAATGGATCATCGGTGGTGATGGTTGGGCTTACGATATTGGCTATGGTGGTTTAGACCATGTTATTGCTAATAACGAAGATGTTAATATCTTAGTTCTAGATACAGAGGTTTACTCAAATACTGGTGGTCAAGCTTCTAAGTCTTCACGCTTAGGTGCTATTGCTAAGTTCGCTGCTGCAGGTAAGCCAACAAAGAAGAAAGACTTAGCTTCAATCGCTATGAGCTATGGTCATGTATATGTTGCTCAAATTTGTCATGGTTATAAGCCAGCACAGGTTATCCAAGCTTTAAAAGAGGCTGAAGCATATCATGGTCCATCAATTGTTATTGCATACAGCCCATGTATCGCTCATAACATTAAGAAGGGTCTATTCATGAGCCAAAACGAAGCTAAATTAGCTACAGAGTGTGGATACTGGCCAATCTTCCGTTACAATCCAACATTAGCTGAAGAGGGTAAGAACCCATTCACATTAGATTGCAAGGCTCCAGATTGGGATAAATATGAAGCATTCCTATTAAATGAAGGACGTTATGCTCAATTAACTAAGATTAACCCCGATAAGGCAAAAGACTTATTGGAGTGCAACAAGGCTGATGCTCAAAAACGTTATGCTCATTATGAGGAATTAGCTAATAAAGCTGAATAATTATAATAATTAAGAGGATTTCTAGCAAATCCTCTTTTTTCTTGCAAAATAAAAGTCCTGTAGATTAATTTCTACAGGACCTTATTATTTAAGCCTAAGCTTTAATTATTTTAATGGCGTCCTAGAGAAGATTCGAACTTCCGACAGATTGCTTAGGAGGCAATTCCTCTATCCAGCTGAGGTACTAGGACAGACAATGGAAATTATAATCCATAATGGTTTTTTTTGCAAGATAGGTAAGATAGGATATCTAGGCTATAATTTATAAAATAAATAGTAATTATTGAAAATGCACTAATCTGTAATAAGTTAGTAATAATGCCATTTTTATTGTCCACGTATACGGCGTATCCTTAAAATAAATAAAAAGTCTTAAAATATCTGTTTTTTTTGTTGACTTAGGTATTAGTGGCAAGTATAATACGTTTGTCTGTTTGATGAGGACAATATTACTTATCTATGAAAGGAGAAAATATTATGCCAACTATTGAACAATTAGTACGTAAGGGAAGACAAGATAAAGTATATAAGTCAAAATCACCATCATTAGGTGTTTGCTATAACTCATTAGAGAAGAAATATACAAACTTATCTTCACCACAAAAACGTGGAGTTTGTACACGTGTTACAACTACAACACCTAAGAAGCCTAACTCAGCTTTACGTAAGTACGCTCGTGTTAGATTAACTAATGGTATTGAAGTAACAGCATACATTCCAGGTATTGGACACAGCTTACAAGAACATAGTACAGTATTAATCCGTGGCGGTCGTGTTAAGGATTTACCAGGTGTTCGTTATCATATTATTCGTGGTGCTCTTGATACAACAGGTGTAGCAAATCGTATGCAGTCTCGTTCTAAATACGGTGCTAAGAGACCAAAACAAAAGTAAAAAATTATTAAAGAAAGATTAAAAGGAGGAAACGCTCATGCCTCGTAAGGGTCATATTGCAAAAAGAGATGTGCTTCCAGATCCAATATATAATTCAAAGCTTGTAACAAGAGCTATTAACGCAATTATGTTAGATGGTAAAAAAGGAACTGCACAAACAATTTTATACAATGCATTAGAACGTGTTCAAAACCAAACAGGTGAGGATGCATTAGTAGTTTTCAATAAAGCATTAGAAAACATTATGCCAGTTTTAGAAGTTAAGAGTCGTCGTATTGGTGGACAAAACTATCAAGTACCTATCGAAGTTCGTCCTGAACGTCGTGAAACATTAGGTTTAAGATGGTTGGTTAAATATGCAAGACTTCGTAACGATAAGACAACAGAAGAAAGATTAGCAAGAGAAATCATCGATGCATCTAACGGCACAGGTGGTGCTTGCAAGAAACGTGAAGATACACACAAAATGGCAGAAGCTAATAAAGCATTTGCGCATTATCGTTGGTAATTTTAGGAGAGGTTTAAATATATGCCAAGAGAACATTCATTAGAAATGACACGTAATATCGGTATCATGGCGCATATTGATGCTGGTAAAACTACCACTACTGAAAGAATCCTTTACCATACAGGTAAAATCCATAAGATTGGTGAAACACATGATGGTGCAGCAACTATGGACTGGATGGCTCAGGAACAAGAACGTGGTATTACTATCACTTCTGCAGCTACAACAGCTATTTGGAAGGATCATAAAGTAAACATTATCGATACTCCAGGACACGTTGACTTCACAGTTGAAGTTTCACGTTCTTTACGTGTATTAGATGGCGCGGTTACTGTATTAGATGGTCAGGCTGGTGTTGAGCCTCAAACTGAAACTGTATGGCGTCAAGCTACTGAATACAACGTTCCACGTATTGTATTTGTTAACAAGATGGACAAAATCGGTGCTGATTTTGAATATTCAGTAGGTACTATTCATGATAGATTAGGTGCTACTGCAGCAGCTATTCAATGGCCAATTGGTGCTGAAAGTGATTTCCATGGTCAAGTTGACCTAATCACTATGAAGGCATACCTATATGATGGTGGCCAAGAAGAAAATTATAAGGAAGCTGAAATTCCAGCTGAATTAGTTGATGTATGTCAAGAAAAGAGAGACGTATTATTAGATACATTATCTCAATTTGATGATGAGTTAGCTATGATGTATTTGGAAGGCGAAGATATTCCTGCAGAATTGATCCATAGTGTAATCCGTAAGGCTACATTAGAGGTTAAATTCTTCCCAGTATTATGTGGTTCAGCTTTCAAGAATATCGGTGTTAAGAAGGTATTAGATGCAGCTATCGAGTATTTACCTTCTCCACTAGAGACTCAACCTATTGTTGCTCATAATGATGATGATACTACATTTGAGTTAACAGTAAGTGATGACGCTCCATTTGCAGCATTAGCATTCAAGGTTGTTGCTGACCCATTCGTTGGTAAGTTAACATACTTCCGTGTTTATGCAGGTAAATGTGTTGCTGGTTCTTATATTAAGAATACAACTAAGGGTTCTAAGGAACGTTTAGGTCGTATCATGCAGATGCATAGTAACCACCGTGCTGAAATCAAAGAGGTTTTTGCTGGTGATATCGCTGCAGCTGTAGGTTTAAAGAACACAACTACAGGTGATACTTTAGCGGATGAAAAAGCATCATTCATCCTTGAAAAGATGGTATTCCCTGAGCCAGTTATTAGTGTTGCGGTTGAACCAAAGACTAAGGCTGACCAAGAGAAGATGACTACAGCTTTATTAAAATTAGCTGAAGAAGATCCAACCTTCAGAACATATACTGATCAAGAAACTGGTCAAACAATCATCGCTGGTATGGGTGAGCTTCACCTTGATATCATCGTTGACCGTATGAAGAGAGAATTCAACGTTGTTGCTAACGTAGGTGCTCCTCAAGTTTCTTACCGTGAGACTATTACTCAAGCAGCTGATTGCGAAGGTAAATTCGTTCGTCAGTCTGGTGGTCGTGGACAATATGGTCACGTTTGGATTAAGTTCGAGCCAAATCCTGAAAAGGGTTATGAGTTCGTTGATAATATCGTTGGTGGTGTAATTCCTCGTGAATACATTCCAGTTATCGATAAGGGCTTACAGGATGCACTTCCTGGTGGTATCTTAGCTGGTTACCCACTATTAGATGTTAAGGCTACATTATTTGATGGTTCTTACCATGAAGTCGATTCATCAGAAATGGCATTCAAGGTAGCAGCCTCATTAGCTTTAAAGGCAGCTAAAGAAAAATGTAAGCCAGTATTATTAGAGCCTATCATGGAAGTAGATGTAGTAGTTCCAGAAGAATATATGGGTAACGTTATCGGTGATTTAACTAGCCGTCGTGGTAGATTAGATTCACAAGAGAAGCGTGGTAATGGTATTAAGATTCGTGCTTATGTACCATTAGCTGAAATGTTCGGTTATGCTACTGCATTACGTTCTAATTCACAAGGCCGTGGTAACTTCACAATGCAAATGCATCATTATGAAGCTTGCCCAAGAAACATTCAAGAGGAAATCATTAAGTCTAGAGCTTAATTATCCCTTTATGAATAAGGGTAATACTTGATTTTACCTTTTATATCGAGTAAAATAGATATGATAAATTATTATCAAGAAAAATAATCAAAAAATAATTAGGAGGACCATTTAAAATGGCAAAGGAAAAATTTGTTCGTACTAAACCACATGTTAACATTGGTACTATTGGTCACGTTGACCATGGTAAAACTACTTTAACAGCAGCTATTACAAATTACTTAGCAACTAAGGGTTTTGCTCAAGCTAAAGCTTATGATGCAATCGATGCTGCTCCAGAAGAAAAAGAACGTGGTATTACAATTAACTCAGCACACGTTGAGTATGAAACTGAAAAGCGTCACTATGCACACGTTGACTGTCCAGGACATGCCGACTATGTAAAGAACATGATCACTGGTGCTGCACAGATGGATGGTTCTATCTTAGTAATTGCTGCTACAGATGGACCTATGGCTCAAACTCGTGAGCACATCTTATTAGCTCGTCAAGTTGGTGTACCTCGTATTGTTGTATTCTTAAATAAGTGCGATATGGTTGATGATGAAGAATTAATCGACTTAGTAGAAATGGATACTCGTGATTTATTAAGCGAGTATGGCTTCCCAGGAGATGACACTCCAATCGTTCGTGGTTCTGCATTAGGTGCATTAAACGGCGATCCAAAATGGCAAGCTAAGATTCAAGAGTTAATGGATGTAGTTGATGAGTATATCCCAACTCCTGAACGTGATACTGATAAACCATTCTTAATGCCAATCGAAGACGTATTCACAATCACTGGTCGTGGTACAGTTGTTACTGGACGTGTTGAACGTGGTCAAGTTCGCGTTGGTGATACAGTTGAAATCATTGGTATTCGTGACACTCAAACTTCAGTTGTTACTGGTGTTGAAATGTTCCGTAAGATGTTAGACTACGCTGAAGCCGGCGATAACATCGGTGTATTATTACGTGGTGTTGCTCGTGAAGACGTACAACGTGGTCAAGTTTTAGCTAAACCTAAGTCAGTTCATCCACATAAGAAGTTCAAGGCTCAAGTTTACGTTTTAACTAAAGAAGAAGGTGGACGTCATACTCCATTCTTCACTAACTATCGTCCACAATTCTATTTCCGTACTACAGACGTTACAGGTATTATTAGCCTTGAAGCTGGTACTGAAATGGTAATGCCTGGTGATAACACAGTTATGACTGTTGAATTAATTCACCCAATCGCAATTGAACAAGGTACTAAATTCTCTATCCGTGAGGGTGGTAGAACAGTTGGTGCTGGTTCAGTTACTGAAATCATTGAATAATTCTAGAGAATTAAAATTAAGGAGATACTTCGGTATCTTCTTTTTTTTATAGCTAAATTAGGGTATAATAATTAGTGTTTCTTAATAGGAGGGGTATTATGATTGATTCTCATTCACATATATTCGCCGAAGACTTTGATTTAGATAGAGAAGAAGTAATTGCCAGAGCAAAGGCAAATGGCGTTAATAATATAATTTTAGTTGGTTTTAGTAAGGAAACTAATCAAGCTGTTTATAAAGCAACTAAAAATAACCCATATTTTATTCCAACCTATGGTATTCATCCAAGTGAGGTAGATAGTAATTATTTAGAAGCATTTGCTGAATTTAAGGAATGGCTTAAGGATAAGAAATGCTATGCCATTGGCGAGTGTGGCCTAGATTATCACTGGGATACTAGCTTTAAGGAGGAACAAAAGGCAGTTTTTAGAAAGCAAATAGAGCTTTCAATTGAGTTGGATTTACCTTTAGTAATTCATTCTCGTGATGCTAGCCAGGATACCTTAGCTATAATTAAGGAATATCCCAAGTGCTATGGAGTTATGCACTGCTATAGTGGGAGCTTAGAAATGGCCTTAGAATACATAAAATTAGGCTTTTATATTTCTTTAGGTGGGCCTGTAACCTTTAAAAATGCTAAAGAGCCTAAGAAGGTTGGTGCAAATATTCCTTTAGATAAGCTTTTAATTGAAACCGATTCACCATACTTAGCCCCAACGCCATTTAGAGGTAAGCGTAATGAGTCAGGCTTTGTTAAATATGTTAGAGATGAAATAGCCTCATTAAGAGGACTTGATCCTTTAGAAATAGATAGGATCACAGAAGAAAATACGAGAAGATTATTTAAAATTGATTCTTCTAAGGAGGAAGCATAGGATATGAAAAAAACATTAATATTTTTAGTGGCTTTAATATCAATATTTAGCTTAGCCAGCTGTGATATTCAAATATCTGACCCTAATATCACAATCGATCAGGTGGAAAAGGAAGATGTTGATATCATCCAAATTCAAAATCAGCTTTCAGATATTATTAAAAAGGTTGATGACCGCTGCGTAGGTATTGTTGCCTTAAGTGGAAAATATAAAGCAATTGGTTCAGGAGTAATTTATAAGATTCTAGATCGTAAGAGTAACAAGCCTGCAACCAGTAGTACAGTTGAAGGTGTAGCTTATGTAATTACTAATGAGCATGTTATAAAGCCGAAGGATAAAAATACCACCTATCGCGTATATATTGGTGAAGAATATTATTTTTTTGCTGATTGTATTGGTAGCGACGCCAAAAATGATTTGGCTATTTTAAAATTTACTGTGCCCTTAAGCGATGAAACCATCCAATATGATGATTTTGAAGATATTTATTCTAGTACAATGGATTTACCAGCACGTGGTAGCTATGCTGTAGCTATTGGATGTCCACTTGGCTTAAAAAACTTCAATTATCCAACATTTGGTATGGTTGGCAACGTATCTCTTGGTTCAATTACCCATTCGGCACCTATTAATCCAGGCTCAAGCGGTGGAGGCTTATTTAATTCAAGTGGTCGTTTAATTGGTATTAATGTTAGTAAAAAATCGCATATTGAAGATGAGAATAACCCAGAGCATAGTTATATTCCTGTATCAGGAATTGGTAGAGCAATTCCAATTTGGACAGTAAAAAAGGTAGTAAGCCAAATTGAGGAGGTTAATGATGATATAGTTAGACCTGAGCTTGGAGCTAACTATCGTGAAATCAATGGTAACCTATATCCAGAGCAAGCTAAATTCTTACCAACAGGTGTTAATCAAGCCGTTTTAATCAAAGAGGTTTTTGATGATACTAATGCTTCTAGTCTAGAAGGTAAAGACTTAGAGGGTAAAAGCTATCAAGGTCTTTTGGTAAATGATGTTATTGTAGGAGTAGATGATAAAACTATTAGCAAAGCAACTGAATTAGATTATTATTTAAATAACCTAAATATAGGTTCAGAATTAAAGCTTAAGGTGTATCGTAAAATTGGTGATGCTTGGGTTGTGATTGCTTTCAAGGGTAAAATGAAGGCATGATTAATTTTTTAAGAAAAATTTTTATAAAGGATTATGAAAATGTCACTAATCCTAAGGTTAGAGATTCTCATGCAGTTTTAGCGACTATTTTAGGTATAATTTCTAATATTATTTTGGTAATTATTAAGTTATTTTCAGGATTTGTTAGTGGTAGTGTGGCAATTATCGGCGATGGCTTAAATAACCTTACAGATACTGGATCCTCAATTATTACCCTTGCTGCCTTTAAGATGTCATCTCGCCCTGCCGATAAGGATCATCCCTATGGTCATGAAAGAATTGAATATGTTTCAGGTTTAATTGTTAGTATTATTATAATTGTTGTTAGTATTGAGCTTTTTATGAGCTCACTTACAAGCCTAATTGAAAATAAAAGAATTGAAATAACTATAGTATCCCTAATAATTTTAGGTGTATCTATTCTTATAAAATTAGTTCAGGGCTATAGCTATCATAAATTAGGCAAAACAATTGATTCTCTAGCCCTAAAGGCTAACGCTAGAGATTCCATAAATGATGCAATTTCTACAACTGTTATTTTAATTGGTAGTATTTTTATCTACCTTTATCCTAATATGCCATTTGCCTTAGATGGCTTACTTGGTATCTTTGTTGCTATCTTTATCTTTATAAGTGGCTTGGAAATGATAAAAGAAACAATCAATCCTTTAATTGGTATTAATCCAAAGCATGAATTTATTAAAACAATCATTGAAGAAATTAAGGCTTATCCTAGTGTTTTAGGTGTTCATGATGTAAGATGTCATATGTATGGACCAACTAAGTTCTTTATGACACTCCACGTAGAAATACCTGCAAACATTGAATTTTTAAAGGCTCATGATGAAATAGATAACATTGAAAGAGATATTAGAAAAAAATATGGCGTTGATTTGACTATTCATATGGATCCTATTGAAACGGAAAGAAAAGATGTATTAGAGCTGAAGTCTAGAGTAGAGGCTATAATTAAAGGCTTAGATTTAAGCTTCCATGATTTTAGAGTTGTAAATGGGGATACTCATACAAATATTCTTTTTGATATTGTTTTACCACATGATTACAAGCTTACACCCAATGAAATTAAAACTAAAATTGAAGAAGAATTTAAAGATGATGAGCATAAATATTACTTTATAATTGATTTTGATGGTGAATACATTGATCAGATTTAAAAAAATATTAAAGAAGCTTGCCTTAGGAAATATGCTAGAGGAAAATGAGATTAAATATGTAAAAGGCATTCTTGGCTATCGTCTTGGCTACAATCATATTTTAGGCCTATGCTTTGTTTTCTTTGCCTTAACTATGTTTTTAATTCTTGTTTTAACAGGAAATATAGCTCTAGGAAGTATTATTTTGGTAGTAGGAGTAATATTGTTTTTATATTATGCACCATTATATATAAAGCCATTAAAAAAACTTTATGACAAAGCTCTAGAAAAATATTTAGAGGAAAATTTAAAGGATGCAAGTTTTAAATACACAAGCTATTTAATTCAAAGTGGCTTTCCTATTAAAAAGGATAGGGTTTATTTCATTTATGATGGCTATTACTTTAAAATCAAAGAAGATTTATTAAATATTGAAGAGCCTAAAAAAGGAACAACCTTTAAATATCCTGATCTTAATTGTAATTCTAAAAATATAATAAGCTTTAAGCTTCAGGATATAATAAGCTATAAAAAGCTTTTAAATTTAGAAGAGTTTACACCTAGTAGCTATGAGGATTTAGTTAAGCTAAAGCCAGATAAGGTGACTGATTTTAGAATAAAGCTAACTGATTTTAAAAGTATTAATTTAGGCAATGATATTTATCCATATTTTAAAAAGATAATAAAAGAAAAGGAAGAATAGGATTTTATCAAGGAGGATAAATCCTATTTTTGTTTTAATTAAGCCAAAAAAGTACTATTTTAGTCTTGATAAAGCAAAATTAAAATAGTATAATGTAAAAGCACGTGAAGTGCCCTTGCCTACTTAGATGTAGGCCTATAGACCATAAGGAGGTAAAAAAATGAAAAAATATGAAGTAATGTATATTCTTCGTTCTAATCTAGAACAAGAAGCAATTAAAAATGAGGTTAATGAAGTTAAAGAAATCTTCACTAACAACGGTGCTAATGTTTTAGAGTGTAAAGAATGGGGTCTTAGAGAATTAGCTTACGAAATCGATCATATGCGTAAAGGCTATTATGTATGGATGTTAGTAGAGGCTGGCTCTAAAGCTTTAGAAGAATTCAACCGTATTGCTGGTTATAGCGAAAGCATCGTTCGTTCTATCGTTGTAAAAGATGGAGAATAATAGATAGTATGAATAATGTAATCTTAACAGGAAGAATTACAAGAGATCCTGAAGTTCGCTACACACAAGCTGGTGTTCCTACTGTTAGCTTTTCAATAGCAGTTGATCGTCAATATAAGGATGCGATGGGCAACCGTCAAGCAGACTTTATAAATTGTGTTGCATGGCGTAATCAGGCAGATTTCATATCTCGCTATATTAGAAAAGGATATATGCTTTGTGTTCAAGGACGTATCCAAACACGTAGCTATCAAGGCCAAGATAATCAAACACATTATGTTACTGAGGTTCTTTGTGAGTCAGTAGAAAATATGACTCCACGCCAAGATAACCAACAAAGCTATAGTCAACAAGGCTATCAACAGCCTCGTCCGGTTGAAAGACCTACTTATCAACAGCCAAGCTATGCTTCAAATGAACCAGAGCCAAATCAAATGACTGTTGAAGATGATGATTTACCATTTTAGGAAGGAGAAAAATTATGCAAAACAATCGTAAAAATGATCGCGACTTTCCACGTCGTGGCCGTAAAAAAGAATGCTATTTTACAAAAAATCATATTGAACATATCGATTTTAAGGATGTAGATTTATTAAAGAGATTCGTTACTGAAAGAGGTAAGATTTTACCTCGTCGTGTTACTGGTACAAGCGCTAGATATCAAAGAATGCTAGCTATCGCTATCAAGAGAGCACGTCATATGGCATTATTACCATTCGTAAAAGAATAATTTTAAAAGTAAACTGTAAGGTAGTCGCCTTACAGTTTTTTGTTCGTTTTATTGTATTAAAGCAAAAAAATTGCTATAATTAAAAAGAATGAAGGTGATTAAATTGCTATTTATTATAGGAAGTATTATAAGCTTTTTATTGACTGGTCTAGCATTATATTGCTATTTCGAGCCTTTTACAGAAGCTATTTCAGTATATGTGTTTTTAGGAGCAGGTTTTCTATTTGCCATATTAGGTGTTACTTTAATATTTTTAATCTTTTATCGTAAGGAAAAAGAGAAAAATTCCGATTTAACCAATCAAATTCAAGTATGGAGTAATACAACATACCATATAAATGCGGCAGGCGATCAAGCCTTTGAGGACTTGCCTGTTGGTATTGTTGCCTATGATAATGATTATTTAATAAAATGGGTTAATGTCTTTTTCCAAAATCAAATGCAGGTTAAGCTTCAGGAAAGCCCATTATCTATTATTAGTGATAAGTTAGTCGAAGCCTGCGATGGCACTAAAGATAAATTTATGATTAATATTGCAGATAAAACCTATGACTGTGTTCATAATAAGCCACATAAGATAATTTATTTCTTTGATGTTACCCTAAGAGAAGCATTAAAGCAAAAATATCAAAATAGAACCCTAGCGATGGGTGTTTTAGTTGTGGATAATTTAGATGAATCACTAAAAAGATATGATATCCAAGAAAAAAGTAAAATTAGTGGTGAAATTTTAGGTGATATATCTGATTATTTTGAAAAATATAATTGCTTTATCCAAGCTATTGATGATGATAGAATTCTAATTATTTGTGATAAGGAATCACTAGTTGCAATGAAAAACGATAAATTTTCTATTTTAGTTCGTATTCGTGATATTTCTAAATCATCTCATTTAAAGTCAACAATAAGTATAGGCTTTGCTTCATACGATGTATCAAGCATGGAGCTTGGTAAATATGCTTTTAGTGCGCTTGAGCTTGCTGAAAAGCGAGGAGGCGACCAGGCCGTTGTTAATATTCAAGGTAAGAAGATTGAATATATCGGTGGACAAACTAATGCCCTAGAGAAAAATACCTTAGTTGCTGCTCGTTTACAAAATAGTAACTTTAAGGATGTTACAACTAAGGCCTCTAATGTTTTAATTATGGCCCATGATTTTGCTGATTGTGATGCCTTAGGTGCAATGATAGGAGCCTTAAGATTAGTATTAAGCTATGGCGTAAAGGATGTTAGCCTAGTAATTGAGCCTAAGCATTTAGATACAACTGCGAATAAGATTTATTCTTATTTAGAAGATCAAAATGCCGAGATTTTGAATTATATAGTTGATGAAGAAAAAGCTTTAAGCATCGTAGGTAAGGACACAATTTTAGTCGTTTGTGATACACAATCACCACGTCTAGTAATGTTCCCTAAGGTTTGTGACAAAGCGACTCACCTAGCAATCATTGATCACCACCGTGTTGGTACAGTCGATTTTAAAAAGGAATATGTTGATATGTCATATGTTGAGACATATTCATCATCAACTGTTGAATTAATTAGTGAAATGTTTATCTTTAGCCCTGAGGCTAAGATTAGTCCGCTTGAAGCAACAATTATGCTAACAGGCATTGTAGTTGATACCAATAACTTTACCTTTAGAACAGGCTCACGTACCTTTGAGGCTGCATCAACCCTAAAGGAAATTGGCGCTGATATGGTTAGAGTACGTAAGTTTTTACGTGATAGCTATGAATATGAAAAGGAGCTAGCCGAAGCTCTAATTAATACTGAAATATTCTATAATCGTTTTGCGGTTTCAATTTTAAATGATGAAAATATTCCTGATCGAACCTTATTAGCTAAGGTATCAGATCGTCTTTTAACTATAGAAAAAATTGATGCAGCATTTACAATTGCTAAACTTGGTGATAATATAGTTGCTGTTTCAGCTCGAAGCCTTGAAGGTGTAAACGTTCAGGTTATTATGGAAGAAATGGGCGGAGGCGGTCACCTACAAAGTGCAGCCTGCCAGGTACCAGATACAACTATTGAAGATGTAAGAAACACACTTATTGATATTTTGAAACGAGATTATGGATACGAAGGAGAAGAGAAAATGAAAATTATTTTACTTGCAGATGTTAAAGGAAAAGGTAAGAAGGATGATATCATTGAGGTTAATAATGGCTATGGAAATTATCTAATTAGCAATAACCTAGGACTTCTTGCTAACGACAATAATCTTAAGAAATTAGCTGAAAACCAAAAGCAAGCTAAGATTGAAGAAGAAAATCGTAAGAATTTATTAGAAAAGATAAAATCAGAAATCGATGGTAAGTCAGTAACTATCTACCTAAAGCTAGGTGCTGATGGTAAAGCCTTTGGTCACGTAACCTCTAAGCTAATTTGTGATGAATTTGAAGCTCAAAATGGCATTCGTTTAGATAAGAAGAAGCTTGATTTACCTAACGATATTAACTCAATAGGTATTTATACAGCTACAATTACCTTAGCAAAGGATATTGTAGCAAGCTTTGAAATTAACGTAATTGGTAACTAATATGCAAAAGATAGTTATCCCATCAAATGTGGAGGCTGAGGCTGCGCTTTTAGGCTGTATCATTGTCAATGAGAATATCTTGCTAGAAACCCGTGATTTAGTTCCAGTTGAATATTTTTATGACAGTAGAAATAGAGCAATATATCGTGCTATGATTAGCCTACAAAACGAAAAAAAGCATATTGATATAACCACATTAATAAGTTATTTAACAAAAGAAAATTTAATCAATGAGGTTGGTGGCTTAGATTATTTAGGTAGCCTAGCAAACGTTGGCTATTCTACCCCAAACGTTAATAGCTATATTGATTTGATTGTTGATAGCGCAATGCGTAGAAATAGTATTGATTTACTAACAAAGCTAGTTCAAGATGGCTACAATAATGAAATTTCAACCTTTGATTATATTGAAAATATTGAAAAAGGTGTATTCGAGCTAAGTAAAAGACGAAGCGTAGATGGCTTTAAAACAATTGGTGATGTATCACGTAATGTTTTAGAGGCAACCGAATTACACGCTAACCAAAAGGAAGCTATTATTGGTTTAAAAACCGGTTTTCCAACCCTAGATAGATTGACCCTAGGCTTTCAACCAGGACAGTTAATTATTTTAGCTGCCCGTCCAAGTATGGGTAAGTCTGCAATGGGCTTAAATTTAGCTGAGCATATTGCGGTTAAAAATAAGCAAGGTAAGGCTAATGTTGCTGTTTTCTCTCTAGAAATGTCAGCAGAGCAATTAGTTGAAAGAATGATTGCCTGTGATTCTAAGATTGAATTAAGTAACATTAAAACCGGAAATATTCAAGCTAACGAATGGGTTAGATTTAATACAAGCTGCTCAAGACTAAGCAAGCTTGGAATTTACTTTGATGATTCAACAGATTTAACTGTTGCCAAAATAAGAGCAAAATGCCGTAAGCAAGCTGTAGAGACTGGCCTAGACTTTGTTGTAATTGACTATTTACAGCTAATTAATAGCCCAAACGATAATAAGGCCTTACAAGAGCAGGTTGCTAAAATATCACGTGAGCTAAAGCTAATGGCAATGGAATTACAAATACCGGTATTAGTATTATCACAGCTTTCACGTGCTGTTGAAAAGCGTGAGGATAAGCATCCGATTATGGCTGACCTAAGAGATTCAGGTAGTATTGAGCAGGATGCAGATATTGTTATGTTCTTATATAGAGATGATTATTATAATAAAGCTTCAGCCCGTAAGGGAGAGGCAGATTTTATAATCTCAAAGAACCGTAGTGGACAAACACATGAAGGTATTCCATTATTATTTAATGGTGGTTGTGCTTGTTTTGAAGAGAAAATTGGAGACTAGATTGGAGAATTTACGATGATTGATCGTTTAAAAATGATGGAAAAAAGATACGAAGAGCTAAATTCGTTATTACAAGATCCAGAGGTAGTAATGAATATTAAATTAGTTACTGAGTATGCAAAGGAACAAAAATCCTTAGAAAAGCCAGTATTGTTATTTAGAGAATACAATAAGCTTAATGATTCATTAGAGGAATTAAGAGAACTAAAGAAATCTGATGATGAGGATTTAGCAATGATGGCTGCTGAAGAGCTACAAGAATCTGAAGCAAGAATTGAAGAAATTAAAGAAGAGGTTAAGATTTTATTATTACCAAAGGACCCTAATGATGATAAGAACGTAATTATGGAAATTAGAGGAGCCGTTGGTGGTGATGAAGCTAATATTTTCGCTGGTGATTTATTTAGAATGTACTCTAAATATGCAGAAATTAAAGGCTGGAAAATTGAAGTATTAGATAGCGTTCCTTCAGAAATGGGAGGATACTCTTCAATCCAATTTATGGTAAAGGGCGATAGTATTTATTCAACCTTAAAATATGAATCAGGTGGACATCGTGTACAACGCGTACCTCAAACTGAATCACAAGGTAGAATTCATACCTCAATTGCTACAGTATTAGTTATGCCAGAGGCTCCAGAATTAGAATTTGAAATTGATATGAACGATGTCAGAGTAGATACATTCTGTTCATCAGGTCCAGGTGGACAAGGTGTTAATACAACCTATAGTGCGGTTCGTTTAACCCATATTCCAACAGGTGTTGCTGTTGCTTGTCAGATTCATAGAAGCCAGCATGAAAATAAGGCGGCTGCCCTACAAATTTTAAGGGCTAGAATTTATGATGCAATGGTTGCCGAAAAGGAAGCTAAGGAAGGCGCTGAGCGTCAATCATTAGTTGGCCATGGTGAACGTAGCGAAAAGATTAGAACATACAATTATCCACAAAATAGAGTTACTGATCATCGTATTGGCTTCACAATTAATCGTTTAGATGTAATTATGGATGGTAAATTAGATTTAGTTATCCAAGAGCTTATAAACGAAGATCAAAAGAGAAAGCTAGCTGCTGAAAGCGAAGACAATAAATAAAAAAATAAGCTCACAGCATTGTGAGCTTTTTATTAGGTGAAAATTATGACTTTAAGAAAATTTATTAATTTAAATGAAAAGAAAGCTGCCAAGAACAATAAAGAGGAAAGTGCAGTTATTATTTTACTAAGCCACGTTTTAAAAGCAGAAACCAAAGACCTATTTATGAAGCTTGATGATGAAATAGCCGAAGCAGACATTTTAAAATTTGATGAATTATTTGAAAAATATTTATTTGAAAATAAACCAATCCAATATTTAGTAGGCTATACTAATTTTTATGGCTATGATTTTAAGGTTAATGAAAATGTTTTGATTCCTCGCTTTGAAACCGAAGAGCTAGTTGAAAATGTTTTATATAGATATGATACTTATTTTAAAGGTAAGGATGTTGAGGTTTGTGATGTCGCTACAGGCTCAGGCTGTATTGCAATAAGCTTAGCTCTAGAAGAAAAGCATATGCACGTTTCAGCCAGTGATATTAGCCATGAAGCCTTAGAGGTTGCTAAAGAAAATGCTAAGACCTTAGGAGCTAATGTTGAATTTTTTGAAGGCGATATGCTAGAGCCATTAAATGGTAAATATGATATTTTAGTATCTAATCCCCCATATATCCCTAATCAAGAAGAGGTAATGAGTTTAGTTAAGGATAATGAACCTAACATTGCCCTATTTGGTGGTGATGATGGCTTAAAATTCTATCGTATAATTTTAAGTGGAGCTAAAAGAATTTTAAAGGATAAGGCCCTAATAGCCTTTGAGCATGGCTATGACAAGAAAAAAGAAATAGAAGAAATAGCCCATACCTATTTTCCAGAGGCTAAGGTTGAAACCTTAAAGGATATGGAAGGAAAGGATAGAATGACATTTGTCTATGTAGGTGATTTTAATGAGTAAGGTAATTATATTTCCAACTGACACAGTTTACGGAATAGGCGCTTCAATCTATGATAAAGAAGGACAAGAAAGAATATATCAAATTAAACATCGTAGCCATGATAAGCCTTTAGCGGTATTATGCTATTCCCTTAGTCAAATCAAAGAAATAGCCGAGGTTAACGAAAATGCTGAAAAACTAATTAAAAAGTTTTTACCAGGAGCCCTAACCCTAATTTTACCAGCTAAAGCTAAGGTTAAGGAAATAATGGGGCTACCAACCATTGGCGTAAGAATTCCTAATAGTAAGCTTGCCTTAAGCATTTTAGAAAAAGAAGGTGCTATGGCAACTACTAGCGTTAACGAAAGTGGCGAAAAACCACTAGACACCTATGAGGAAATAAAAGACGCATATGGTGATCTAGTTGAAGAAATTTATAAAAAGGAAGAAGAATCAAGCCATATCTCATCAACAGTAGTTAGCTTGATAGAAAGTGAGCCTAAGCTTTTAAGAGAAGGAAGCATCTCGTTAGAAATGATATTAGACTGCTTAAAATAGAAAAGAGTGAAGCAATTTGAATTGCCCCACTCTTTTTCTTTACTTTTAACTAGGAATATATTGAACTAAATCTAACTTTACTGTTGATTCCATGTTTTTCCTATTAATATCTACATAGAATGAATCCCCAACCTTGAGATTAAGCCTATATAAGCTTTGATAAAAAGCACCAGCCGAAGAAATATTAAACTCAACGACCTTTAAGCCATCCTTATAATAAGCTCTTAATATTTGATCACCCGTCATAAACTTATCAAAGCCAGAAGTAGTTTTATTATTAGATACTGCAGATATACCAAGATATTTAAAAGGAAAAGAAACAATATCAGAAACCGTAAAGCCAAGCTCCCAATTATCAAGCTTATAGCCAACTTTCCATTTATTTGTACCCTTATCATATTTAGCAGTACTAAAGACATCATCGATAACACTAAAGGCAGTATCCATAGGAATAGCAAAGCCTAAGCCCTCAACACCAGCCTTAGCAAACTTAGCATTAACAACACCAACTAGATTACCATAAATATCAAATAATCCACCACCACTATTTCCTGAGTTTATAGCAGTATCAGTTTGAATCAGCTTCATTGTATTATAATCAGGACTCATTACCTCTCTACCTAAATAAGAAACATGACCGATAGAAACAGAACCAGGTAAGCTTCCAAGCGGATTACCAATAGCAATAACCGTCGAAGCCAACCTTAAATTAGGATTTTTACTTAGATTAGCATAGGAATAATTAGTACCTTTAATAGATAAAAGAGCTATATCATTTTTTCTATCCCCACCAACAAGCTCGCTATTAATATATTTATCATGACCATTAATAATGATTTTATAATTATTAGCACCTTCTATTACATGGTAGCAGGTAAGAATATAGCTTAAATCTAAACTAGAATCATAAGAGATTAAGATACCGCTGCCACTACCATATAATTGATTATCTATAAAAGAATCAATAGAAACAACCGAATCATAAACCTTAGCAACAGTTTCCTCTAATGATGTAGGCTCAGGATTAACCTCAGTATAATTATAGTTAGGCGTATAATTTATAACAGGATTGGCCGTGTTACAAGAGCCTAAGGATAAGCCTAGAAAGGCTACTAAAATACAAATAATAACTTTTTTCACTTTATCAACTCCAATGAAAAAATTATAGCACTTAATTATCGCAGGATTATGGTATTCTAGAAAAAACAGAAAAAAATGGACAACAAAAAAATATTAAAAAAAGTAGAAAAAAAGTAAAATAAATGTTGACTCAGAAAACGCATTATGGTATACTAACAAAGGTCGTTAAAAACACGACAAAATATTTGATCTTTGAAAACTATATATGACGATGTGTCGACGAAATATTAAAAAAC
>JAHHSV010000022.1 GCA_020025015.1 Anaeroplasmataceae bacterium
GATTTTCAGGCTAATGTTTGATTATTTTTGGGAAATTTTCAAAAGATATTGACATAATTTTTCTAAATAATCAAAATATTTAGAACGTTCTTCTTTAATATTAAAGCTATTTGGTAATAACTTATTATTTACCCTATTAGCTTCTAATATCTCTTTTGCCCATTCTTTTGAATCATAGCCTTCAAGAATTTTAGCATTAGTAGTAATAATAGTTTCCTTAGAAATATTATTAGATAGTAATAGTGGCAATAAATTAATTTGAGCCTCTACTCCAACTACAGGTAAACCCTCATATAAGCTTGGTAAAATAAAGACATCAAACATATTGTAATAATCATAGGCATTGCTTTTTTCGCCTAAAATTATTATTTTATTTTCCAGATTATTTTCTTTTATTTTATTAATTAATTCTTCCTTTTGAGGACCATTACCAATCATGTATAATTTAATGTCTTCATTAACAAACTCTTTCATGATATCAACCATAAATAATACATTTTTTTGTTCAGCAAATCTACCAACAAAACCAACTGCTTTAGTTGAATCATTCAAATTGTTTTCTTCTCTCAATTCTTTTCTTTTAGCTTCATTGAAAGAGTACTTGTCAAAATCAACTGCATTATATAGCATATAAGCTGGTTTATTTTTAAATAAATATTTTGCTGCTTCTGTTGAGCAAGTGAAATATGAATTTGAATAATGACGAGCTAATATTGATAAAGCTTCAGTTATAATATTTTTAATTTTATTGTCACTGCCCTTAGTAGCATGTGAATGTAAAATTCTAACTTTAACCTTAGCCTTTTTAGCATATCTTAATAATAAGCCACCTTGATTAACTACATTACAATGGAAAATATCAATCTTACCTTTATTTTCCTTAAAATAAGCTTTAGCGGCCTTAATATACGCCTTAAAGCCTTTTTCTTTAAAGTTTGGTAATAATACTAATTCTATATTATTATCCTTACAGTAATTAATATATCTTGTAGATGCATTTTCCTCATTAGCTAGAATAGTAATCTGATATTTAGTTCGATCATAACCATCAATATAGTTGAATATACAAGAACAAACGCCATTGGCATCTGTTATTGATGGTAATAAATAGGTAATATGAGTCATATTAAATACTTTCCTTTCCTATTAACGTATCTAGTTTATCCATAATTTTTTCATCCTGACTTAAATCAAATTTACGAGCTATAAAGCATTGGGTTTCCCTTAAACTATCTAAATCCTCAAGACCAAGAATTTTAGGATTACGCTTACCTAGTGACCAGTCAACATAGGTTAATCCTTCTTTAATTGTTTTTGCATGTTCTGAATTCAATACTATTGAAATCAAGTATGATTCATCAGAATTTAAAACATAATTCATAAATTTATCATAATCCTCATGATCATCTAAAAATCCAATTATGTATTTAACTAATTCATAATTATAGCTAAACCAATTCCATCCAAAATAAATAGTAAAATTCTTTTCATAACTTCTTCTAAATATTTTAAAGGTATGGTTTTTACCACCAGTTATAATCTGATAAATATTTTTTATGACTTTACACAAAAAATTATTTTTACTCATAAAGCTTAAATATGGAATTTCATAACGCTTATTGAATTTTGGTGTTTTTTCTATTAGCGTATTGAAATTATAATCTCTATTTTGGCTTAAAAAGTCATATAATTCCTTACTACTTTTAATCAAATAATCTTGACCACTCAATAAAGTGTAATGAATATATTTTTTCTTACTGCTCTCTTTAAGTAAATTAACCATTGCTTCGGCAATGGTGTTATCTCCCCAATTAACACTAACTCGATTATTTATATAGTAAACATTAGATTTATCAATTTTATAATCAGCAAGATTTGCTTTTAAATCAAGATGAATGTAAAAATCGAATAAACCTTCATCAAATAAATTAACCAATCTTTTAACCTGTAGTGGGTTTTTATGTGCAAGTAAAAGAATTGCAACCTTTTCCATATCTAGTCTACCTTCTTATCTTTGCAAATATTTTATTGGTGAAATGTAATAATGTCTTATCCCGTAGAATAAATAACAAGGCAAAATAAACACCTACACCTTCACATACCTTAATAGTTAAAATTAGCCAATCATTCATAGCCAAATTTTTGCAGGTAAAGTATACAGCAAAGAACATAGCAACGGCCGCAATTATGTGCTTATAGCCAATTTTCAAAAACTCGATAGGCTTAATGAATTTTCTTGCGTTAAACATATACATAGCTGCTATAAAGAATTCGGCTGTAATTGAAGCTATAGCTGCACCAACCGCTTCATAACGTGGGATTAAAATCAAATTTAAAATTAAGTTAATGCAAGATCCACATATTAAAACAATATTACTTGTTCCTTGCTTACCAACTGGTGTCATATAGTGTGAGCCGATTAAACCAGATGTACCAATAAATAAAACTAAGAATGAGAAAATTTGAAGTAATATTATACTCTCTTCATAGCCTTCACCTAAATAAATTGGTACAACCTCGGGTGCTACTAAAATAATTCCTGCAACAAAAGGATACATTAATATCGATAAAAAGCTTAATGATGTATTACATAAGCTTTTAGCCTCATCAAGCTCACCGGTTTCAAATAAATAGCTCATTCGACTACGCATAATGATATTTGTAACCTGAATGACAGTTAAGGATACCTTAACTATTCTTTCAGCTTGCTCATAGTAACCATTCTGAGCATTCGAATTAGTTATCCATTGAATCATACTTTTATCTAATACTGTATAAATTTGAATTGCTATCGAAGGTATAAAGTAAACAAACGAGCCCTTAAAATGGCTAAATATACTTTTAAGCTGAATTTTTACCTTGACTAGATACTTTTTTAATACCATCCATACACTTATTGCCGATAGAAACAATGATAAAGAATTAATTAAAACATAAATCCATAGGTCGTTCTCAGTCTTAACAAAAGCAAAAATTGCAATTAAACCAAGTAATTTAATTATAGTGTTTCTAACTGCTAAGGTTTTAAAATGCTCAAGGCCTTGGAAAAACCAAGCAACATCAAAGGTTATAGCCAATATATTCATTATCATTATCAGATAATAAATTGTATAATTAGCCTCTAAAACCGTACTAACTAGGATACCATAAACGCCTAAAACTATAGCTGAGGTTAAAAACCTATTTAACATCAGCTCCCAGAAAAGCTTACTAACCTTTTCTTCATCATTTCTAAATCTTGCTACCTCACGCTGGCCATAGTCATTTAAGCCAAAGGCCGCAAACAAGGTAAAGTAAGAAACTATTGATAAGGTGTAGCTTTGAATACCCATATTATCTACACCTAAAACACGTGATAGGTATGGGGTAGTGACTAAAGGTATAATTATCGCTACGATTTGATATATTAAATTGAAAACGACATTAACCTTAATCTTCTTATCCATTATCTAAATAGCTCCTTAAATTCTTTATAAGTTAATTTATCATATTCATTATAAGCCTTATTTAAATCAAAATAAATACTACCATGATCATTAGGTGCCTTTATAGGTGTCATATATGTATTCCCATACATTTCTAGTAGAAAATCCTTATAGCAAGGAGGGACTGGTACCTTAGTATATTCAAAATCAACTAAAATAGGCTCATCCTCTAAAGCTTTAGGCATATGTAATACCTTTTCATTTGTGCTATAAGCAATTAAATCATAATAATAATTATCTTTTAAATCAAAATATTTTTTACAAGCATCATCATATTTATAAGCAACTCTTTTAAAACCACCATATAAACTTAAATACATAAAGCTTAAGGTCTTTTTAATTAAATCCTTAATTAAATTATCACCAGTGATAATAATCATATGATAATTAAGCATTCTTTTAGTTAACCTTAATTTTTTACGTAATTTAAAATCCTCAGTTAAAGGCATTTTATCATAAACAAATATGTCCAAAAATATGCCTCTATTTTTCTTCTTATGATAATCACACTTTAATAGGGCTGTAGAATTATTTAATCTGATTTGAGCATGGGGACAGAAAAAATTGTTTTCACTATAGGTTGATTGTAAGAAATACTTACTATCCAATTCTAACGGTGCGACCTTTAAGAATTTTTCATAGTTATCCCTTGTCATACCCAAATCAATATCATCATCCCAAGGAATATAACCCTGGTGACGAATAGCTCCAAGCATAGTACCAGAATCAGCAAAAACATTAATATTATGCTTATTACAAATTCTAAATACCTCTTCCATCATCGTAATTTGAGCCTGCCAAATTTTCTTCATTTTTGTTGTAATAATTGTGCCCTCACGATTTTCTTCATCTAAAAAAACCATAACATTCACCTACTATCCTCTAAAAAAATAAATTGTAACAATTACCCACATAAGATAACATTTCCATTAATGCTTTATTTTCTGGTAAGATAACCTTTAGCTCTTCCCAATGGCTAAAGCAAAACTGATATGGTAAAACCTCATGGTAGCCATATAAATAAATACTATAATAAAATGATCCAACTAAAACAACTGATATTAATAACAACGAAAGAATAGCTAATACTTTACTATTTTCCTTAATTAAATTAACTGCTTTAGGCAACGATAAAACTTGGAAAATCATAAAATAAAAGCATATACGAGTATTTATTTCGCCTGTAGTTACATAAAAGCCAATTAATGTAATGATAATTGTGACAAATTGAAGAGCAAAATAACCATATAAATTTTTATCGTTTCGAATATTTTTAAAGCCATAGCCAATAAACAAAATAAACAAAAATGTTAAATTTAAATATAATAAGTTATTATTTCCACTAGGTGTCCAATCTAAATAACCATCGTAGCCTAGTAATTCGTATACTTTTCCATAAATAAAAATTATTAGTGGTAAAGCACAAACAAGGATAGGCATCCAAATAAAGTACCATTTTTGTAAAAGCTTAGTATTTACAAGGGGATAAACAAAGATCATCATAATAGATGACAAATGAAAAAAGAAAGCTGCTGTAACACATACCCCAATATACGCCCATAAGTTGTTGTTTTTTACAAAACGATAGCCCCATAAAAGCATTACAACCGCAATTTGTTGTCTAATGTTATTAAGCTCAACAAAGAATAATGTCGTACCGAATAATATTACAATAGATAAAAAAGGATTAGTTGATTCTTCTTCCACTGTCTTTATGAAAAAGGCTAAAAAAATAAAACTTGTCACAATTATTAGCCACTGTGATTGATTAGTAAACAATAAAATCATCTTATTTAGTATGTAAAAGCCATACTCATGCGCAAATACTATATTCCCATTAGCAATTATCTGAAAATCATCTATATAGTGTGATGTATCTGTACCCACGTCATACCTAAAGGCCATAATAAAAAACATTGGTAATGTGCCTAAAATAATAAAGCCATATCGCCAAATTTTATTATCTTTTTTTGATTCAATTTTAGCTAAATACAAAAATATCCCTGCCCATAGCATTACGCTAGCGTAGAGCAGTATACTATTAATTACGGACATATAAACTAATCCTTTCTAATTATATTAATAAAGCTTTTATAGCTTCTAATTCATGCCAATGACCAAAAATAAATTGATAAGGTAATACTTCATGGTATCCTTTTATGTAAATACCATCAATGAACAAAAACAACATACTACCTAATAAAAATAAGCTACCTACAGCAAAATAATATCTATTTTTCTTGTATAAATCCTTACAAACTAAAGGAATTGCAATAACTTCAAAAATCATAAAGAAGGTTGCAATACGTTCAGGTAATTCAATTAAATGAGTACTATAAGAAAGTATCCCCATTATAAATGACAAAAGCTGGAATACTAATAAAGCATATCTTAGCTTATCGTTCTTATATTTTTTCATAAATGTCCAAAAGAAAACTACCAAAAAGCTTAAATTTTGCATTAAAAAGCGGAAATTGCCGCCTGATTCTCTCCTATAAGAATCCAAAAAATAACCATAACCTAAAACATCAATGACAAACATTAACAAATAACCTAATAGTGGGCTTATTAATACAAGACCAATTCCAAATAATAGAAAATATTTTTGAATTAATTTAGAATTAATTATGAAATAAATTGGAAACATAAATATAGCTGAGGTATGAAAGAAAAATGTTGCAAATAAACAGACTGCTGTATATTCGCCTAATTTTTCATCCATTATATACCTAAAGCCCCATAAAATCATCGCAACCGCAATTTGCTGACGCACATTATTCATTGCAATAAAAACAAATGACATTAAAAATAAGACAATCACTGATATAAGCGGATTATCAGAATATCTTCTTATTGCATCAACAACAAAATAAGTATATAGGAAGCCAGTAATAATAAATAACCACTGAGCATTATTAGTAAATAAGGAAATTGCCTTATTTATTAGATAAAAGCCACCCTCATACACTTCTCCGCCATTAACAATACTAGAAAAATGAGGCACATAGGTATGAAAATAATCAGTGCCAACATCATATCTAAAGCCAAACATAAAAAACAATGGTAAGAAAGCTAAAACATCAACTAAAATACCATATTTTTCTTTACCTTTTTCTTTCAAAATGCGAGCTAATAATAAAAGAAAACCTGTAGCTAGCATTATAAAAGCATAAAATATTAAACTTGTATTCTTATCCACTACGGGTTTCCTCCTTTTTTAAATCATACTTTTTATTTTGTTCTTTAAATTACTAATAATTCTATTTGACTTAGATTGACCAGGCATTACAACTTCTAGCTCTTTGATCTTAAGGTCTTTGTTAATCATAACATAAACATTAAATAATCTCTCAGATAAAAAGCCAAAAATTCTAGCATGATGAGAATCATATGAGCTAATATCTATTCTCTTTTCTACCTCAAATAAAATATCAAATAGCCAATTACAATACTCATCTACAAATTTTTTACTTCCAGCAAACATATTATAATAATATATTTTTTTACCACTAAAGAAATCATCATATGTCTTAATATCTTCCGGATGCTTTTCTAAAAAGACCTCACGTAAAACATCTAAATCATGAAGGTAGTCAAGATTAACTTCCTTAGTTTTAGAATCTAAAACATACTCATCAAAGGTACTTGTTCTAACATAATGAGCTTTTGGTAAAATCAAATCATATTCATTTAAAAGCTCTAATATTTTTGCTTTTGTTATTTCCCTATTTTTAAAATAAAAGAAACGACGATAATGTTCAAACGACAAATAGTCAAAGTATAAATTTCGCCAAGCATAATATAAGGCTGTAAGCTCACAGTAATTAGAATTTTTAGCCGAAATATTATCGCCTAAATTATCACTATAATCAGCCTGAAAATCATTATTACCGACCTTTATAACACTTCTATCTGCTGGCAAATAGGTAGTCTCCTTATGAGCTACGACTAACATAAGTAAATTTTTATTCATATTAACCTCTTAATTTCTTTTCGTAAAATTTTTGACGAACAAAACCCGGAGCTAAATAAATAACCAAGCGAGGGAACATTGTCTTAAAATATTCCATGGTTGTAATGAATTTCTTTTTCTTTAGCTCTCTAAAAAACTTTCTAATTGACTTATAATATTTAAAGCCTCCTCGACGGTTGAAAAAATCTCTGCTTACTCTAACATAAAATAATGTTTCCTGAAGATTATAGCATTTTGCTCCGCACATAATCATACGAACAAACAAATCATAATCTTCAACTAAATAATAAGTCCGATAGTTACCAGCCTCTAAAACCTTACTCTTTCTTAAAACAATAGTTGGATGAATTAATGGATTACGCTTTTTAGCAAATTGACAGATCTGCTCATGAGTTTCTGGCATAGTTCTTTCACTTACCTTTGTATCATCCATAAATTCAACCGCATTTGATCCAAGTAAATCTAAGTTGTTTTCAACAAAGAAAGGAATTTGATGCTCAAAACGATGAGGATCAGAATAATCATCACTATCCATTCGGCAAATTATTTCATTTGTAGCAGCCTCTACAGCAATTGCTAAGGCTGGACCTAAGCCAACATTTTCAGTCAATGGAATAATCCTAATGATTGGATTATCATAGCCTTCAAGAACCTTATCTAGTTCTTCTGTTAAAGGACCATCCTTAATAATTATGAATTCGCTAGGTAATAAGGTTTGATTTAAAATAGAATCAATCGCTGTTTTTAAATATTCAGGATTTTCTTTACAATAAACTGACATTATGACACTAAATTTTTCCATTTATAGTCAACTCCTATTCTTTAGTCCACGCTTTAATATTGTGGTTATATCTATCTTCCTCTTTAGGTAATTGCATATACGTATTACCATATAAATGCGTTAATACCTCGTTATACATTTTAGGACACTTAAATAATTCACCACAAAACTCCAACTCAACTGTTTCCTTATACCATTTTGCTTCTACAATCGCCTCAGGACCTACTACTGCTCCCGAACAAATAAGATTAGGTAAATTAGAATTTTCTTTATATTTTTGTCCTAATTCAATATATCTTTTAGTTTCAGTCTTAATATTTTTCCAAAAAAAAGCAAACTTGAACAAATGCTTAACTATATTTTTTAAAGTTAGCTTTGAATCAATATCAAACATACTTACCATATAATAAGCATTTTGAAATCTTAATTTTTTGTATCCACGCTTATCAGAAATCTTCCAATAATCATAAGGGAAAATATCAACCCATAAGCCATAGTTATCCGGTAAATGCTTAACATCTTCCTTAGCTATAGTTTTTGTATCAACTATTTTAGCAAAAGTATTATAGTAATTATCTGTCTTATTAAATAAAAATAATTGATACCTACCACTAGGATCATTAAAGGTATTTACAAACTTTTCATAATTACTACGTAGCATTCCTAAATCAACATCTTCATCCCAAGGAATAAAGCCTTGATGTCTAACGGCTCCAAGAAGAGTACCAAAATCTAAAAAATACTCGATTTTATTATCATCACAAAACTTTTTAACAAATTTTAGCATGGCAAAATCATATTTTTTTATTTCTTCACTTGTCAATTCTCTCATGATTATAATCCCCCATTTAATTGAATTATATCATAAAAACAATATTCAAACATATATTTTCTACTTTAACAATCTAAAACCCTATATTTTGGCTTATTTAACATATTTATTCGAAAATTATGATTAGTTTAGTTTACTTATCTAACACCACACTAATAAAGTATTAAAAAAAAGCAAATTCAACTTTTAAAATGAATTTGCTTTTTATATTACTTAGCTCCTGTTTTAAATAAAACAACGAATGGAGTTTTAAAAATAATTTTAATGTCAAGCCACATTGAATAGTGATCAATATAGTATAAATCTAACTTTTGTCTCTCCCCAGACTCAAATGTTACATTACTTCTACCTGATACCTGCCAATAACCAGTTAAGCCAGGTTTTATTGAAGATATTTTGGCTTTTTCTTCATCCGTAAACCACATATCATATTCACGTCTTGTTATTGGTCTATTACCAACAATTGATAAGGTTCCAAATAAAATGTTAAATAATTGTGGTAATTCATCAAGAGAAGTCTTTCTTAAAAATTTACCAACCTTAGTTATTCTTGGATCACGATCTAATTTTCGTTCTTTAGTCCAAATTTCTAGTTCTTCCTTAGTTAAATATTTTTCAATATTAGTTTCTGCATCAACATGCATTGTTCTAAATTTATAAACAACTATATCCTTGCCATATCTTCCTACTCGTGTATCTTTAAATAGAACCGGACCTTTAGTTGTACATTTTACAATCAAGGAAAGAATTAATAATATTGGAGATAAAATTATAATAGCTAAAAAAGAAACGATTAAATCTAGAAATCTTTTTATAACTCTATAAACCTTTTTCATAAAGTTTTTCCTCCTTCCATATTATTAACACAAACAAACTATTTATTTTGAGCTTTAACTTGCTCAAGCTCTTGTAAATATTCTAAAACCTTACCATTTTCATGTGCTATACTTGTAAGTTTTAGAATTATCTCATCTAATTCACTTAAGGTAAATGGATGAACAACCTTTTCAACGAAAATCTTTTCATTGGCAGTCTTACTTGCATTAGCAGTTTTTAATAGTAATTCCTCATATAACTTTTCACCAGGTCTTAAGCCTGTGAATTCAATATTAATATCCTTGCCTAACTCTAAACCAGATAGCTTAATCATATTCTTAGCTAAATCAACAATTTTAACAGGTTCACCCATATCAAGAATAAACTTTTCACCACCATCGGCAAATGCTCCAGACTGAATAACTAATCCACAAGCTTCAGGAATAGTCATAAAGAAACGATTTATCTCAGGGTGAGTTACAGTAACTGGTCCCCCATGCTCAATTTGTGATTTAAATAATGGAATAACTGAACCATGTGAGCCTAAAACATTACCAAATCTTACCATTGAATATTTAGTATGCTCGCTCGTTTCATTCCAGGTTTCCATAACCATTTCACAAAAACGCTTAGTAGCCCCCATTACATTAGTTGGGTTAACAGCCTTATCAGTAGAAATTAAAACCATCTTTTCCGCATGATACTTATCTGCCATCATTGCAACATTGTATGTTCCCTTAACATTATTTTTAACTGCTTCAGCTGGGCTAACTTCCATTAATGGAACATGCTTATGAGCTGCTGCATGGAAAATAATATCTGGCTTATAGGTACTAAATACCTCTTCTAGTCTCTTTTGATCTCTTACTGAACCAACTAAACAAGTATAATTAATTTCCTTGTTTAAGTCCTTATACTTCATATTTAGCTCCATTTGAAGCTCATACATAGTATTTTCATAAATATCAAAGATTACTAAATGCTTAGGATTATAATTTAATACCTGACGACAAATCTCACTACCAATAGAACCGCCGCCACCAGTTACTAAAACTGTCTTTCCACTAATAAACTTAGATAGGCCACTAGTATCAAGTTCAATTTGACCACGACCAAGTAAATCTGATATTTCAACCTTACGTAAACTTGCGTTAAGATCTGACTTCAATAGGGTTGCCTTATCAGGAATCATCTGAACATTGACATCCTTATAATTGATCAAGTTACATACTTCTTGAATCTTTGCCTTACCAGCTGAAGGCATAGCAATTATAACCTCTTCAATATCTAATTTTGCAATAATATTATTAATGCTATTAATAGGGCCATAAACCTTAACTCCATTAATAAGTGCTCCTACCTTATCATTAGAATCATCAACAAAACCAACAATCTTATAACCAAATTCCTTACCACTTAATTCATTTAAAATCATCGCACCAGCTGAACCAGCACCAACAATTAAGGTTCTACGTAAGCTCATTTTACGTTTTTCATGCTTCTTATAAAAATATGAAAAATAAATACTAACTGCTGTACGTGAAGCAAAAACATAAAGGATTTCAATTAGCATTGCTATTAGCATAGCACTAAAGGTAAGTGTTGCTACATCATTAAAATATAAGCCAGCCCAAATAATAAATATTACTAGATTGGCTGTAACAACTGATGAAAGTATTCGTAAATAATTTTTATATGAACGATACATCCATAACAAACTATAGTTATTAAATAAAACACTAACTAGAATTTGAATTCCAACAAAGCCTAAAATACTATATAAATAAACATTAGTTAATTCATAGGTATGCATATTATTAGCAAATAAAGGTGCAATAAAATAAATGCAAATTAATGCAACCAAATCCGCTATAAACATACCACATTTATAAACAAGCTTCTTGTTCATATCATCAACTCCCTGAATTTTTATATGGGCATTCCCACATCGTATTATTATAGCATATAAACAAAATAAAATGGCCTTATTTTTAGAAAAAACAAGACCATACTTGCTATATTTATTTATTTTCTTTTAAAAACAAATATATTTGATTAGTAAACTTATCAGTAAGCATTAAAACTAAATAAGCTTTACATCCTTTTGCTTAATAAAATCATTTACTAAATTGGCTATTTCAGAAGAGACTAAATCAATAATACAGGCAGTATTTTTTTTAGTTTCTATAGCTTTAGCAAAGGCAACCAATTCATACCTTATACCCTCACCATCTAGCTGATAAAAGTAACGCTGATTAGAGCTTTGATTTTCATATCTTACCTCAAAATAATCCATCTTCCACCAAGGAGCAGGAACATAGATATATCCTTTAGTACCTGTAATTACTAAATCACCTTCAGATTTAGCACCATTAGCTACCTTTAAGGAAGCTACACTAGTTTCATACCTAAAATCAATTTTAGTAAACTTGTCCCTATCATTTTCAATATGAGAAATAATACTCTTACTAAGGTAATCCGTTCCTAAAAGCTGAAAAATTGGCAATAAGGCGGTTGGCCCCCACTCTAAAAAACTACTCCAGGTATTTTCATCAATTCGACTTTCTAAGCTAGTACAGGTTGCATCAACAGAAATAACCTTCCCAATCTTACCGCTCTTAACTAAAACCTTTAAACGATTATAAGCTGTTGAATAGGCTGTTTTAATCGCTGTAAATAAAATTAGACCACGTTCCTTAGCTAAAGCAAATAATTCTTCTGTTTCTTCTTTGCTTGTAGAAATTGGCGCTTCACACATAACATGCTTATTATTTAATAAAGCTTTTTTTATCTGCTCATAGTGATATTTTGGTCTTGAAATGATGTAAATCGCATCAGAATTATTAAGTAGTTCATCATAGCTACTATATAGCTTATAGCTATCAAGGTTTTCTTGATTGATTCTTTTAGTATTTAAGGCGTAAATTCCGGATATTTTAATACCATTAACAAACTTAGATTCATTAATGATTTTATTTAAAACTTGTGATTCGCCAATTAATCCCAAGCTAATTTCGCGCTCCTTACTTCTAATCTCACTACTAGAAATGCCTTCCGTACGCTCTAAATAGACAACCTTGCAATATTCATTTAGATAATCAAACTTACCCTGCCAATCATCACCAACTGTAAAAATATCAACATCATATTTAATGATGTCATCAATCTTTTGGCCTTCATATTCCTCAACGATTATTTCATCAGCCAAGCCAGTTGCTTTAACAGCTTCAATACGCTCCATTAATGATTGATGAACATTAATTTTACCTCTAGTTTGATCAAAGCCATCGGCAGTAACACCAACGATTAAATAATCACCTAAAGCCTTAGCTCTTTCTAAAAGTCTAATGTGTCCATAGTGTAATAAATCATAGGTTCCATATGTAATGACCTTAACCATTATAATAAACCTCGTTTAACCAAATCATTTAAAGCATTTACTAAGGTCGTATTATCCTCCTTAGTTAAAGCTCCAATGTGACCAACTCTAAAAATCTCATCACGCATTGCACCACCATTTGGACAAACCCAAATCTGATATTCATTTTTTAATATTTCAAAAATATCGCCAGCCTTAGCATTTAAAGGATGAAGTGGAGTTACGGCATTACTCATTGAATTAGAAACTATTTCTAATGGTAAATCCTTAATCTTATTTCTAAAGTCTAGAGCTAGCTCATGAATTCTTTTTGTTTCTGATTCAACACCACCATTAGCTTCAATTTCATGTAAACGGGCATTAATTTGAATTAACGTACCAACAGCTGGAGTAAATGGAGTTTGGCCTCTTTTTCCATTCTTTAAGGCATTATTAATATTTAAGTAATAGCATCTAGCATTAACTACTTCAGCCTTCTTAATAGCCCTAGGTGATAAAACCATTATTGAGATACCAGGAGGACAAGCCAAAGCCTTTTGGCTACCAGTAATCATTATATCTACGCCTAATGCTTCCATATTAAATTCATCAGCTAAAAATGAGCTAACCGCATCAACAACCAAAAACAAATTATTTTCCTTACAAAATTTAGAAATCATATCAATATTGTAGTGTACACCTGTAGATGTTTCGTGTACATTTACAAGTAAGCCAGTATAGCCTAAATTAGCATATTTATATAGTTCTTCTTCAGTTATATCATGACCACGTTCTAATTTAATTTCTGTATTTTTAATGCTATAGCAATTACAAATTTCTACAAAGCGTTCACCAAAGCTACCACCATTAATTATTAACACCTTATCATTTTCATTAAAAAAATTAATAACTGAAGCTTCCATTGAAGCTGTACCAGATCCAGTTATAAAAACAACTCTACTATCACAACTTGCCTTCGCAAACTTTTTCATTAGGCTTTCATTTTCTAACATAAGCTTAGAAAACTCATCCGTTCTAAAATATGGCACCTGCTCACGACCAATCTTTAATACAACCTCATCAGATTTAACAGGTCCAACAGTAAAATTTAACATTTTTCTACCTCCAAAATGAACGTTACTTGTCAATTAGTTCATTTCGCTGAGTATATTACCACTATTTAAACACTTATTCAACTTTATATCGCGTTTTTTGTTTATTTTTAACTTTTATATTCATATTTTTGAACAACACTATATTAATTTCTTTTTTTATACATAAAAAGGTATATCTAAGCTGATATACCTTTAATAAAATATTTAATTCTAATTATTTCCCTCTAGCATTTCAAGCTTTCGATTAGATAGCTTGCCAATTAAAACAAAGCTTAAGCAGAATACAAAAGCAACTACTGCTAAAATAATCCACATTATATAAACCCCTTGCCAATTACTGCTATCTAAAATCTTACCAGTTGATAGCATAGAAAAGCTACAACCTAAGTAAGCAATGGCATTTAAGATACCACTCATCGTACTAGTTTTACCATATTTAGCAAACTTTAAAGGAATAAAGGAAATCATCATAACATTAATCGCAAACATACTATTAGTTACAATGGCTAATAAAATCATTGTTAAAACAATGTTAACATCAGCAAAGAAATTCAAGCATATTAATGAGCATAAGCTAAAGCCAAAGAATACTGCTGAGGTTAAGAATTCATTTTTAATATATTTATTTAACCACTTAGCAATAAAAGCACCAGTTAAATTAATAATAGGTAAAACCATAGTAATAGCTATTGAATAGCTTGTAAGTAAGCCAAAATTCTCAGATAAATAGGTAGGACCAAACTGAGTAATACCATCCTTTAAAGCACCATGGATGGCAATTGGAATTAGGCAAACTAAAATTGTAGAAATACAAATAACCCAAACCCTCTTGCTTGGAAGTAAAGTTTTAATTTCCTCTTTGTTATTAGTAAAGCTTTCTTCTACTTTGGCCATTTTTGGCAATTTAAGATTGGTATAGATTAACCAAACAATAGCCATAATTAAAGTAATAAGACCACAGCCAACAAAGGCATACTCCCATGGTAAAAACTGTAAAAATAAAATTGTTACTCCATAAGCTAAAAGAGTTCCAATTGGTACAGTTGTGGACATAAATAAGCCAAACTTTTCTCTCTTGCTAGCCTCAAAATATTCACCACCAATTTTTAAAATTGGTGACCAAATCATAGACTGTAAAAAACCATTAATTGCCCAGATAGTGATCATAGCAGGAAGAGAGGCTACTGAAAAACCTAAAACAATGTTCATAATTGCACTACCAGCTAGACCAATAAAAACCATATAGCGGGAAGACATTCTATCACCTAGGGCACCAGTAAAGATTTGACTTATACCGTAGGTTATAAAGAAGGCAGAACCAAGGCTCGCTAAATCTAAATTAGTGTAGCTTGTATTCTTTAAAATTTCAGGCATAATTGCTGAATAATTTAGACGACAAACATAGGTGAAGGTATAGGCAGCCCAGCACATGAAAAATAAAATTAATTGTTCTTTAGAAAATTTATTTACTTTCATACTATTACCTAGGCTAAATACTTTTCATAGCTCTTATCAAAAACGACTAATTCTTTTACTGAATCAATCTCAACAATTTGTTCATCTGTCACTGGGTAAACGGTTAAATTAATCTTATCTAAATTACGATCAAGAATTTGATCCCAGAATAAATTATCATTAGCAGAATCATTAGCTGCTTCAATTAAAGCATCACGCATAATAAGGGCATCAGCCTCTTTTAAGTAGCATAAGCCACACATATTATATTGATCATCACCATATTTACCAATACGAGTAATTCTACCATTCTCATCTTGATCAAAAACCCAATCATCACTATGTCCTGCAACGAATTTACCATAATAGCCTGATTGATTTAATTCCTTATCAAAAATCGTTTCATCAGATACAACTAAATCCGCCTCACAAATAAAGCAATCAGCCTTACCTAAAACGTTACATGCTGCTTGCATTGATGAAATATTATTTTTTATTGTATATTCCTTATTTTCAATTATCGTAATATTAGGATACTTAGCCTTTAATTCACTAAATTTCTCCCCTAAATAGCCAACAACCACATAAATTTCAGTAATTCCACGATGCTCTAAGCCCTTAATTACAGTTTCAATCATTGAAACACCATTAACCTTAACAAGTGGCTTTGGTGTAGTCTCTGTAACAGGACGCATTCTCTCACCCTTACCAGCGGCCATTAAAATTGCAATTTCTTTTTTCATTTTGTAATTCTCCTCCAAATTTTATATATTATATATATTATCTATTTTTTTAAGCTCATTAAATGAATCAATTTCAATAAAATCATCGTGATTACATTCCTTTATTGAAACCTTATAATTCTTCTTGTCAAATTCAAGTGGTGTAAGCTCCCAGAACTTCTCTTTTCCACCTGGATAATTAAATGAATCAACAAAATCTGTTAAAAGCTTATTGCCATCTTCCTTAGTCCAGTATGAAATACCAACCTCACGATAACCATTGAAGCCTCCAATTCTTAAGGATTCAACATAATTATTATTATCAGTGGTTAGACACCAGTCATCAGTTCTTTCAGTTTTAACACCATACATAAATGTCTTATATTCGTAGCCTCTGATCAAAGCCTTATTTTTCAAGATTATATCTGCATCACAAACATAGGCATTACTAAAATAACTTCTAGCTGCTAAAGCTGATGAAATGTTATTACACTCATTATATAAAGGGTTATCTATAAATTTAATATTAGGATACTTAATTAATAACTCATTAAACTGTTCCATTAAGTAGCCTCTTACTATGATTATCTCTTCGATACCTGCAGCAATTGCTGCGTCAAGCATTGTATCAATAATGCGAGTTCCATTAACTCTAATTAAAGGCTTAGGTGTATTTATAGTAATAGGTAATAAACGTGAGCCTACGCCTGCTGCAATAAAGATTATTCTTTTAACCTTGTAGGGAGCTAAGGCATCAATTCCTGCTTCTGTAATATTACCATCTATTACATATTCTTCTATAGCTAATTCCTTTAATAGCTTATTAATAGTACCAACTGAACAATCTAAACGACTTGCTAAATCACGTTGAGATAACTTTTTAGAACTTTTATAGATATTTAATAGTATTTCAAATTTCTTTTCTGTTAGCATACTATGTCTCCCTTCGTTCAATTTGCAGTTAATTTTAACATATAGTGAACTTTTTAGCAAATTTATATGGCATTTATTGTTAATTTTTAAGAATTTTATACATAAAATGAACGTTATAGTTGAATGCGCTTGACAAAAGCTTATTTTACTAGAGTGTAAATCTGAAATTAAGCCACTCCAACAAAAAAGGCTTTGTTTTTAAATCTTAAACAAAGTCTTTTTCTTCTTATTGATTTACTGGTACTAATTCTAAACCTGTCTACAGTTTAAGATTATTTTCTTCTTGCCATAGGAGATATTTATCTAAATCTTCCTTAATTGCTTTAACACAAGCCATGACAAGAGCAACATCATCTAAATAACCAAGAGCCCCTAGAACACCTTCTGGGATAATATCAACTGGAGAAACTAGATATATCAAGGTTCCACACACATTAATATTGTTTTGATATTAACTCCTTTATATTCCCTTTTAAAATAACTAACACATAACCAGCCAAAAGATTTAATATAGCCTAAAGCTGATGAATCAATTTTAATATTCTCTATAATACATTTATCACTTTATATTAATTTTAAAAATCTGTTTTGATCATCATATGAAGCTACCACATTAAATATTTTACTTTAATAATCCTAAATAATCACATGCCATTCTAAATATAATAAACAATAGTATAAAGAGTAAAACCTTCCACCAATTCTTCTGCCACCACTAGCTTCTCTTTTCTCTTTTAGCTAAACGTTTTTTCTTTTCCATTTCACTACGTTTAATCTTTTATGCATCTTGACGCTGAAGCTCTTGTTAGCAGTCTAGGTAATCAATTACCTTATCAAACTTAGGCTTATCCTTTTTATATTAGCATTTTTAATAGTATATTGAAAACCACAATCCTTACAATAAGCCAACTCTAAACTACCCTAGCTCTAATCGTCCACCACACCTAGGACAATTAGCCTCCTTAAATTCTACCTCTTTTCTTTCTTAAAAAAATTTCATAATTTATCCCCCATTAGAGCCTATAAAATTTTTACGGGGGGAATTATTTGAGTGTTTAGTTTGGTATATTGGTGTTTTTTTTCAGGCATAATAAAAGCCATACAACAGTATTTAAACTTAATTATATGGCTTTTTCTTATTAATAAATCTAAACTATTTAATTTACTTTAAAGATTCTCAAATTCTTTAAATAGCTTTCTAAAGTTTTCTAATGTGTCGGCACTAAATTCATACTCGTCAACGAATAATTTAATCAATGAAGACATAGATGAATACTTAATGATTTTCCCTTTATTATCTATTAGGCCTAATTTTTCTAAATCTTCTCTAGAAAATAAATCTTCTATATTCTTAAAATTAGGATCTGCCTGACTTAATGGAATCACTGTTAATTCAGAATCTTCACCATTAATATTTTTCATTGAAAGTCCAGCTTTATCGGCATCCACCAATAATATAGGATTATGCTTTTTTATTTTAATTAATTCTTTACTAATTTGTTTTTGCTTTTCTTTTATTCCTGGCTCACGCACATTACCTAAACCTTTAATTGGCAAGAATGTAATATCACCTTCAATATTAAGCTTTTGCTTCATAGCTAAAAGATAATTGTAATCTGTTATACCTTCAACAAAAATGACCTTTCGATCTGGATCTAGTAATACATGATTATTAACAGTTAAAGCTTCCTTTATTGGCTTTAAGCTATCAGGATCATCTAAATTTATAGTAGAATAGTCATTTGCTATATAAGAAATATTATCCTTATTAGATATTACTCTTAACTCATCCAAGTAATCTAAATCAATTAAAAAAGGAACGTGAGTAGCTAAGATAATTGTTAGATCATTTTTAATGGCAAATTCTTTTAAGAACTTTCTTAATTCCCTTTGACCCATAACATGCAAATTAGTTGCTGGCTCATCCATTATTATAATATCACCAGGCTCTAAAGCATTTTTACATAACAAATTAAAATACAAATCAAAGAACCATTTAAAGCCTGTTGACTGATAATCTAATGATATATCTCCATTTCCCCTGTATAGAGAAAAGAATATTTTTGTAGATTCCAATGTTATTTCAAACGAATACTTTTCAGCATCAGCAAAATAAAGTTTATTAAAATCTTTAGAAATACTTTCTAATTTACGATTTATAGACTTCTCTAGTTTTTTCAATGCGCCCCTGTTTTGCAATTTTTCAAAGGATGAATATGCGTTCTTAATTTCTTCTATTTTAACTCCAATTTTATTTAAAACATTCAATAAAAATTTATTGTTATTTAAATTTGAAATCGTAGTGTTCAAATCATTATTGGAAATTTTACTATCTACATAATTATAAATATTTGGTAAACCGTTTATATTAAAATTATCTTTATAGCTTTTTAAATATATTTCTTTACTATGTTTATTTTCATTAAATATTTGATCAAATTCTATGGCTAATTGGTTGTTTGGATATTGTCTAACGAACTCATTCCAGGCATCTAAATAAATATTATCCTCTAAGCAGTATTTTTTAAAAATAATCACAAAATCCCTAAAAACCCGCATAAGCATTTCTTTATTATTTCTATTTTCACTTATCTTCCCATAAAATTCATCAAACTTATTTGACAATGAGTTATCATATCTTCTTCTATAGGTAATATCTCTTAAATATATTAACCCATTTCTAATTTCATCAAATCTGATTTCAAAATCAAAAGTCCAATCAACTGTTTTAGACGGATAAGAATACACAATACCTTTTTGGCTTAATTCACATTTATAATTTAAACCATTTGTTTTAGAAACCAAAGTTAATTTTGGTTTGCGATATTCAGGATCATAGGATAAAGTTGTTATATCTCTATCTTGCAAACTTTCAGATCCAAATTCTACCAGACCACCTAATACATTAGATTTACCAGAATTATTTGCTCCAACTAAAATTATAAGATTTCCCATTCTTCCCTTTTCTAATGTATTATTCAAGACCAACTTTTCAGGTTCGTTTAATCCTAAATTTCTAAACTTTTCATAAAGCAAAATTCTTTCCATATTAATTACCCTCCAATTTTTTAATTTTTTCTTTTATTTCTATATATGGCTTGATTGCTTTTAACTCATCATCCGTTAATTTTCTTTTTTTAATCAAGCCCTGTATACTGACTAAATAAAATATAATATCATCAAAAGTGTCTTTAGTAGCAGCCGTGACTAAAAATTGGCTTTTTTTAGACTCCGGATTTGAAATAATATATTTTTTAATTTTTTTAATTATGTCAGTTTCTTCATCATCTTCCAATTCCTTTACAGTAGTCAAATTATTAAGTATATAATTAATAACACTTTTTTTACCTGCCAATTCATGCTCTTGTATATAATTAAATAATTTTAAAACCTTCTTGTTGATCAAATCAAATTCGGCATTGTCATAACTATCTATGTATTTGTACATTGTAGGCCTGGAAACTTGAAGATATTCAGATAATTCTGTTATTCTTAAATCCATTTCTCTTAGTCTATCTCTTAACATTAATAAACACCTCACATCATCATTTTAGCATCTTTACATTTTTTGTCAATATTTATTTTACATTTTTTGTAAAGTAATATAGATGAATAATAAGTACTAATAGTTGGAATATTTAAAAAACAAAACTAAATTAATAGTCTTACCTTGTAATATGATAATATAAAATAAGCATTATGCATGGCTTTACATAAATCAATTGCTTTATACATAAAAAAGCAATTTGTGAATCGTTATATGACACTTGATCAATATCAAATAGTTGAATATATGTTTAAGTATTGACCCTTAATTAAAAGAGTCATATAAGCTTTTGAATGATTATAAATATTTTAATAGTGATAGAGATATAACACCTGAATCTGCTATAGGAAAATTAGATGATCTAATATTAGATTTTTATTATTTTATAATCCCTAAATATAAAAATATTTATAAAATGCCATCTAATTGGCGTAATGAAATAATCAATTATTTTAATAAACTGAATGGGTATAGAATAAATAACGGTAATATTGAAAGACATAATCGTAATATTAAAACCATTTTAAGGCAAAGCTACGTATACACAAACTTTGACAGGTTTAGAAACCATGTCATATATGTAATAAATCCTAATGTTACAATATTAGGATATTCAAAA
>JAHHSV010000023.1 GCA_020025015.1 Anaeroplasmataceae bacterium
TTATAACCTTTTCAATAAGCTTTATTATTGATAAGCTAAATATTAAACTAAAATCTAGTAAATTATCCATTAATTCTAAATAGAGTAGAGAAGAGTTTTTTAAAAAATTTTTTCCCTCCCATTGCACCGTACGTACGGGTCTCGTATACGGCGCTACATTTATATTTAACACAAACTATTGAGATAATATTCGAAAGGGAGAACCAATCCGGGTCTTCCTTTCTTTTTGTTTGGGGTAGCCAATAGTTTTGGACTAATCATAAAGTTTATGACATCTCCATTGCTTTTAGCGTACCAACCTCTTCTAGAGTTTGCTACCTTGTATATGGATTCTTCATCGAAACCTAATTTGAATGTCTTATTTATTTTTGTAAGGTTTCTATAGATTGTTTTTATATTTTTCCATTGTTTTAGAATAATACACCTAATCTTGTGCCTTAGCCATTCTCCAAATATTTTCATTTTCACTCTCATTTTACCAATGCGAAAATAGTTAATCCAACCAATTACGATTTGGTTTACCTTAGTAAATGTTTCTCCCAGTGTTCTTGCGACTGCGTGTCTCCTTGATAAAACCTTTTTGATTTTCTCGTATAGTTTCTTAACTCTATCATCACTTGGTTTCGGTTTCCAACCTTCTATTTCACTGTTCTTTAGGAATGTAAATCCTAGAAAGTTACTCTTTGTTGGTCTTACAACCTTTGTTTTGGTAGCTGATACTTTTAAGAAAAGCTTTCTTTCCAACCAGTCAGTTACTGAACTCATAACCCTATTTGCCGACTTTTCACTCTTAACGAAAATATTACAATCATCAGCGTATCTTACAAAATGTAGCCCTCTATTTTCTAGTTCCTTATCAAACTTATCTAAATAAATATTTGAAAGTACTGGACTAAGTGGTCCACCTTGCGGTACTCCGATAGTTGTTGATGCTACTAAGCCATTTCCCATTATACCAGCCTTTAAGAATGCTCGTATAAGGCTTAAGGTTTGTGAATCATTAACCTTTTCTCTCAATATTGATATTAATTTATCGTGATTTACTGTATCAAAATATTTCTCGATATCTAAATCGACTACCCATTCATACCCTTCATCAAGATACTCTAATACCTTATTTATTGCCGTGTGACAGTCCCTACTCGGTCTAAAGCCATATGAGAAATCACTAAATACTGGTTCGTAAATTTCCATTAAAACTTGACTTATAGCCTGTTGTATAACCCTATCAACTACAGTTGGTATTCCTAGAGGTCTCTTTTTACCATTAGGCTTAGGAATGTAGATCCTACGAACGGGTTGAGGTCTATATTTCTTACTAAGAATACTAGGCTTAATTTCCTTATAGAAATGTTCGTTAAAGTAGGCTTTAACCTCTAAAACTGACATTCCATCAACTCCACTAGCCCCCTTATTCTTAATAACTCGATTTAAGGCCTCGGCTACGTTTTGATGACTCAAAATCTCTTCAATTAATTTCATTTGCTGCTCCTCCTTCAATTCGTAGATTTATTCAAGACCATCCCTAGATACTTTACCATCTAGTTCATTTACGTTTAACTAGTTCTAGGCTGTTACTCTATGTCGGATTACTTGAGCATTGCTCATAGTGATTCGCACTATATAAACATTAGGTCCTTCAGTATTTGGTTATGCCTACTATGACCTCAGCTGACTCCCTAACCATAAGCCTTTTTATCGGACAATATCAACGATATTGCGTTAGGGCCTCCCAGGGTAATTCACTAATCTTTCATTTTCCAACCTCTTAATTTACCGTTTTGGTTTTACGTTTGTCATCGGACTTCAGTTTGTTATGAAACCTTATCCACCATTTGGCCTCATTAAGTTTCTGTTCGTAGGCTCGGAATTTTGCTATGTGCTTCCTTCATCTAATAACATTACTATTATTGACTTGCACTCCGCTACGCTAGCGACAAATACTCACGACTAGACTTTCACCAGTAAGATTAGTGCCTTGCCTGGCACACATAAAAAGCCCATCGCAAGATGGGCTTAAATAATTATTATTTAGTTTTAGTTTCAATAACAGCATAATCACCATCATCACGTAAATAAATTACATTAGTCTTATGCGTATTCTTATCTAAATATACGAAGAAATCGTGACCCAATAATTCCATTTGGTCTATTGCTTCCTCTTTAGTCATAGGCTCAAGCTCTAATGTCTTATCTCTTACTACCTTTGGCTTATCAAACTCAGCCTCAACTGAAGCCTCAGCTAGAGCTGCTACCTCTTTTACTGCTTCCTTTCCTGTTTTATCACGGAACTTAGTTTTATATTTACGAACTTGCTTCATTAGCTTATCGATTGAGCAATCGATAGCAGCGTAAATATCCTTTTCCATTACCTCTGATCGAAGAATTGCTTTCTTGGTTGGTACAGTAATCTCAACCTTATGATATGTTGGATACACCTTACAAACAACTCGCGCCTGAAGATTAGGCTCATCCTCAAAGAATGCTTCAAGCTTTGCTAGCTTCTTAGCAGCATACTCCTCATTTGCCTTTGATGGTTGAAAACCATTTTTACCAATAACTTCTACCTTCAACATAAAAATCACTCCTCGCTCTAAAAATTATTGGGAACAAATTTATTTACTTTAGTAAATAGTCTCTTCCTAAGTCTATTATAGCATCTCATTAAAGCGTTTTCAATAAAAATGACAGCACAAAAATATCACTATCTAGCAATTCTGAAACCATTGAATAAATTTGTATATCCTCTTCCTTAAAATAGTCAGTTATTATAACATAACCGATTTTTTTATTTAAAAGCTTAAAATAAAAACGACTATAAATATCTGAAAAATAATCTAAGCTAGTGCTTGGCAGGGAATCGAATACATTAATTTCTAATAGTCTTCTATTATTATCTAGTGGGATAACATTTAGTTTATACCCTATTTTAATTTGCTTTAAGCATTCATTACAAAAATAAATTTGTCTTTTTCTTTTAAATAGCTCACTAAAATGCCTTTCTTCAATAAAAAAATTATGACAGATTTTACAATACATAAAAAACCTCCTCACTTATTTATAGTAAGAAAGGAGGTTTTATTTTATTCATTTTGAAATTTTCCTTTATCTAGCTTAAATTCATTAATAATTGCCTGTGGAAGCATTAAATCAGATTCTAGCTTTCTTAAAGCCATTTCGGTAATTGGCTTATCACCTGGTACATCTAAGAAATTAACTCGAGAATTTATAGCAACATATAATTTATCTACTGTAAAGGCATAGCTAATTATTCCCTTGTAAATATTATTTAGGGCTAGAATTTTTTCTATACATAAAGGCGTTAAAATTTGGAAGGCATACTCCTTATTAGTTGTATATAAAATATATTTTTCATTTAGCTCAATTGATTCTGATTCAATTGTATCAAGGGCACATAAATTACTATGACGCTTAGGTACAATATAAAGCTCGCCCTTTAAATCAGCAGGATAATCAAATACCATAAACATACCCTTAAAATAATCAAAATATTCAGTGTATGAATCTCCGTTTGGTAATATTCTAGTTCTTGCCTCCTGTAAGCTTAAATCACTAATTTCATATCTAACATTCTTATAGGTATCTACTATTAAATCCTCACCGTTCATTTTATCAGGCATCTTCAATAAATTAGAATATTCAACCTCACTTAGGCTAATTGAACCACTTCTATCATAGTAAACCTGAGGGCTACATATTTCCTTAATTAAATCATTAATAACAAAACTTTTAAAGTCCTCTACTGGATTTCTTTTATTTCCAATAAAGCCAACTAAAATTAAAGCAATTCCTAGAATAACTAAAACAACTCCTGCAATGAAGCTAAATAATAAAACTACAAGCCCTATAACAAGTAAAGCAATTCCTAGGTATCCTAAAATATGCTTTTTACTATTACTACCCTTTCTAGCTGCTTCAAATTCCTTAATCTTATTTGAATCCATATTTCCTCCCTGTCTTTAATAAACAAAAAAGGTAGGGCTAGCCTACCTTATGTTTTAATTAAAAGCTAATTTCAACGTCTTTACGCTTAGATTCTTCAGCCTCAAAATATTCACGAGGTAAGAACTTGCTACCAGCGATAATGCTTGCTGGGAAAACCTTAATCGCCTTGTTATAGTTGGCTACATTAGAATTATAGTTGCTACGAGCTGCCTGTAAATTCTCTTCAATTTCAGAAATTTCATTTTGTAAGCGAATAAATAAGCCATCAGCCTTTAGGTTAGGATATTGCTCAACAACTAAATTTAACTGACGGGTAGCGTTAGTTAATTGCTCACTGAATTCTGCCTTTTCCTTCATTGAAGCCTTAGCACCTGGATTACGCATTGCAACAATATTTGTTAGTGATTCACTCTCATGCTTTGCATAGCCCTTAACAGTTGAAACCATCTTAGTTAAATCATCAAAACGTTTTGTTAAATAAACATCTATTCTAGATTCTGAATTATCAATATCCTCATTCATTCTTACAAATCTGTTTCTAGTAGAAATAAACCAGCCAATGATTGCAATAATCAAAATCAATACTACTGCAACAACAGCAATAGCTATAATTGTACCACTACTCATTAAAATCATATTATCGAATTCCTTTCTTTTAGAATATTTTAACACTTTTAATATTTATTGGCAATTATTTTAATAATGTTTTAAATTCTTCTACCTTGTCTAGACGTTCCCAAGTGAAGTCCTTATCATCACGACCAAAGTGACCATAGCATGCAGTCTTTTTATAAATTGGGCGTTTTAAGTCTAAGGCATTAATAATTCCCTTTGGTGTTAATGGGAATAATTCTCTTACCTTGGCCTCAATTGATCTCTCATTAACCTTAGCTGTACCATAGGTTTCAACGTTAATAGATGTAGGCTCTGCTATACCAATTGCATATGATAATTGCACCTGACAACGACTAGCTAAACCAGCTGCAACAATATTCTTAGCAATATAACGAGCCATATAGCAAGCACTTCTATCCACCTTTGATGGATCCTTACCACTAAATGCACCACCACCATGAGCTGCACTACCACCATAGGTATCAACAATTATTTTACGGCCTGTTAAGCCACAGTCACCAGCTGGTCCACCAATAACAAATCTACCAGTTGGGTTAAAATAATATTTAGTGTTCTCATCTAATAATTCATGAGGAACAGTAGTCATTACTACCTCATTCTTTAAATCCTCAGCTAGCTTATTCATATCAACATTAGGATCATGCTGACTTGAAATAACGATAGTATCAATACGTTTAACTGTATCATCATCGTTATATTCAACAGTAACCTGAGTTTTTCCATCTGGTCTTAAGTATGGTAAAACTCCATCCTTACGCACCTTTGTTAATTTTAAAGCAAGCTTTTGTGCTAAGGTTATAGGTAAAGGCATATATTCCTTAGTTTCATTACATGCGTAACCAAACATAATACCTTGGTCACCAGCACCCTGCTCATGCTCAAATGCTTCATCGACACCCATTGCGATATCAGGTGATTGAGGATCAATAGCAACAAGAACAGCTAAGTTATCCGCGTCAAAGCCAAACTTACCTCTTGTATAACCAATTTCTCTAACTGTTTCTCTAACTACACTTTGTACATCCACATAATGGTTAGTAGTAATTTCACCAGCCACCATTACCATACCTGTTGTACACATTGTCTCACACGCAACACGTCCATTAGGATCATGAGCTAAGACATCATCTAAAACTGCATCACTAATTTGGTCAGCGATTTTATCAGGATGACCTTCAGTTACTGCTTCTGATGTGAAAAATTTTGACATTTTACATTACCTCCTTAATTGCCTTTGTCAATTGATCTGCACATGATGTATTTCTAGCACCACATGTATTATTTTCTAATTTCTTTACAACTGTTTCAAAATCTAGACCATCACAAAGCTTAGCAATTGCCTTTAAATTACCATTGCAGCCACCTGTAAAGGCTAAATTATAGATTTTTCCATTTTCATAATCAAAATCTATTTTTCTACAACATACTCCCTTAGGAATATATTCCTTATGTTCCATAAATTCTCCTATAGTTCTTCTTCTGTAAAATTATCGTATAGCCCTTCAAAATCATCCTTAAACCTAATAAAGCGTTCAAAAAGCTGGGCATCAAAATAAATACGATATGTATCCTCTAAATATTTTATAGCAGTATTATGATTAAGAGCTCTTTTATAGCTTCTAATACTCCTTAAGGTAATATACATATCACAAATCATTATTATTTGGCTACGCTCATCATTTTCGATATTGCGCATACGCTCAATGAATAAATCATCATTAGAACCTTCCATATGAGCCCTAATGATATCCTCTGTTTTTCTTTCTAGCTGTAGCCTTGAAATTACCTGACTACCAATTTCTGTTTCTTCCTTTAGCTTATTAAACTTTGCTTCACTATCTGTTATTGAATCTAAATTGAAGTCAAAGTGACTAGAAATATGAATGCCAGCATAGCTTTCTACGCTATTACAAAAATCAACATCCTTACCTAATAGGGAAGCAAGCTTTTTACTCATCGTAGCTAATAGCTTAACCTGATCAATTTCTTCCTTACTTCTAGTTTTTTGGGTTAAGGTTACATCAAAAATTTTTGTTACAACCTTAGTATAATCATTTTCAACCTCACGACGCTTAATAAGCTCCTTTTTTCTTTCCTCCTGCATATAATTACTCATCGAAACACTTATGAATAATACTAGCATAAAGATCAAAAGAATTAAGGTTCTTAATAATATATCCTTAAACTCATTAGAGAAAAAGAAGGTTTTAATAAAGCCCTGAAAATCAGTTGCCTTATCACTAAAAACAATATTATAGGTTAGCGTAAAGTGAATAATTGTAATAATTAATATTAACCAACCATAAACCTGCTTTAGCATCTTCTTATCCTGATAAAAGGAACAAATTACTAAAGAATAATAAAGTAAAATATAACCAACCTCACCTAAATAGCTCGAGGATCCCGTTTTAAGCTTTGTATAAATCAAAATCGAAGATAAAAACATGTAAAAGCAACAACAATACATCGCAATTTGCTGTTTTAAATAGCTATCCTTATCCTTATTTATTAGCTTATTAATCGTATTATTAATAATAAACGTTAAAGGGAAAAATAAAATTGTTAATAGCCAATTCGAAGGCTCACCAAATGATACAATTGTAAAAATTAGGGTATAAACTAGGTTTGATACAAATATAATGTTTTTAATAACAACATTTTTTCTAAACAAAACCTGAGTATCATTAGTAATATCGATATTACTCTCAAAGCCAAACATATTATTGTAAAGGTTAGATTCCTTTATTTTATGAAAGTTCACGATATCACCACCATCTTTAAATTATAGCATACTTTTAAGAAATTCTCTCGTTTTCTACAAATATTCTTTGACCATTTAAGAAATTCTTAATTGGCATAACCTTTTTACCTGCTGGCTTGATCTCTAAAATAGAAATTGCCCCATCCTTAGTCTTAATTAAAAGCTCCTTATTTAAGGAAATAATTGTACCAGGTAATAAATCACTATCGTTTAAAACAGCCTTAGTTTTATAAACCTTAAAGTTTTCATTCTTATAGGTAAAATAAGCACCTGGCTCTAAGGCTAAGCCTCTTACCTGATTAAAAATAGCTTGGCTTTCTTTATTAAAATCAATTAGCTCCTCTTCCTTAGTTAAATTATAGGAGTAGGTTGCCTTACTTTCATCCTGAGCCTCTCCCTGATTCTTACCACTAATAATATCAGGTAGGCTTTCTAATAATAAATCTCTACCAACTAAGGAAAGCTTAGTAAATAAGCTTGAGTTATTATCACTATCTAGGATTTCTACTTCCCTTTTAGCAAACATTCTACCAGCATCCATAGCCTTAACCATTTCCATGATTGTAACACCAGTTACCTTATCACCATTCATAATTGCTCTTTGAATAGGAGCTCCACCGCGGTGATATGGTAAAAGTGAGCCATGAACATTTAAGCAATACTTAAAGGAATTAAGCAAAGCCTCTGGAATAAACTGGCCATAGGCTGCAGTAATCATAATATCAGCCTTTTTCTCAAGAATTTTTTCATAATCATTTCTAATTTTTATGGGTTGGAAAACCTCTAAGCCTAATTCTAATGCTCTTTCCTTAACTGATGAAGCCGTAAGCTTATTATGCTTACCTGGCTTATCAGGCTGAGTAACTACTAAAGCAATCTCATATTTTTCATTTAAGGCTTCCATAATCGGTACAGCAAAGCTTGGAGTACCTAAAAATATAATTTTCATTCTACTCATCTCCTATTCTTAGCATAACATCTGGATTATCATATTCCTGATAATAATCATTAATCTTTTCAATTTCACTATCTATATTATACTTGATATAAACATCATAGGTATAAACATTTTTTATTTTAAAATACACAGCCTCTGTTGGGCCTAAAATAGTTAAGCTATCATTATTAATAAATTTAATAAAATGCTTAGCCTCACCTAAGGCCTTAAGCTTAGCCTCACTTTTAAAACTTAGCTTTTTTATTTTACTAAACGGTGGATTAAAGCTTCGTTTTCTTCTTAAAAGCTCACCCTCGGCAAAGCCCTTATACTCGTGAATTGAAGCCATTTTTATAACCTCATTATCAGGATCATAGGTTTGCATTATAATCCTGCCATCCTTATGCCTTCCGCTTCTACCTGATACCTGCTCAAGCAAGCTAAAGGCTACCTCCTTAGCATCATAGGATGGATAAAATAAAGCCATATCCGCATTTAAAATTCCCACTAGGGTTACTAAAGGAAAATCAAAGCCCTTGGCAACCATTTGAGTACCAATTAGGATATCTGCCTTATGCTTATTAAAATCCTCATAAATATCAACATAGGAATCCTTAGTGCTAGTTGTATCCTTATCCATTCTTATTATTCTAGCTTCCTTAAATAAATTACTTAGCTCATCTTCAATTTTTTCGGTACCAGTACCAACAAATCTTATTTTACTACTACCGCACTTTGGACAAACACTTGGGCTATATTCCTCATGACCACAATAATGACACTTTAAGCTATCATTAAACTTATGGTAGGTTAAAGGCATATCACAATTAGGACATTTAATAATTTCTCCACAGCTTCGACACATTACTGAGGTCGAAAAGCCACGACGATTTAAAAATAAAATAACCTGCTCATGCTTTAATAGACAGTCCTTAATAGCCTTTCTTAATTCCTCGCTAATTACACTTCTATTACCTCTTCTTAGCTCTAAGCGCATATCAACAACAGTAGCATCAGCTAAAGGCTTAGCGTTAGCGCGATTAGGTAGCTCTAAATAAATATATTTATGATTTTTTGCTAAATAGTAATCATCAAGGCTTGGGGTAGCACTACCAAGAATCAAAGGAATATTATTATAATTAGAACGCCATAAGGCAATATCCTTAGCATTATAGCTTGGCATTTGGTCCTGCTTATAGCTTGTTTCATGCTCCTCATCAATTATGATTATTCCAAGCCTACCTAATGGTGCGAAAATTGCACTACGCGCACCAACTACACATTTAGCCTTACCCTCTCTAATTCTACGCCATTCATCATAACGCTCACGAAGGGTTAAACGCGAATGTAAAACAGCAACTAAATCATTAAATCTAGCCTTAAATCTCGCTGTAAGCTGCGGCGTTAGACTAATTTCAGGAACCAATAAAATGGCGGTTTTATTATTTTCTAAAACCTTGCTAATAGCTTCCATATATACCTCAGTTTTACCACTTCCCGTAACCCCGTGAAGTAAATAGGTATTGCTATCATTATAATTAATTTGGGCTAAGGCATTTTTCTGCCATTCATTTAGCTCTACGATTTTATTAGGTAGAGTTAATATTTTAGGCTTACTAAAAACATCCTCATGGATTTCTAGAATTGCCTTTAGCTCAACTAAGCGTTTAATTTGCTGGCTAGTATAGCCTAAATCATTAATAATAATTGATCTTAAAACTGGCTTATTTGCTTCCTTTAGATAAGCTATTAGCTCATTCATTCGCTTACCTCTTACTGTAACATCCTCTAAGAAACGATAGGAAATTTCTTCCTTTTTCTCAAGATTTGTCTTAATTAAGGTATTCATAGTAATCGCATCCTTAGCGATTAAGCTATTAATTTCCTTTAGATAAGGATTATAGCTTTTATCAATTACTATTTTTCTTTTACCCTTAATAAAGGCTTTAAAATCAGTGCTTAATTCATTACTATCATTAATGATTAATTCCTTTTTATATTCCATCCTTAAAGCACTAGGAATCATTTGATTTAAGCATAGAGCCATTTTTGAATAATATCTTTTGTGCATATGCTTAGCTAATTCAATTAGCTCCTCACTTAATAATGGATATAAATCTACTAAATCATCAATTTCCTTAAGCTTAGCTAAAGGATAATCACTATCCTGCTTAAGGCTCATAACAAAGCCTGTTATCTTTTGTGGACCAAAGGAAACCTTGACCCTTGAGCCAACCTTAACTAAGTCCTCAAGATAGGAAGGAATTAGATAATCAAAGGTCTTATCAACATTTTTATTAACTATATCAACAATAACCTCAGCTACCATCTTACCCCTCCTTTAGGCTAGAATTTCATTAATCTCTTCAACCTCTTTTAGTAAATCATTATTCTTCTTACTTTTCTCATAGGCTAAAAGTAGCTTATGCTTATATTTAGAATAATGCTCAATAAAGGCTTCACTTTTTTCTTGCATTAATAAAGGCCCATATTTTAATTCTAAGCTATTAAGCTTCATAGCTCCAGGAACTGCCTTTATAATTTCATAATACTTCCTGTTTTCCGTTAGAGCCTCCTCATAAATAATTTTAAAGCCATTATTCATTAGCCATTCTCTAACTAAATAATTTTCTGATTGTGGTTCTAATATTAGAGCCTTACCTCTAAATTTTTCTTTACTCTTTTCTAAAATATTAGCAATTAGCCTTCCACCCATACCACTAATTATCGCACAATCAAAAGTGCCATCAAAACCAACTAAGCCATCACCTAAGAAAAAAGAAACCTTTTTATTAAGCTCTTCTTTTTTTAAAGTTTCTTTTGCTTTTTCTAAAGGTTTCTCATTAATATCGATGGCGTAGGCATACTTAATGCCAAACTTTTCTAGGGCCATTTTGACTGTATAGCCATGGTCACAGCCAATATCTGCTATCGAGTCATAGCCACTAGCTAAGCTTGCCAAGGTATAAATACGCTTTTTTAGCATTAGTCATGAACCATAAAGTCTTTTAATTTACGGCTTCTTGATGGGTGTTGTAGCTTTCTTAAAGCCTTAGCCTCAATTTGTCTAATTCTTTCTCTTGTTACATCAAACTCCTTACCAACCTCTTCAAGGGTATGAGTACGGCCATCTACTAAGCCATGACGTAATCTTAAAACTCTTTCCTCACGATCAGTTAGGGTTGTTAAGGCTTTATCAATTTCATCCTTTAGATGCATCTTTGCTGAATAATCATATGGATCTAAAGCTGTTGGATCACTAATGAAATCTCCTAGTGATGAATCCTCTTCCTCACCTACTGGTGACTCTAAAGAAATTGGATCTTGAGCAATCTTTTGGATTTGTTGAACCTTTTCAACATCAATACCCATTTCCTTAGCAATTTCCTCAGGAGATGGCTCACGTGATAGTTTTTGGACTAATTGACGTTGAACACGAACTAGCTTATTGATAGTTTCAACCATATGAACAGGAATTCTAATCGTACGAGCTTGATCGGCTACTGCACGAGTAATAGCCTGACGAATCCACCAGGTTGCATAGGTAGAAAATTTAAAGCCCTTGTTATAATCAAATTTATCAACGGCCTTAATTAAACCCATATTACCCTCTTGAATTAAATCCAAGAATTGTAAGCCACGACCAATATATTTCTTAGCGATACTAACAACTAAACGAAGGTTAGCATTTACTAGCTGCTCTTTCGCAAATTTAGCACATTCAATCTCATTCTTTAAGGCCTCAATATCCTCGCCTTCAATATTACCTGAATCTAGCTTAGCTTGAGCTTGGTTACCAGCATCAACCTTTTTAGCTAGCATTGTTTCAGTTTCAGCATCTATTAAGCTAATTTGACCAATATCCTTTAAGTACATTCTTACAGGATCATCAACCTTAATTGTTGAAGGTAAATCATCGAATTTTTCAATATCAACTGGCTCATCCTCAATAATTAAACCGCCTGTTGCATCTAAGGAAGTATCAATTGTGCCATCCTGAGCAATTTCAATACCACGTTGATTCAATTCCTTTTCAATGATATCGTATTCCTCTGAATCCTGAGGGAAATATTTGCAAATATCACTTTCAGTTACACAGCTTTCACTTTTCTTTGAAAGCTCAACTAATTCATTTATGACTTGTTCTAATTCCATGAAGTTCCTCCTATTTTTTTAACCTTTCATAGTTTTCCTTAATTTTAAACTTTCTTATAATAAGCTCTCTCTTTAAATCATCTGGTGTTTCCTCTTTATTAATTGAATTTTGTAGATCTAGCATTTGTGTTTTTCTAGACTCTAATACCAAACTTTTTAGACATTCCTTTAGATCCTCATTCGTATAGGGAATAACAAATTTCTCTAAAGCTAAAGCATTATTATAATAAGTATCAAACAATCCTCTTGTTCTTAATAGCTTAACAAATTCTTCTTCATCAAATTTATCATGAGTATTATAGTACTCATTTATTAAAAGAATCCAAATATCTCTGTTAACCTCCTTAAAAGCCGGAAGAGCTTGATTCTTCTCTAAATAAGAATCGATTTCTAACGCTTTTTCCTTACTAATTGTTGCATATTTGAAAATTCTTAGCTCAAATAGCTTATTTTTTAGTAAATCACTAGTATTTTTAGCAACCGGTTCAGCTGGAGGTCTATTATCATAGCCTGCAGCTTGATTGCTTGGATACATAGGATTTTTCTTGTTATAAAATTCATAATCTTGAAGTAAAGCATTGGTTGAAATATTTAAAAAGCCTGATAGTCTATTTAAATACTTCTCTGCTAAAACTGCACTACCCTTATTTTTTAGGGCATCAAAGATTATTTTCTTTGCCCCTTCTATTTCAGTATTATTATTAATATCTAAATTAGCTGTTGCACTTTGATAAATATATTCTAAGGCCTCAATTTGATTAGAATTAAAATAGGTTAAATATTTTTCTAAGCCAAACTTACTAACGAATTCATCGCTATCCTTAGCACCATTAATCCTTAGAATCTTAATGTTAAAGCCTTGTGATTCAAATAAATCAATCGCTTTATAGGTAGCAAGTATTCCCGCCTTATCACTGTCATAGCATAATACAACGTTAGTTGTATATTTTTTAATAATCTTGATTTGATTTTGGGTTAGGGCTGTTCCCATTGAACAAACAGCCTCATTAATTCCTGCCCTTACGGTTGCAATAACATCCATAAAGCCTTCATGTAGGACAATACGATTATTTTGCGTAATTCCTTCAATCGCATTTTCTAGATTATATAAAATGCTATTTTTCTTAAAGGCTGGAGTTTCTGCCGTATTTAAATATTTAGGTAAATTCTTTTCCCCCTGATAAATACGACCACTAAAGCCCAAAACCTTACCAGATTCATTAGTTATTGGAAAGATTATTCTATCAGTAAAAACATCATAATACCTATCATTATTATTTCTTACTAGACCACAATCAACCATATCTAATTCTAAATATTTAGATTCATGTAAGAATCTATATAGTAAATCTGGTTCCTTAGGAGCAAGACCTATTTTAAATTTTTTGATAATTTCATTAGTTAAGCCACGGTCATTTAAATACTTTAAAGCCTGCTCACCTGAAACTGTATGCCATAAATTTCTTTCATAAAAATCTAAGGCAAGCTTATTTATTTCATAGTACTTTTGATTAATTTGCTCTTGCTTAGATGGTGGAGCTAGATTGATATCCATATTGTTTATCTTAGCTAGCTCTCTTACAGCATCAATGTAGCTTAAATGCTTGATATCCATTAAAAACTGAATTGGACTTCCACCCTTGCCGCAGCCAAAGCACTTAGCTAAATGCTTTTCCTGAGAAACCGAAAATGATGGTGTATCCTCATGATGAAATGGACATAGGCCCTTATAGCCGCTACCACTTTTAATAAGCTTTACATAGGGGCTAACTAAAGCTGCCATATCTGTGGCTTCTATTAACTTTTTTATGTCATCCTTAGAAACCATACGAGCACTCCTTAATCATTAAAACTTAATTCTTGATTCAATGTATTCCTTTAAATCTTCAATCTTAACTGTAGTTTGAGCCATTGTATCACGGTCACGAACAGTTACTGTACCCTCGTTAATAGTTGCATCATCAACGCAAATAGCAAATGGAGTACCAATTGCGTCACATCTTCTATAACGCTTACCAATGTTACCAGCCTCATCATAGGTAACCATAAAGTCTTCGCTTAATAAATCATAGATTTCTTGAGCCTTCTCTGCATGGTTTTTCTTGATTAATGGTAAAACTGCTGCCTTATATGGTGCTAAAGCAGGATTAAATTTCATAACAACTCTTTCACCATTTTCAAGCTTTTCAACATTATAGGCTGAGAATAAAACAGTTAACATCATACGCTCAACACCAACACTTGGCTCAACAACGTATGGAACATATTTTTGATTTGTATCTGGATCTAAATACTCAAGGTTAGCCTTTGAATGCTTCATATGAGCATTTAAATCATAATCTGTACGGCTAGCAATACCCCATAATTCGCCAAAGCCCCAAGGGAATAGGAATTCAATATCAGTTGTTGCATTACTATAGAAGCTTAGCTCTTCCTTTTCATGATCACGATAACGTAGGTTCTCACGATCAACACCAAGCTTAACTAAGAAATCCATACAGAATTTACGCCAGTAGCTAAACCAATCAAGCTCAGTACCTGGCTTACAGAAAAATTCTAATTCCATTTGCTCGAATTCACGAGTACGGAAAATGAAGTTTCCTGGTGTAATTTCATTTCTAAAGCTCTTACCAATTTGACCAATACCAAAAGGTAATTTCTTACGGCATGATCTTTGAACATTCTTAAAGTTAACAAAGATACCTTGAGCAGTCTCAGGTCTCAAATAAACCTCATTCTTTGACTCCTCAATAACACCCTGATGAGTCTTGAACATTAAATTAAATTTACGAACATCAGTAAATTCCTTACTGCCACATTTAGGGCAAGCAATGTGATGCTCCTTGATGTATGAAATTAATTCAGCATCAGACATACCATCACCAGTAACCTCGCCATGAGTAAAGTCCTCAACTAATTTATCAGCTCTATAACGAGAATGGCACTCCTTGCAATCGATTAATGGGTCTGAGAAGTTTGATAGGTGACCACTTGCAACCCATACCTCTTTATTCATTAAAATCGCACTATCTAAACCAACGTTGTAACGATTATGGCGAACAAATTCCTTCCACCATGCTTCCTTTACGTTTTTCTTAAGCTCAACACCTAGTGGACCGTAATCCCAAGCGTTAGCTAAACCACCATAAATTTCACTACCTTGAAATACGAAGCCTTGTTCCTTTAGATAGGCAACTAATTCTTCTAAACTTATTTTTGTCATTTAAATCACTCTTTCTTATGCACTATTACGCTTTTATTATAATATAATAAAAAAAGCAAAAAGTCAATATAACATACCTGCATTAAGGCTAATAGGAATTCAATTAATATTATAGTTTTAAAAAATCAAAAAAAGCCTAAATTTCAACATTTTTAGGCTTTTTCTAAATATTTTTATTCACTTTTTTCTAAGTGAAGCTCCATCTCTTCCTTAACAAAGTTTAAACCTAGGTTTTTTTCAGAAGATGTTATGATTAATCTATCATCCTTTGTTAGATTAAAGGCCTCCTTAATAGCCTCCTTATTCTTCTTTCTTTCACTATTTTTTACCTTGTCGCTTTTAGTTGCAATAACGCAAACTGGTATCTTGTAATACTTCAAATAATTATACATAGTTATGTCATCAGCCGTAGGCTTATGACGATAATCAACAAGCAAGAAAACAAGCTTTAGATTTTGGCTTGTAGCTAGGTAATTTTCAATCATTTTGCCAAAGGATTCCTTAACTGATTTTGAAACCCTCGCATAGCCATAGCCTGGTACGTCAATTAAGTAAAAGCTTTCATTTAATAAAAACACATTTAAGGTTTGGGTCTTACCTGGATTTTGACTAGTCTTAGCTAGCTTATGCTGATTAGTTAAGGCATTAATAAAGCTAGATTTACCAACATTGCTTCTACCACAAAGCATAAATTCTGGTAAGTTATTTACATTTTCAATACCATCGTTATCAACAGCCGACTTAATAAAAACAGCCTTTGTTATTTCCATCGCATTTCCTCCAAATCATAACCAAGCATTTCTGCAATTGGTCTAAATTCATCTAAGCTTAAGGTAGCTGTACCTATATTAGCATGGCTATTATCACCATGGCAATCACTACCTGCTGAAATTATGAAATTATGCTCCCTAGCAATTTTTTGAAGCCTAATATCATCAGCGGCGGTATTTTTAGGATACTTAGCCTCAATTCCATCAAAAGGTAGGTCTAGAAGCATATTTAAGGTTTCTTCCTTTAGTAAAACTGGATGAGCTAAAATTACAACGCAATTGTTTTTATGTAAAAAATCTACCGCATCCTTAGGACTAGTTTTTACAACTGGAATATAGGCCTTACTGCTATTAGATATATACTTTTGAGCTTCCTCCTTAGAAATATTATTAACCTCCATTAAATTTCTAAGCATATTTGCTCTAGTTATTGAATGAATTTTATATTCCTTTAATAGGTCAGCAAGATCATAATCTACGCCATAAAACTCTTTGATTTTTTCCATCATTTTAACGGCTCTATCCTTACGCTTTTCTAAAAAATCATGGCTAAATTCCACCATCTCATCTGGAATAATGCCATTTTTAAACAAGCCAACAATATGAACAGATTCTCCATTTAAATGACTAGAAAATTCAATACCAGGAAAGATTCTATTTCTATATTCACTTGGAATTAATGAGGCCCCAATAACTGTATCATGATCAGTTATGGCAAAGGCTGTAACCCCATTGCTAAAGGCCTTATTAGCTAGTGATTCAATTGTATCAATACCATCACTATAAACTGTATGATTATGTAAATCAAATTTCACAATTACACCTCGTAAATATCTTTAAATTTATTTATTAAATAGTCTATATAATACTTAGGATTAAAAGGCTCACCAGTCGCCTTTATTAACAATTCATTAGTGTCATATAAAGCACCATATTTATGTATTTTATCCTTTAACCAAGCCAAAATTGGCTTTAGATTACCTTCTAATAAAAGCTTATCATAATCAAGCTCCTGTTTCATTTTATTTAGAAGCTGAGCGCCAATTGCACTACCTAAAACATAGGTTGGAAAATAGCCAAAATCACTTGACCAGTGGACATCCTGATAACAGCCTTCCTTCTTATTATGCGGTCTAATTCCTAGATAATTTTCCATTAAATCGTCGAAGGTTTTACTAATATCACTAACCTTTAAATCACCGTTATATAAGCCCTTTTCAATCTTATATCTAATTAAAACATGAATAGGATAGGTAAGCTCATCGGCTTCAGTTCTATAGTATGATGCACTAACCATATTAATTATTTTATAAAGCTCTAAATTACTATACTTTTTAAAAACCGGGAAAAGCTCTTCTAGCTTTGGCTTTATAAAGCTTATAAAATTTATATCCCTACCAATATAGTTTTCAATAAAGCGTGACTGAGATTCATCCATACTCATTGAAGCTGAGCTATATAAGGCTGTATGTAAATATTTAGGCTCTAAGTCTAAGGCATATAGAGCATGGCCTGTTTCATGCATAACTGAATACATATTAGAAAAAACATTATCTAAAAGATAGGCTGTAGTTATTCTTGCATCATTCTTTGTTAAAGGTATTGTATAAGGATGAATTGTTTCTCTTACTGTACCTCTATCACTGGTATAGCCTAAAATATCAGTTAAATATTTAGTAAGCTCACGTTGCTTTTCTAAAGGAAATTCACCTAAATTTGGCATTTTATCATTAGTAGCTAAAATTCTTTTAATTAGTGGCAATAATTCCTTTTCTATCAAGCTAAAAAGCTCATCGTATTCCTTAACTCCAAAGCCCTTTTCAAAATCATTTAATAAAACATCATAGCCCTTTTTATCATCTGTTTCTAAAAGGCTAATATATTCCTTATAATAAGAAACAAGCTCATCAAGCTCCTTTTCAAAGCCACCATAATCTAAGGTGCTTCTACCTTCCTCCCAAGCCATATAAGCCCTATTTTGATTATTTAAGTGCTTAATCAATTTATCACTTGGTATTTTATCTAGCTTTTCGATTTCTAATTTTTCTAGCTCTACTATTCTTTTTTGGTGTGGCTCTAGATTAGAATCTAGGCTTAAATCATTTATAATGTTTTTAAACTCTAAGCCTCTTCTAAGCTCAATAGCTTTGCTGTTAAGCTTAGCCTGCAGGTCATAGCTATATTCTCTTGCTTTAGCAGGTGAATCAGTCGTTGCATCATAATAAAGAACACCTGAAAGATATGAAATTTCATCAGTCCTTTTCTTAAGCTCATAATATTTATTAAAATTATCCATTATAGCACCTCCTAAAGCTTAAACACTTAGTAGATTATACCATAAATACCCTTTAGAATAAAATAAATTGAATTATTTAGGAAAATAGATTACAATACATTCGGTGATTACTAATGAGAAAATTAGCAATAAAATTAATTAACTGGTATCAAACAAAAATATCGCCAAACACTTGTCCTAAGTGTAGGTTTACGCCTACATGTAGTCAGTATGCTAAGGAATGCTTTATGCGTTTTAATTTCTTTAAGGCATCCATGCTAACAATTTGGCGTCTTTTACGCTGTAATCCATTTCATAAAATGGCTTACGATCCCGTACCTGAGCCTAAAAGAAAAAAGAAGCTTTTAGATGAAAATGGCAATAAAATAGTCAATGAAAATCAAAATCCAAACGATGATTCAATATAACAAATATTAAAAAAGCATGATTCTATTACGGGAAATCATGTTTTTTTATGCTACTTTTTTTAAAATAATCCTATTCAAATTTAGCAGGGGTCGGAATCACAATCGTTGGCGCAGTTTCATTAAAAGCTGTTGTAGCATATTCAAATTTAGCAGGGGTCGGAATCCATTTATGAGTATTCGCCTAACACATTATTGTTGTAGCATATTCAAATTTAGCAGGGGTCGGAATCTAAGCTAGTTATAAGTCTATTATTAATAAAGTTGTAGCATATTCAAATTTAGCAGGGGTCGGAATCTATATAACTAATCAAAAAATAAAAAAAAGGTTGTAGCATATTCAAATTTAGCAGGGGTCGGAATCTGGGTTGTCCGCAATCATAGCTTGAGTGGCGTTGTAGCATATTCAAATTTAGCAGGGGTCGGAATCGGAATACCTTGTGAATAAACCTGGTCAGTTGTTGTAGCATATTCAAATTTAGCAGGGGTCGGAATCCAAGATCGTTAACATTCATTTTAATAAGCTGTTGTAGCATATTCAAATTTAGCAGGGGTCGGAATCCATTAGCATTGTTTAATTCAAATAGAGAATGTTGTAGCATATTCAAATTTAGCAGGGGTCGGAATCCTAAGCTCATTACTTATTACCTCCATTATTGTTGTAGCATATTCAAATTTAGCAGGGGTCGGAATCTTGTTCAGTCCTTCAGTATTTCTACCTACTGTTGTAGCATATTCAAATTTAGCAGGGGTCGGAATCAAGCAATAGAAGAAGAAAAAGCACGCATAAGTTGTAGCATATTCAAATTTAGCAGGGGTCGGAATCGGCGGCTTATACACTAACACGTTAGGCTAGTTGTAGCATATTCAAATTTAGCAGGGGTCGGAATCAAAATATACGCAAAGGTTTTGAAACAGGCTGTTGTAGCATATTCAAATTTAGCAGGGGTCGGAATCCTACATTTGTAACTCTATCGTAATATATCTGTTGTAGCATATTCAAATTTAGCAGGGGTCGGAATCTAAGCCTATTAAAGGAGCAAAGGGAGTCTAGTTGTAGCATATTCAAATTTAGCAGGGGTCGGAATCAATACTTGGCAACATTAAAAGGATAAGCCAGTTGTAGCATATTCAAATTTAGCAGGGGTCGGAATCGCACGCTTGTTGGCATTTTTCACAAAGCTAGTTGTAGCATATTCAAATTTAGCAGGGGTCGGAATCTTAGGTTTATTAAGAATTGAGGTATGTATTGTTGTAGCATATTCAAATTTAGCAGGGGTCGGAATCGCCGATGAGAGCGATGTCTACAAGATACTCGTTGTAGCATATTCAAATTTAGCAGGGGTCGGAATCTTGCTTTGGTTTACTTGCCACCGTGAAAAAGTTGTAGCATATTCAAATTTAGCAGGGGTCGGAATCCTCTCATAATGTCGGTAACCATCATACCAAGTTGTAGCATATTCAAATTTAGCAGGGGTCGGAATCCATTGCTGCGATAGCTGCCGCTTACATCTTGTTGTAGCATATTCAAATTTAGCAGGGGTCGGAATCCCATAGCTTGAATATAATATCACTCAAACTATAAATTTACAATAGAAATGATATATAATATATCTAGAGGTGATAAAAATGAAATTAAATTTTAACAAAAACAACAAAAATTTTTCATATGACTTAAGAAAGATTAATATAATTTATGGTCATAGCGAATCCGGAAAGACTAGATTATTTAGTGAATTATCGGAAGCATTGTCTGGCAAAGACAAATCATACACACTAAATAATTTCCCTATATCTAAAAACGACAACATAGTAATACCAATATCAAACAATGAATCAATAATAGAGCAATTAAAGTTAACATCAAAAAGTAATGTAAGAAAATTATATTTTGACAAATTAAATGATTATTTTGACTCAAACAACATTATTAAAGAAATAAACGAAAACCTCAAAGAAGCAAACAATATATTAAGAAAATGTTGTTCTTCTATTTTATGTGACGATTTGGAAATAAAATTAGATGTAGACTCTGACTCATTAATTAACAACAATATCAAAGTTGAACTAAAGAACAATTCTTTATCTAATTCTAAAGCAAAAAGATTATTATTTTCGCTAATAAATAATATAAACTCAGATAAAGAAAATGTTTTTATACTAATTGATGATTTTGACTCTGCATTCGATGAGCAACAAACTATAGACTTTTTAAATTCTATATCTTGTTATAAGTATACGTTTATTTTATTTACAAACAAACCGACCTCATTGCCCTACGCAATTAATAATTATGGAATATACACTCTTAAAAAC
>JAHHSV010000024.1 GCA_020025015.1 Anaeroplasmataceae bacterium
AAAGCCTGAGGAAAAGCCTGAGGAAAAGCCTGAGGAAAAAGCAACCTATGTTGCTGGCTATGGTTATATTGTAGGTCACAATTATGAAGGTGCAGCAGCTGGTAATAATACAGCTGAAGGCAGCAAGGTAACAGATACAACAAATTTAGGTATCGCAGTAGAAAATATTTGGAAGTAATACAAAATTTAAAGAAGGAGCCTACGCTCCTTTTTAGCATAAAGGGGGTTAACTATGGGTTTGCAATTTTATAATTCATTAACTAATAAGCTTGAGGACTTTAAGCCTCTAAATGGCAATAAGGTTAAAATGTATGTATGTGGACCAACAGTTTACAATTATATTCATATTGGTAATGCACGTCCGGTTGTATTTTATGATATGGTTAAGCGTTATTTAGAATTTAGAGGCTATGAGGTAACCTATGCTTCTAATATTACTGATATTGATGATAAGATTATTAATAAGGCAATAGCAGAAAATAAAACTGAAAAGGAAATAGCAAGCTTCTATGAGGCAGCTTATTTTGAGGATTGTAAAAGACTAGGTAGCAAAAAGCCTGATATTATTCCTCACGCTACTGATTATATTGGCGATATGCTAGGCTTTATTGATGAATTGGTTGAAAAGGGCTATGCCTACAATGTTAATGGTAATGTTTACTTTAAGATTGATGAAATTAAGGATTATGGCTGTTTATCTAATCAATCCTTAGAGGATTTAACTGAGGGTGCCCGTGTAGATGTTGATTTACAAAAGAAAAACCCGTTAGATTTTACTCTTTGGAAGGATACTAATGAGGGGATCAAGTGGGATTCTAAGTATGGCTTAGGTCGTCCAGGCTGGCATACTGAATGTGTCGTTATGAATCATAAGATTTTTGGTAATGCAATTGATATTCACGGTGGTGGTATGGATTTAAAATTCCCTCATCATGAAAATGAAATTGCCCAAAATGAGGCTTTATATCATAATCATTTAGCTAATTATTGGTTACATGTTGGTCGTGTTGATTTAAAGGGTGTAAAGATGAGTAAATCCTTAGGTAATGTAATTTATGTTAAGGATTTAAAGACCTTAAAGGAATGTATGGTTTTACGTTTACTTTTATTATTTGCTCCATATCGCTCAATTATTAATTATAGCGAGGATTTGCAGGGCCAATATGAAAAGATTTACGATAAATGGCAAAGAGCCTATAAGCAAACTAAGTATTTCCTAGAGGCTAGTGATTTAAAATCAGATGAATTGGATGATAAATCAATTCACCAATTTATAGCCTATATGGATCAGGATTTTAATGTTCAAAATGTTTTAATGCTAGTTGAAGAGATTGTTAAGGAAATTAACCAAAGCTATCGTAATAAGGATTATCAAAGGCTTTTAGTTATGGTTAATACCTTTGAAAAAATTATGGATATTTTAGGAATTGATTTTATGCTTTTAAAAATGACTCCTGAGCTTAAGGAAAGCTATAATTTATGGCTAGAGGCAAGAAGTAATAAGGACTTTGAAAGTGCTGATAAATATCGTAATTTATTAATAGAAAATGGTATATTATAAATGAATGCAAATTTATATAACGGCTTAACCTTAGCTTATATAGGGGATGCAATATTTGAAATATACATTCGTAAGCAGGCTTTAGCAGAGGGGTTAACTAAGGTAAAGGAAATTCATAAATTCGTTACTAAAAGAGTTAATAGCGAAGCTCAAGCTAAATATATAAAATATCTTCTTACAAATGATCTTTTAACGGAAGAGGAAAAGGATATTTATTTAAGAGGAAGAAATGCCCATGTTAAATCTAATCGCAAGAATGTTGATATTATAATTTATCATGAGGCAACAGGCTTTGAGGCTTTAGTTGGTTATCTTAATTTGCTGGATAATAATCAAAGGCTTGAAGAAATATTTGATATTATTTTTAGGGAGGTAGAAATCTAATGGACCACGATGAAAATATTTTCGATGATATCGAAAAGCTAGATTCTTCAAATGAAGAAGAAAATGCCAATAACACATTAGACGAAGAGGCTGATTCTAAGGAAGCCTTACCTGAAGCTAGTGATTCACCTGAGGCCGAAGACGAAAATGAATCAATTATTCGTGAAGAATATATTGTTAATCCTCATTTAGAAAAGGCTTTAGCTAAGCAAAAGGAAAAGGAAGCTAAGAAATTAGCTCGTGAACGTGAAAGATTAAAGAAAAAAAAGCTAAGAGAATATAAAAAAGGACCTCAAAAAATAGTTCGCTATGAGCCTAATATTGAAGAGGGCTTAAGTAATGAGCTTGTTCAAAATCGTTTAGATGAGGGCTTAAATAATAAGAGTAGAGCTGGTTCTACTAAATCAATTAGAAAAATCATTTTAACTAATGTTTTTACCTTCTTTAATATTTTGACTGTAGCGATTGCTGGTTGGTTAATATCTGTTCAAGCATTCACAGATTTATTCTTCCTAGTTATTGTTACTGCCAATGTTATTATTGGTATAATTCAAGAAATTAAAGCTAAAAATACTATTGACAAGCTATCATTAATGAGTGCACCTTCAGCTAATGTAATTCGTGATTCAAATCAGGTTGAGGTTGGCGTTAATGAAATTGTATTAGATGATATTTTGGTTTTAACCTCAGGTAATCAAATCCCATCTGATAGTATTGTTTTAGATGGCACAATCGAGGTTAACGAATCACTATTAACAGGTGAAAGTGATGCCATAGTTAAAAAGCCAGGTGATTTACTATATAGTGGATCATTTGTTGTAAGTGGCTCTTGTACAGCTCGTGTTGATAAAATTGGTGAGGATAATTATATTGAGCAGCTTACAAGCGAAGCTCGTTTATATAAGAAGCCTAAATCTGATTTATTAAAATCATTAAATTGGATTATCATTTTCATGGCAATTATTATTATTCCAATTGGAGCAACCCTATTCTCAATGCAATATTTCGCTAATGGCGTTGAATATACTGTTGCGGTTAGAAAAACAGCTGGTGCGATGGTAGGTATGATTCCATCTGGCTTGTATCTATTATCATCTGTTGCTTTAGCGGTTGGTGTAATTAGGCTAGCGCAAAACAATGTAATGGTTCAGGAGCTATACTGTATTGAAATGCTAGCTCGTGTTAATGTTTTATGCTTAGATAAGACAGGTACTATTACTGATGGTACGATGAGCGTTAAAAATATTATTGAGTTTAATAATGTTGCTGGCTTAAGTACCAAAAATACAATAAGCGCTATGCTAAATGCTCTTAATGATAATAATTTAACCTCTAAAGCCTTAGAGGATAAGTTTGGTCGTGCTAAGCGTATTAAGCATAAGGAGGTTATTCCTTTCTCAAGCCAAAGAAAGTTTAGTGCTGTAACCTTTGAACGCTTAGGAACCTTTATTTTAGGTGCCCCTGAATTTGTTATGAAGGATAAATATCCTTTAATTAAGAAGGAAGTAGAGCAGCATGCAAAGCTTGGTTATCGTGTTTTATTATTAGCACATAAGGTTGGTAATATTGAAAATGGTAACCTACCAAGTGGTGATATTGATGTTATCTCAATGATTTTAATTGAGGATAACATTAGACCTGATGCAGTAAAGACTATTGAATACTTTAAATCATCAGGTGTTGAGGTTAAGGTTATTTCTGGTGATAACCCACTAACTGTTTCAAAAATTAGTGAGCGTGCTGGTATTGAAAATGCTAGTGAATATATTAGCTTAGATGGCCTAAAGGATGAAGAGGTTATTAGAGCCGCTACTAAATATACTGTTTTTGGCCGTGTTTCTCCTAACCAAAAGAAGCTTTTAATTAAGACCTTAAAGGAAGCTGGCAAGACTGTTGCGATGACTGGTGATGGTGTTAACGATATCCTAGCCCTAAAGGAAGCTGATTGTAGTATTGCGGTTGCTTCTGGTAGTGAGGCAGCTCGTAATGTCAGCCACTTAGTTTTATTAGATTCTAACTTTGATTCAATGCCTAAGGTTGTTGCTGAGGGAAGAAGAGTTATCAATAATGTAAGTAGCGTTGCTTGCTTATTCTTAACTAAGACTATTTTTAGCTTCTTGCTTGCAATTCAAGCTATTAACTCTAGTGGTGCGTATCCAATTAGTACTAACCAATTAATTATGATTGATTTCTTAGTTACTGGCTTACCATCATTCTTCCTAGTTTTGGAGCCTAATAATAAAGAGGTTGATGGAAGGTTCTTTACTAACATCCTTAAGGGTGCTATTCCTGGTGCGGTTGCGATACTTATTTCATCGACACTCGCCTTTGAGCTAGTTAAGTATTTAGGCTTAGACTTCCTAACATCTTCAACAATTATTGTTATTATGGCTACTCATACCTGTATGATGGTTTTATTTAGAGTATGTAAGCCATTTAATACAATGCGTAAGATATTATGTGGCTGTTCATATACCTTATTTGTTATTTTAACTGTATTTATGCCTAATTTCTTTGAATTTAGACCATTCTTTAAATTTACTGAATACTATTCAAAGAATGTTGAAACGATAACAATTAGTGAAATTCCATCAATTGCGATTAGTGGTGCCGACTATTATGTTTTAGATGGCTATATGACTGATACCCACTCTGATTCAGGTGCAAGCAATAATCCTACTCATAGTACGGTTTCTTTAGCGAATAAGGAAGGCTATTTAGTAATTGATAATCATACAACAAAATGGAAGATTCCTACACCACTTGTTACTCTAGGAAAGAATCAAACTATTCACTTTAAGGGCTATCAAACAGATATTAAGCCATTTGAACGTGAAGGCGTAACAATGAGTATTGAAATTGATCCTAATAATGGTAATGTTTATTTAGCGAAGCTTGAGGCTGATCGTGAGCCTGTTTACTTTGAAACTAATTATAATGTTTTACCAAAGGTTAGATTAGAAACTGTTCAAAATCGTAAGCAAATTGTAATTAATAATAAGTATTATACACCTGCGCCAAGCTTTGATATTGATGAGGTATTAAAAACATCTGTTGTGAAGATGGATAGTGGTGCTTACGTTCTTACAATTAATGATAAGCAATTCGAATATGTCGATGAAAATAATGATTATGTTAAGTTTATAATTGATGTTCCAAGCGTAACCTATACTAATCCAGGTGAGGATGGCGTAAGCTATATAGTTTTAGGAGCTGAGCAGGTTTTAATTGATTCTCTAGCAAGCTCAAGCCAATCACGTGAAATTACTATTAGTGAATTAGGCTATGCTAGCGAAGAGGACTTCTATGGCTCTTTAGCTGATAATACCTTAATTAAATTTGCAGATAGTTCATCAACCTATTATTTAAATATGGCCGATGATTCTAAATCACTTCGAACTAATTCAGAAATCATTCGTCCTACTATTGAAATTTCAACTGAAAATCGTTATGTAATTAACGGAAAATATACTAAGTTCGTTGCTCAGCAAATTGGTGGCGATTCATCAACTCGCTTAACCTTCACTGATGATGGCTTCTTAGTAATAAATAATTTAAAAACGGATTACCGTGTTAATGTTGTAACTAAGAAGGGTGGTACAGTTCAAACCCTACCAGTTCCTGCTGTATTAATTCTTGCAGCTCTATGCTTATTAGCATCTCCATTAATGAAGCTATTACAAAATATAGTTCCATGGATTAAGAAGATGTATTATGGTATTCAGGTAATTTTATCAAAATTCTAATAAAGAGGCCTCCGGGCCTTTTTATTTTAACTTTAAAATTAGCACTAATTATGCTATAATCAGTGTGGTATTTAATTTGTGAAAAATGAGGAATATGTATGATTAAACTTTATGGAAAAAATTGTGTGGTTGAAGCAATTCATGCTAAAGCCCCATTAAAATCTGTTTATATTTTAAAGGATTATAAAAATAAAAGTGGTTACCTAGAGGATAAGCTTAAGGAAAGTAATATTGAGATTAAATATGAAACAAAGGAGTTTATGAATAAAACCTTTGGCAATCATAATCAAGGCTATGGAGCCTTTAGAAAGGACTACGAAAATTATGATTTAGACTACGTAATTAGGAGCGATAAAAAGCAAAAGCGTGTTTTAATTCTTGATGGCGTTGCGGATCCCCAAAATTTTGGCGCTATTATTAGAAGCTGTGATGCCTTTAGCTTTGATGCTATTATTTTAGGTAATAATAGAAGTGTTCCAATTACAGAGGTAGTTTGTCACGTATCAACGGGAGCTATTGAATATGTACCAATTATTTATGTTAATAGCTTAAATACAGCTGTTAAGGCCTTAAAGGATAATGGCTTTTGGATTATCGCAACAGACGCTAGCGGCAATTCAGTTATTGAGGATATTGATCAAAGCTTAGATTTGGCTTTAATAATTGGTAGTGAAGGCTTTGGTATGACTAAAACCTTAGTTAAGGCCTCTGACTATATTGTAAAGATTCCAATGTCAGGCCACGTTAATTCATTAAATGCTTCTGTTAGTGCAGGTATTTTATTAGAAAAATTACATATTAATAAGGAGTAAAATGTTATATCAAGGTTGGAATGACTATGAGCTTATCTATCTAATTAATGAGGGTAGTGAGCTAGCATTAAACCTTATGTATCTGAAGTATGCTAGCATGATTAAATATAAGGCAAGAAGCTGTGGATTTTATCCTTATGAAATTGATGATTGCTTGCAGGAGGGGCTAATACTTTTAACTAGTGCAATTAAAAGCTATAAGCCTTCCTATAAAAAGACCTTTTACAAGTATTTTGAGCTGATTTTATTACGTTCATTTTGGCGGCTTAGAAAAGCTAATTTAAAAACTATACCCTATGTAGTTGATGCTATACCGGACCTAAATAGCTTAAGTGATAATGTTAGAGATTATTCAAGCCTTTTTAAGGGCGAAGAATTATATATTTATAAGGAAATTTTTATTTATAACACTCCTGTTTCCGTTATTTCTAAAAAGCTAGGAAGGAAAGAAAGCCAAATCTACTATGAGCTCAAAAAAATAAAAGAAATATTGAGAGAAGAGTTTGACTTATTGACTAAAACAAGGTAAAATGTTATAGACACTTTAAGAGGTGGTTTTTTAATTATGAGAAAAAAGGTTATATTAGTTTGCGAGGAATGCTTAAGTAGAAATTATACAACTACTAAAAATCCTCAAAAGGATAGCGAACGTATTGAAGTTAAAAAATTTTGTCCAAAGTGCAATAAGCACACTTTGCACAAGGAAACAAAGTAGTAGGTGATTATTATGGCTATTAAACAAAAGCAAGAAGAAAAGAAAAGTAAGCTATGGGAAATAATTTCTAAGGATTATAAATGGGAAAGCTATTTATTCTTCTTTATTTCTCTATTAGTATTATTATTAGGTGTATTAATTTTAACAGGAACCTTAACAATTAGTCCAAGTGCTCCATTAATTGGTGGCTTCCCAACTGTATTTGCTTGGATCCTAGTTGTATTTGGTGCAGTTACATTAGTTTATGCGGTTTATCCATTCTTTAAGCCAGCAATTCCAGAAATTAAGAAAATTAGCTGGTTAAAGGGTAAAAAGTATTTCGGTAACGTAATTCGTGTATTTTCATTCATTATCGTATTTGCTTTGTTATTCTTATTATATGATATGTTTATAACAGAAATATTAGCAAGGATTATGGGGTAAGGTAAATGAGTAAGAGATGGTATGTAGTACAAACCTATTCAGGATATGAAAATTCAGTTAAGGATGACATTGAAAGCCGTAAGGAAAGCATGGGTCTACAAAACAAAATCTATCAGGTATTAGTTCCTGAAGAGCAGGTTGAGGTCGTAGATAAGAAGAACAAAAAGAGCATTAAGGTACAAAAAATGTTCCCAGGCTATATTTTTGTTGAAATGGAAATCGAAAAGGAAATGGATGATAACACTTGGTTCGTTATTCGTAACACACCAAAGGTTACAGGCTTCTTAGGCTCAAGTGGTCATGGAACAAAGCCAGTACCTATTCCTCAAGATGAGATGAATCGTATTTTACAAAAGATTGGTCAATTAGAGGTTGCTAAATTTGATATTCATGAGGGTGACTCTGTCGAGATTACTCAAGGTCCTTGGACGGGTCAAATTGGTGCTGTTTCAAGCATTAATGAAGAAAAGGAAATTATTGTTGTAATGATTTCAATGTTTGGTGGTCGTGCAACTCCTAACGAATTAAAGTTTGATCAAGTAAGAAAGCTTCCTCAAATTGATAAGGCTTAGTAATTTAATAGCTATTTAAGGGATGGTTTTGGCCATCCTTTTTCATTTATTTAAAGCTAGGAAAAAAGATTTTAAAATCCTATTGCAATTTAAAAATAAATTATATATAATATATAAGCACGTCTATGTGACGTAGTGTGGGAGGAGATTATTCCGCTTGACCACATCATTGTAAGAAGGAGGAAACTATTATGGCTAAGAAGGTAGTTAAAGTTGTTAAATTACAAATTCAAGCCGGCAAAGCTAATCCAGCGCCACCAGTTGGTCCAGCATTAGGACAGGCAGGCGTTAATATCCCAGGCTTCTGTTCTCAATTCAATGAGCAAACTAAAGACAAAATGGGATATGTATTACCAGTTGTAATATCTGTATATGAGGATCGTTCATTTACATTCGTTGTAAAGACTCCACCAGCATCAGATTTATTAAAGAAAGCAGCTGGAATTGAGAAGGGCTCTGACAATTCTAAGAAGAATACAGTAGCTAGAATCTCAAAAGCTAAGGCAATGGAAATTGCTGAAATGAAAATGCCAGACTTAAATGCGAATGACATTGAAGCGGCTACAAAAATCGTCGCAGGTACTGCAAGAAATATGGGTATTGTTGTCGAAGATTAATTTGTTTAAAGGTTGTATTTCACAGCCTAAATTTGTGGGAGGAAATTCCCGCTTATACCACATTTTAGGAGGATTAATATGAAGAGAGGAAAAAAATACTTAGAAGCAGCTAAGTTAGTTGAAGCAAATAAGGCTTACAATGCTAAAGAAGCATTAGAATTAGCTTGCAAGACTTCAACTACTAAGTTTGATGCAGCTGTAGACGTAGCATTCCGCTTAAATTTAGATCCACGTAAGGCTGAACAAAATATTCGTGGCGCAATCGTTTTACCTAATGGTACTGGTAAAACTCGCCGCGTATTAGTTTTATGCCGTGGCGCTAAACAAGAGGAAGCTAAGAACGCAGGTGCTGATTTCGTAGGTGAAAACGAGTATATTGAAAAGATCAGCAAGGGCTGGTTCGATTTCGATATTATCGTAGCTACTCCAGATATGATGGGTCAATTAGGTCGTTTAGGACGTGTTTTAGGTCCTAAGGGATTAATGCCAAACCCAAAGACTGGTACAGTTACTATGGATGTTGAAAAGGCTGTTAAGGAAATCAAAAATGGTAAGGTTGAATATAGACCTGATAAGGTTGGTAATATTCACATGACTATTGGTAAGGTATCATTTGGTGCTGATAAGTTAGCTGAAAACTTAAAGGCAGTTTATAATACTTTAATGAAAGTTCGCCCTTCAACTGTAAAAGGATCTTACATCTTAAATGTTACCGTTGCATCAACAATGGGACCTGGTGTAAAATTAAATCCTGATACAATTCTAGCTGCTAATAAATAATTTTACCAAAGACAGTAGGTGTGCTTAATTGCACTTAATTTCTACCGAGGTTGTATAGATTTTGTTTTAACAAATCTTCCTGCCTCGGGTAGGAAGATTTTTAAATTTAATGGAGGTAACACACATGAACTGCTCAATTGAACAAAAGAAGAGCGCTGTTGCTGAATTAGTTAGCAAAATCCAAGATTCTAAAGCTGTTTTAGCTTTCAAGTATCAAGGCTTAACTGTTGAACAATTCCAGCAATTACGTCGTGATATGCGCGCTAATGGTTGTGACGTTAAAATTGTAAAGAACAATATTAGCCGTCGTGCAACAATCGAATGCGGATATCAAGAGCTTGCAGATTCTTTAACTGGTCCAGTTGCTATGGTTTTCGCTAAGGAAGACATGGTTGCACCAGCAAAGGAAATTTTTAAATTTGCAAAAGACTTCAAGAACATTGAAGTAATTAAGGGTGTTGTAGACGGTGACGTTTATGACTTTGATAAGCTACATGCATTATCATCATTACCATCATATGAGACATTACTAACTCAACTTGCTGCAGGTATGTTAGGTACAGTAAGAGAATTAGCAATTGGCTTAAATATGCTAGTAGAAAAAGAAGCCTAATTAATAATATTTTAAATAACGGAGGAAAATTACAATGGCTAAATTAACTAAAGAAACATTTATTGAATCATTAAAAGAAATGACAATTCTTGAAATTAAAGAATTAGTAGACGCTATGAAGGAAGAATTCGGTATCGATCCATCTGCAGTTGCTGCTGCTCCTGCTGCTGGTGCTGGTGCTGCTGCTGCTGAAGAACAAACTGAGTTCGACGTAGTATTAAAGTCAGCTGGTGCTGCTAAATTAGGTGTAATCAAGGTTGTTAAGGAAGTAACTGGTTTAGGTTTAAAGGAATCTAAGGAATTAGTTGACAACGCTCCTAAGGCTGTTAAGGAAAAAGTAAGCAAGGCTGAAGCTGAAGAAGTAGCTAAGAAGTTAACTGACGCTGGTGCTGAAGTAGAAGTTAAGTAATTTAACTTAAAATTTAAAGCTTAGGATTCGTCCTAGGCTTTTATTTTATTCTATGAGTCATTACTATGATAAAAATGTAACTGTAGAATCTAAGCCACAGCATTATAGCGTTAAGGTTAATAATTATACTTTAAATTTAAAGACTGATAGTGGCGTTTTTTCTAAGAGCTTTTTAGATTTTGGAACCTATGTTCTATTAAATGCCTTTAAGGAGCCTAGTATTGAGGGTCCTTTATTAGATATGTGCTCAGGCTATGGCCCAGTTGGCGTTTATTTAGGCTTAAGCACGAATAGAGAAATCTATATGTCAGAAATCAATGAAAGAGCCTATAATTTAGGCTTAGAAAATTTAAAGCTTAATAATGTTAAGGCTACGGCTTATTGTGGTGATTTATATGAAGCTCTACCAGGGGACCTGAAATTTGCTGGAGTTTTAGTGAATCCACCGATTAGAGCAGGTAAGGATACGGTGTTTGCTATTTATCAAGGAGCACTAGAACGGCTTTTACTAAATGGTGAGCTATGGGTTGTGATTCAAAAGAAGCAAGGAGCTGAATCTAGCCTTAAATTTTTAGTATCTATTTTTGGTAATGCTACAGTTATAACTAAAGAAAAGGGATATTGGATTATCAAGTCAATTAAAGAGGTTTAGGGCCTCTTTTTTCTTTTTTTAGTTTTTTCAAATTAGATAAGCACAAAACTGCATTTTTTTCAATATTTTTTTTAAAAATACCTTAAATTTATTGACTAATTTGACATAAGTGGTTATAATTATAAAATGCAATATTAGTGGGGGTAGTGCGCCTTTATACCCTCCAATTGACTTATCGAAGGGGTGGATTTATGAATTACAAAGTTGTTCAATATGGCAAAAAATCTGAACGTAGAAATTACTCAAAGATTAGAACTGATGTTGAAATTCCTGATTTAATTGAGATTCAAACTAAATCCTTTGACAACTTTATTAACGTTGGCTTAAAGGAATTATTTGAGGATATATCTCCAATCGAATCTTTTGGTGGAGTTTTAAAGATTTATTTTGATGAGTATCATTTTGAGGACCCAAAATATGGTATCGTAGAGTCTAAGCTACGTGATACTAACTATTCTCGTTCTTTAAAGGTTAATGTGCGTTTAGAAAACACTTTAACAGGAGTTCAAACTGTAAGAGAAATCTTTATGGGTGATATTCCTTATATGACACCAGTTGGTACATTCGTTATTAATGGTGCTGAGCGTGTTATTATTTCCCAGATTGTTCGTTCATCTGGTGTTTACTATTCTAAGGAAGTAGACAAGAAAACCGGTGATATTAAGTATGCTGGTCAAATTATTCCTACACGTGGCGCATGGATTAATTATGAAATGGGCAGTAAGGATGTATGGTATGCAGAGCTTGACCGTTCTAAGAAAATCCTATTAACTACTGTTTTACGTGCCTTTGGTTTAGAAACAAATAAGCAAATCACTGACTTATTTGGCAAGGATGAGCATTTTGATGCAACCTTTGCTAAAGAGGAAGCTACTTATAAACAAACATTAGACAAGGATGAGGCAGTTAAGATTGTTTACTCTAAGCTAAGAGTTGGCGAAGACAATGTACCTGCTGATGGCGCAAGACGTTTAATTAAAGAACGTTTATTTGATGATAGACGTTATGACTTACAAAAGGTAGGCCGTTATAAATATAATGTTAAATTAGATATTTTCCAAAGAGCTAAGGGTTTAACTCTAGCTGAGGATGTTATCGCTAATGAGGATATCTATGAAATTGATGAAGCTACAGGTGAAGCAAGCTTAGTATTTAACGCAGGTGAGGTAATTGCAGCTAAGGGTGCAGTTATTCAAGGTGAAATTCTAGAGAATCTAAAGAAGGGACGTAGTGCATTACGTCATGTTGTTGATTTAGGTAATACTTTAGATGATGATCCAACTTGTGAATTCTTAAGCGTATATGCTCCAAAGTCAGAAGAGGTTGTAAGATTAATTGGTAATGATCCAACTGAAACTGCTTTACATATCACTTTATCTGATATTATTGCATCATTCTCATATTACTTTAATTTATATAAGCGTATTGGAAACTTAGATGATATCGACCACTTAGGTAATCGTCGTTTACGTTTAATAGGCGAATTATTAAAGAATCAATTTAGAATTGGCTTTGCAAAGCTAGAAAAGAATATTTTAGACAGAATGTCTACAGTAGATCCAAGTGAAGCTACCCCTGAAAGCTTAATTAATATTAAGCCTTTAACCTCTTCACTAAAGGAATTCTTTGGTTCAAGCCAATTATCACAGTTTATGGATCAAATTAACCCACTTGCTGAAATCACTCAAAAGCGTCGTATTTCAGCCTTAGGTACTGGTGGTATTGCTCGTGATAGAGCTGGTGTTGAGGTCCGAGACGTTCACAATTCTCACTATGGTAGAATGTGTCCTATTGAGACTCCAGAAGGTCCATCAATCGGTTTAATTACATCTTTAGCAACCTATGCTAAGGTTAATGAATATGGCTTTATTGAATCTCCTTATTTCGTTGTAAAGAAGGATGAAAATGGCCAAAAGTATGTATCTGATGAAATTAGATATTTATCAGCTGATAAGGAAAATGGTGTAGTAATTGCTTCTGCATCTACTTTACTTGATGAGGCTGGTCATATCGTTGAAGAAAAGGTTATTGGTCGTCGTGATGGTGAAACTGAAATCGTTACTCCAGAGGAGGTTGATTTTATGGACGTTTCTCCAAAGCAAATCGTATCAGTAGCTGCAGCCTGTGTACCTTTCCTAGAGCACGATGATGCGACTCGTGCATTGATGGGTGCGAACATGCAACGTCAGGCTGTACCTATTATTAATCCTGAAAGCCCAATTGTTGGTACTGGTATGGAATACCGTGCTGCCAAGGATTCAGGTAGTGCATTAATCGCTCGTATGTCAGGTGTTGTTCAATACGTTGATGCTAAGCGTATTGTTGTAAGAGAAGATAGTGGCGAGTTATATACCTATAATTTATATCAATTCCTACGTTCAAACTCTGCAACTGCAATCATGCAACGTCCAATTGTAGCAGCTGGTGAAAGAATTGAGCGTGGCGACATTTTAGCTGATGGTCAATCTATGAAGAATGGTGAATTAGCTTTAGGTCGTAACGTAAGAGTAGCCTTCATGACTTGGGATGGCTACAACTACGAGGATGCCGTTATCATGTGCGAGAAGATGGTTTACGATGACGTTTACACATCTTTACATATTGATGAATTCCAAATTGAAGCTCGTGATACTAAGCTAGGTAAGGAAGAGTTTACTACTGAAATTCCTAACGTTGGTGCCGAGACTATTAGCCATCTAGATGAAAATGGTATTGTTATTCCTGGTACTGAGGTTAAGGAAGGCGATATTCTAGTTGGTAAGATTACACCTAAGGGTGTAACAGAGCCTACTCCAGAAGAAAAGCTATTATTAGCAATCTTCGGTGAAAAGTCACGTGAGGTTCGTGATACTTCTTTAAGAGTTCCTCATGGAGGCGGCGGTATTGTTCAATCAATCCAACATTATAAGAAGTCTAAGGGTGATGAATTAGCACCAGGCGTAAATGAGGTTGTTCGTGTTTATATCATCCAAAAGCGTAAGATCAAGATTGGTGATAAGATGGCTGGTCGTCATGGTAACAAGGGTGTTATTTCTAACATCGTTCCACTAGAAGATATGCCATTTACAGAGGATGGTCAACCAATTGATATCATGTTAAACCCACAAGGTGTTCCTTCTCGTATGAACATCGGTCAGGTTTTAGAGTTACACTTAGGTTTAGCTGCTAAGAAGCTAGGAATCAAGGTTGCAACTCCAGTATTCGATGGTGCAACTATCGAAGATATTCGTGAAATAATGCGTGAAGCTAAGCTTCAACCAGAGGGTGCTCCAACAGATGGTAAGGTAACCTTATATGATGGACGTAGTGGTGAACCATTTGAAAATAAGGTTAACGTTGGTATTATGTACTTCATCAAGTTAAGCCACATGGTTGATGATAAGCTACATGCTCGTTCTGTAGGTCCTTACACATTAGTTACTCAACAGCCAATGGGTGGTAAGGCTCAAAATGGTGGTCAACGTTTCGGTGAGATGGAGGTTTGGGCTCTAGAGGCTTACGGTGCATCTCATACATTACAAGAAATGTTAACTGTTAAATCTGATGATATCGTTGGACGTAATAAGGTATTTAGAGCTATCACTGATGGTACTCCAATCCCTGAACCTTCTATTCCTGAATCATTCAGAGTATTAACTCGTGAATTACAATCATTAGGTATTCGTGTTGAATTAATTAATGATGAGGGTGAAGATGAGGCAAATCAATCAATCGTTGATTTAGGTATCGAAGACGTAATTTCTAAATTTGGAGCATAGGAGGAGAAAAAATGGCAAAGCATTATAAATATATTAAAATTGGTTTAGCTTCTCCAGAGGTTATCAAATCATGGAGCCATGGTGAGGTTAAGAAGCATGAAACTATTAACTACCGTACTCTAAAGCCAGAAGTAGACGGATTATTCTGTGAGAAAATCTTTGGTCCTATGAAAGATTATCAATGTGCTTGTGGTAAATCTAAGCGTTCTACTGATAAGGGTAAGGTTTGTGAAAAATGTGGTGTTGAATTAACTGAATCTAAGGTTCGTCGTGAACGTATGGGTCACATTGAATTAGCTAGCCCAGTTGTTCATACTTGGTTTTTAAAGAATTCTCCATCTCCATTAGCTATTTTACTAGAGCTAAAAAATAAGGATTTAGAGAGCATCGTATACTATGCTTCATATATCGTTACTGATCCAGGTAAGACTAGTCTTGCTAAAAAGGAAATAATTAACGAAGAGCAATATTATCAATTACATATGACCTATGGTAATACATTTGAGGCCTTAACAGGTGCTGAGGCTATCAAAAAGCTATTACAGGGTATTGATATTCAAGCCGAGGCTGAAAAGCTTCGTCGTAACTTAAAAACAACCTCTAAGCAAAAGCGTGATAGTGTTATCAAGCGTTTAGAGATTGTTGAATCATTCCTACACTCAGACAATAAGCCTGAATGGATGATTCTTTCTGTAATTCCAGTTATACCTCCAGATTTAAGACCTATGGTTCAATTAGATGGTGGTAGATTCGCAACTACAGACTTAAACGACCTATATCGTCGTATTTTAAACCGTAATAACCGTTTAAAGAAGCAAATTGAGCAAGGCGCTCCTCACTTAATTACTAAGAATGAGAAGCGTATGCTTCAAGAGGCTGTTGATGCTTTAATTGATAATTCTAAGCGTGGCAAGAAGGCTGCAGTTGAAAAGAATCATCATTTAAAGAGCTTATCTGATATGCTACGTGGTAAGCAAGGACGTTTCCGTCAAAACCTACTAGGTAAGCGTGTTGACTATTCAGGACGTTCAGTTATCGTTGTAGGTCCAAGCTTAAAGATGTACCAATGTGGTGTACCTCGTGAGATGGCCTTAACATTATTCAAGCCTTTCGTTATCCGTGAATTAATTAGAGCTAAATCTATTTCAGTTCCAGCAGCTAAGAAGGTTTGTGAACGTCAAGAGGATATCGTTTGGGGTATTCTAGAAGAGGTTGTTCGTGAGCATCCAGTATTATTAAACCGTGCTCCGACTCTTCACCGTTTAGGTATTCAAGCATTCGAGCCAGTTTTAATTGAAGGTAAGGCTATCCGTCTTCACCCATTAGTATGTACAGCGTTCAACGCCGACTTCGATGGTGACCAGATGGCTATTCACGTTCCATTATCAGTTGAGGCTCAGGCTGAAGCTCGTTTATTAATGCTAGCTTCTAACAATATCTTGAACCCTAAGGATGGTAAACCAGTTGTTACACCATCACAGGATATGGTTTTAGGTAACTACTATTTAACTCTTGAAAAGAAGGGTCTTCATAACGAGGGTCATTTCTTCAAGGATTATGATGAAGCTTATATGGCTTACAAGAATAATGAAATTACATTACAAACTCGTATTTTCATTGATCCTAAGTATTTACCAGCTACAAGATATAAGGAAGAGCATAAGAATAAGTATATTTTCACAACTTTAGGTAAAATGATTTTCAATAGCATTATGCCTAAGGATTTCCCATATTTAAACGAACCAACTGAGGATAACCTAGTAAATGCTACTCCTGATAAGTATTTCTTTGATCCTAAGCATGATAATATCGAGGACTTCTTAGGTCGTGATATTGTTGATCCATTTAAGAAGAAGAATTTAGGTAAAATTATTGCTCAGGTATTCAAGAAGCATCAAATTACTGAAACTAGTGCAATGCTAGATAGATTAAAGGATTTAGGCTTCCATTATTGTACTAAATCTGGTATCACAATCTCTATGGAAGACGTTTTGGAATATAAGGGTAAGGACATTAGAATTAAGCAAGCTGATGATACAATCGATCGTATTCAAGAAGCTTTCGATATGGGTCTTTTAACTGAAAAGGAACGTAAGAATAAGGTTAAGCAAGAGTGGAACGCAGCTCGTCAAGAAATTGAAGAGGGTGTTTGGGGCGAATTAACAAAGCATCGTGATAACGCGATTTTCATGATGGCTGATTCAGGTTCACGTGGTTCTTCATCTAACTTTGCTCAGCTAGCCGGTATGCGTGGTTTGATGAGTAATACTGCAGGTGAGGCAATCGAGGTTCCAGTAAAGGCTAACTTCCGTGAGGGTCTATCCGTATCAGAATTCTTTATTTCTACCCACGGTGCTCGTAAGGGTTCTACCGATACAGCGTTAAAGACAGCTGAATCTGGTTACTTAACTCGTCGTTTAGTTGACGTTTCTCAGGATGTAATCATTAGTCAAATCGACTGTGGTACTGAGAAGGGTATGTGGTTAGAGGATATTATTGGTGATGGTGGTAAGGTAATTTTACCAGCTTACCAAAGAGCAATTGGCCGTTTCGCAGCCCGTGATATCGTAACAGATATGGGTGAGGTATTATGTCGTCGTAACGAATTAGTTGATGAGGACATTGCTGAGAAGATTAAAGCGGCTGGTATGCATAAGGTTTATATGCGTACAAACCTAACATGTAATTGTACTAATGGTGTATGTATGAAGTGTTACGGTCGTAACCTTGCAACAAATAAGATTGTTGAGGTAGGTGAGGCTGTAGGTGTCGTTGCAGCTCAGTCAATCGGTGAACCCGGTACTCAGTTAACAATGCGTACATTCCATACTGGTGGTGTTGCGTCTACTGCCGATATCACTCAAGGTCTTCCAAGAGTTCAGGAGCTATTTGAGGCTCGTAAGCCAAAGGGTAAGGCAACTATTAGTGAAATTAATGGTACGGTTAAATCGATTGAAAAGTCTAAGTCAGGTATTGTTATTACAATCGTAAATGACGAAGAGGAAGTAGAATATACAGTTGAAGCTACTGCTGAATTAACAGTTGAGGTTGATGATCTAGTTATGCGTGGTGACCGCTTAATGAAGGGTCCTATTTCACCTAAGGAATTATTAAGAATTAAAGACGCTGAGACAGTTCAAAAGTATATCGTTGAAGAGGTTCAAAAGGTATACCAAAGCCAAGGTGTTGATATTTCTGATAAGCATATCGAGATTATCGTTCGTCAAATGATGCGTAAGCTATATGTAATTCAAGAAGGTTCTTCAGACCTATTACCTGGTCGTCAGGTATCAATCGAAGCCTTCAAGGAAGCTGTTCATCAATCATTACAGGTTGGTGGTGAATTACCTAAGGCTCGTCCAGTATTACTAGGTATTACTAAGGCAGCTTTAGCATCTGATTCATTCCTATCTGCATGTTCATTCCAGGAAACTACAAGAGTTCTTACTCAAGCAGCAATCTGCTCAAAGAAGGACCCATTAGTAGGCTTAAAGGAAAACGTAATTATCGGTGGATTAATCCCAGCTGGTACAGGTGTTTTAAAGGATATTGAATTCGAATGTAAGCATAAACCAGTTGAAGAAACTGAAGAGGATGTAATTTCAGTTGATTCATTAGATGATGATTATGAGGATAAAGAGGATGAAGCCTTCGAAGAGGACTTAGATGATGAGGTATTAGCAGATGATGGCCTAGAAGAGGAAGATTTCGAATAGTATATTAATTAAGGAGCTATAGTATAATATTGGCTCCTTTTTTAATTGTTAAGGATTTAGTCCTAGCTATTCTTGTTTTAGAGTGCTAAATTTGCTAAAATAAACATATACATTCGATTTGGGTGATTTATATGGAAGGGCTAGAATTTAAGAAAGCCTTAGAGCTTTATAATGAAAAAAACTACATAGAAGCTTTTACCATCCTAAAGGAATTAGAAAAAAGCTTATTAGAGGCTAAAACCCTATTAGGCCAGTGCTATTTGAATGGTAATGGGGTTAAGCAAAGCTTTGATGAAGCCTTCAAACTTTTTAGTGAGGCAAGCCTAGCTCAGGAATCTGGAGCCTATTATTATTTAGGCTATTGCTATGAGATGGGCTATGGTACTATCCAAAGTGATTTACAGGCTATTTTATGGTATAAAAATAGTGCGAAGCTAGATAATCTTAAATCAATGGTCGCCTTGGGTAGGCTTGAGCTTAGATACGATAAGGATGAGGCCTTTAAATGGCTAACCTTAGCTAGTGAAAATAATTCAGTAGAGGCTATGCTGCTTCTTAGTGATGCAAGTGGTAATGATTATGTCTTAAAGGAAAAATATTTAAGAAAGGCTTGTGAAAGCAATAGCCCTAGAGCCTTATATGAGCTAGCAATTATGGGCTTAGCTGGCTTTTTTAAAATGACTGAGGAAGAGGCTAAGAATCTACTAATTAGAGCAGCAGAGCTAGACTATCCTGATGCTTATATATTTTTAGGTAAGGAGCTAATTAGTGGTAAAAGGCTTAAAATAAATCTAAAGGAAGGCTTTGAGTTTTTACTAAAGGCCTATAACAAGAATATTAAGGCAGCCTATGTTTTATTGGCTGATGCGTATTATTATGGCTATGGAACAAGAAAGAATCCTTTAAAGGCTAGAAAAATACTGGAAATCGCCTGTAGATATAATAATAGTGAGGCTATGCTTAAGCTTGGCGATTATTATTCAGGTGGAAACGATAAGTATTTTTTTGATGAATATATTAGCCTTTACTGGTGGGAGCAGGCTGGCATTTTAGGTAATGTTGAGGGAATGCTTAGGGCTGGTAATTGCTATTTACATAAGGTTGGTACTAATAAGGTTGATTTAGAGAAAGCCTACTATTATTTCAATATGGCAAGTAAAAAGGGCTCTAGTGTTGCTAAGGAAGAGCTTAAGCATTTTAAAAGAACAATCGCTAAAAAATTAAAATATGAATAGCTAGGAAGGATAAAAATGGTTATTTTAGCTTTTAGATGGAAGCTAGAATAATCATTTTATTTTAAAGCTTTGTCTTAGTTAAAGCGTTGTTGGAAGCTAGATAATGTGGTAAAATTATAGGTAGTGTCAAATAAGTTATGAAAAATTGGTTTACAATGATAGTAAAGATGAAA
>JAHHSV010000025.1 GCA_020025015.1 Anaeroplasmataceae bacterium
ACACACCGATTATTTTATAGTCGTATAGGACACACCGAATAAAAAGGATTACCAAGAATGATTGCTGGGATTTTTTTAGCACTAGCAATTCACGAATATGACCGAATGAAAATGCTAAATATGACCGAATGAGTTGAAAAAAATAAAATGTTAGCATATAAAAGACCAGATGGTGTTTATCTGCTCCCACTTACCGCTCTAAAATATTAATAAATAAATAACAAACACTAGCTTTAGTGCGAAAATTATATGATTTGTCAAAACTTGCAGTGCGAAAATTATATGATTTGTTAAATTTTGTAGTGCGAAAATTATATATGACTCTTTTTTTTTAATTAGTAAAGTTATATAATTTAACTGTAGGACGGTGATAATATGTTTAAAAGAAAGATTTATGATAAGCTTTTAGATTGGAAAACCAATAAGAATGGAGAAACAGCATTATTAATCGAAGGTGCTAGACGTGTTGGTAAATCTACTGTTGCTCTAGAGTTTGCGAAAAATGAATACAAAAGCTATATTTTAATAGATTTTTCTACTGCCAAAAATGAAATAATTAATTTGTTTAATGATATATCTGATTTAGATTTTTTCTTTTTACAATTAAAACTATTAACTAATACTACTTTATATGAAAGAGAATCACTAATAATTTTTGATGAAGTACAATTATGTCCTAAGGCAAGACAAGCTATAAAAAGCTTAGTTAAGGATCACCGTTACGATTATATTGAGACTGGATCTTTAATTTCTATCAAGAAAAATGTTAAAGACATTTTGATTCCTAGTGAAGAAACTAAAATAGCTATGCATCCTATGGATTATGATGAATTCTTATGGGCTATAGATGAGACTCATGGCCCAGAAATTTTAAGCGAGCTTTATAATGCAAAAAGACCTATTGGTAATGATGTTAATCGATCACTAATGCGTAAATTTAGATTATATATGTTGGTTGGTGGTATGCCTCAGGCCGTAGATGCTTATATTCGTAAAAAAGATTTTAGAGCTGTAGATGATGTAAAAAGAGATATAATTTCTTTATATGAAGATGATTTCAAAAAAATAGATTCAACAGGCAGATTAGGTCTAATGTTTGAAGCTATTCCTAGTCAGCTTAATAAAAATAAGACATCCTTTCAAACTCAAGCTGTGATTGGTAGCTATCAGACAGGCGAGGATACATTACTTTCACTAATTGCTGAATTAGCAGATTCAAAGGTGGTTAATGTTTGTTACCATTCTAATGATCCTAATGTCGGCTTATCAGCCTATAAGGATTTGAAAAAATACAAAATATATATGGCGGATACAGGTTTATTTGTTACAATGCTATTTAAAGATAAGGACTTCACGGAAAACATAATTTATGAAAAGCTTTTGGCAGATAAATTACCTGCTAATTTAGGATATTTATATGAAAATGCTGTAGCTCAAATATTGGTGGCTAATGGGCATAAATTGTTTTATTATACATTTCGTAATGAAATTCAAAAGAGAAATTATGAGGTTGATTTCATTTTTTCTAGAAATAATAAAATTTGCCCAATTGAAGTTAAATCGGGAAATTATAAAATCCATACTTCAATAGATAAATTTTACGAAAAATTTTCTGATAGAATTTGTAATCGATATATTATTCACACAAAAGATTACAGTAAAGATAAAGACATTATTTGTCTACCTATTTATTTGACTAAGTTTATACTTTAAAGAGTTTTTTAAAACAATATTTAAAGAGTTTTTTAAAACAATATGCTTGACAAGTTTTAGAAAAAGTATAAAATTAAGATGTCGTAAGAAGGACAAGATAATATAAGGAATTTTCTAGAGAGATAGCGGTTGGTGGAAGCTATTAAATAAATTATATTGTTACTCCCTTTGTAGATGATAGTTAAATGCTATTATGTTGGCCGCATTAAGGCTTTCGAGGTGCTAGTAGATGTTATACTAGAACTAAGGTGGTACCGCGTGATTCACGTCCTTAATATTTTTTAAGGACGTTTTTTTTATTTAAAAGGAGGAAAAGAATATGTTAAAGATTACTTTAAATGATGGCTCTATTAAAGAGACAGAAGAGGGAAAATTAATTATTGATTTTGTTAAAGAATTATCATCTTCTTTAGCTAAAAAGGCTGTAGTTGTTAAAATTGATGATAAGCTAACAGATTTACGTGATAAGCTAACTAAGGATTGCAAGCTAGTTGTTTTAACTGAAGAGGATAAGGAGGCATTAGACGTTTTAAATCATAGTACTGCTCACCTGCTTGCTCATGCAATTCATAGAATGTATCCTGAGGCTTGCTTTGGTGTAGGTCCTACTATTGAAGAGGGCTTCTATTATGATATGGCCTTAAATAATCCTATTACAGTTGCTGATCTACCAAAGATTGAAGCAGAAATGAAGAAGATTGTTAAGGAAAATATCTTAATTGAGCATTCAGTAGTAAGCCGTGAGGAAGCTTTAGAAATTTTTAAGAATGATAAATATAAGTGTGAGTTAATTAAGGAAATGGAAGGCGACATTAATATTTACCGTCAAGGCGATTATACTGATGTTTGCCGTGGACCTCATGTTATTTCAACAGCTAAATTAAAGCATTTCAAGCTATTAAATGTTGCAGGTGCTTATTGGCGTGGTGATTCTAACAATGAAATGCTAACTCGTATCTATGGTATTGCTTTCTTTAGCCAAGAGGAATTAGAAAACTACCTAAAGCTAGTTGAAGAGCGTAAGGCGCGTGATCATCGTAAGCTAGGTAAGGAATTAGACCTATTTATGATGTCTGATTATGGTCCAGGCTTCCCATTCTGGTTACCAAAGGGAATGCTACTTAAGAATGCATTAATTGATTTCTGGACTAAGATTCATATTAAGGCTGGCTACCAATTCATTCAAACTCCTATTATGCTAAACCGTGAGTTATGGGAAACATCAGGTCACTGGTTTAACTATAAGGAAAATATGTATACTTCAACAATTGATGATAAGGAATTTGCGATTAAGCCTATGAACTGCCCAGGTGGTATGCTAGTTTATAAGAATCAAATTCATTCATACCGTGATTTCCCATTACGTTTAGGTGAATTAGGCTTAGTACACCGTCATGAGGCTAGTGGTGCTTTAAATGGTTTATTTAGAGTTAGAACATTTACTCAGGATGATGCTCATATCTTTATGACTGAAGATCAAATCAGTGATGAAATCGCAAGCACAATTATGCTATTTAAGAAGGTATATGAGGTATTCAATTTACCATTCCATATTGAATTATCTACAAGACCTGAAAAGAAATATATTGGTGACATTGCAATTTGGGATAAGTCAGAAAAGGCCTTAGCTGATGCATGTAAGAAGGCAGGCTTTGATTATAAGATTAACCCAGGTGATGGTGCATTCTATGGTCCTAAGCTAGACTTCAAGCTACGTGATTCAATGAACCGTATTTGGCAATGTGGTACAATTCAATTAGATATGAATTTACCTGAGCGTTTTGATTTAACTTATGTTGCTGAGGATGGTACTAAGAAGCGTCCAGTTATGGCTCATAGAGCTTTATTTGGTTCATTAGAGCGTTTCATTGGTATTATTACTGAGCATTATGCTGGTGCTTTCCCTACTTGGTTAAGTCCATATCAGGTAAGAATTATTCCAGTTAACGAAGGCTTACATAAGGAATACTGTGAAAAATTAAAGAATTTATTCATGGATGAGGAATTCCGTGTTGAAACTGATTATCGTGATGAGAAGCTAGGCTATAAGATTCGTGAGTCTCAAACTAAGAAGCTACCTTATACCTTAGTAATTGGTGATAAAGAGGTTGAAAACAACACTGTAACTTATCGTAAGTATGGTCATCAAGAGCAGGTAACTGTAACAATTAATGAGTTCATTAAGATGCTTCATGATGAAATCAAAAATTTAAAATAATAATTTAAGGGCCTTCGGGCCCTTTATTTTTTTAAATTGGTAAACTTGTGAGAAAATTAAAATTGTGCTAAAATGCTTAAGGTTAGATTTAGATAGGAGAGATTTATATGGGTATTTTAGATGTTACTGGTTTAAAGTTTAAATATAAAGATGTTGAACTATATAAAGAAGCAGAATTCCATTTAGAGCCACGTGAGCATGTGGTTGTGGTTGGCGATAACGGTAGTGGAAAATCAACATTTATGAAAATAATTAGTAAAAATTTAATACCTGATGCAGGTAAGGTTACCTGGCTACCTCATGTTTCGTACTCTTATTTAGATCAGCATTTAGAAATGACTAATGATAAGACTATTGAGGAATATTTAACCGATGTATTTAGTGATTTATTTAAGAAGGAGCATGAGCAGCAAAGGCTTTATGAATCCTTAGCTACAGCTGATCCAAATGATTTTGATAAAATTATGAATAAGGCTGAAAATATTACTAAATACTTAGAGGAAAATAATTTTTATGCGATAGCCTCAACGGTTGGTAATGTTGTCAATGGCTTGGGTATTGATTCATATGGTATGGATACGATTATGAATACCTTAAGTGGTGGTCAAAGGGTGAAGGTTTATTTAGCTAAGCTCTTGCTACAGGAGCCTGATGTTTTATTAATGGATGAGCCTACTAACTTTTTAGATAGTGACCATATTATTTGGTTAAGTAAATATCTAAAGTCCTTTAATGGTGCTTTCATTGTTGTAAGCCATGATGAGGGCTTTATTAGAGAGATTGCTGATGTTGTATATAGCTTAAATAATGGCGTGTTTACGCGCTATAAGATGAATTATGATGCGTATTTAAAGGAACGTGGCATCCGTGAGGAAATGTATGAAAAGGCTTATTTGAATCAGCAAAAGAAGGTTAAAGAAATTCAAAGCTTTATTGATAAAAATATTGTTAGAGCGACGACTACTAAGCGTGCTCAATCACGTAGAAAGATGCTTGAAAAAATGACTCTATTAGAGAAGCCTAAAAATCATATTCCAATGAAGCTTCATTTCCCTTATAGTAAGCAAACTGGTCAAGAGGTTTTAAAGCTTAAGGATTTAGTGGTTGGCTATGAAAATAAGGTAGTCTTAGGTCCTTTAAGCTATTTATTAGGTCAAAATAAGAAGATTGCTATTTTAGGTAGAAATGGTGTTGGTAAGACAACTATTTTAAAAACTATAACTAATGAAATTGCTAAGCTTGGTGGTGACTTCATTTGGAATCCTTCGGTTGATCTAAATATTTTTAGACAGGAAGAGGATAGCTTTAATGATGTAACTCCAGTTGAATATTTAAGATATTTCTATCACTTAAAAACTGATGGGGAATTAAGAAGTGTTTTAGCTAAGGTTGGTATTCAAAAGGATTTAGCAATTAAAAAGATAAGTGAGCTTTCTGGTGGCGAAAGAACCAAGGTTCGCTTAGCCTTAATGACAATGAAGAAGAGTAATGTTTTAATACTAGATGAGCCAACTAATCATTTAGATCCTTTAACAAAGCTAGAATTATTTGATGCCTTAAATGAATTTCCAGGTGTTTTAATTTTAGTAAGCCATGAGAAGGACTTTTATGATGAGCTTGTTGATGATGAATTATATTTTGAATAGGTAAAGCTGGTAGATATTATATATCTACCTTTTTTTCATGATGTTAAACTAATTTGACTTTTTTGACATTTAGCAATATAATGTGGTTAAGTGTGATATGTGCACGGTTAGGAGAAAAAGGATGAAAAAGAAATTATTATACTTAATTTTAATATTATCTGTAATCTTCTCAGCGGTCGGTGTGACTTCAGTTGTTAATAAGCGAACAGGAAATAAAGGCCCAGTTGAGGCTTTAGGATATACAACAACAGTAATGGATATGCCAAAGGAGGGAAGCCCAGAAGATTATAGCAGCTTAGATAACTTAGCTATTTTAGCTGGCGCTATGACTAAGGCTAATTTTACTGGTGTTACTAAAGGTGTAGTTAATGCGGATGTTGCGTTCATCAAATATAAGCAAAATGTTTATAATGTGAGAACAGTTATTGATAATAGAGCTTTCCAACAGGCTATTAGTACTAGTAGCATGAAAAGCGTTGGTATTCAAAAGTATTTTTATTTAGATGAAAATAAGGTTTTTACGCGTGATCCAAGTAAGCTAAATGGTGATAACACTATTTGGGAGGATGGCGAACCTACAGTTTACTCAAATAATCAATATAAGAATATATATGGCTGGTTTCCTAATACAATTTCTGCCTACATTTTATGTAAGGAAACTGTCGTAGAAATATCAGAGCTTAAGGTTGATGAAGCTGGTAATTATTATTTAGAGGTTAGCTTAGATCCTCATCAATCTGTAACTGATTATATGTATGAGGTTAAGGCTTATGCAGGAGCATCAGAATTTCCTTTATTTGATAGTGTTGATTTAAGGTTTACCTTTGATAAGAGCTGGACCTTAAAGGAAATTCAAACTAAAGAGGTCTATGATTTAAAGATTCCAGTAATAGGTTCTTTAAAGTGTACTGGTACTCTAACAGAAACATTTAGCTACGATGATTTAAATCTTAAGGATAAGGATTATTTTGAAAAATATAAGAATTTAGTTCCTGAAGATGGTGATGATTTACCAAATAAGGAATTAAAGCCAATTGATTATTTAATGTATGGCTTTGGTGAATATATTAGTGGTAAGGTTGGTTACTTCAATTTAAGCTTAAAAATTAATAATAACCCAATCAATGGTATTTTTGCCTTTGATGTAGCTAATAATATTTATGCGTTTAGAAGTGATAGAATAAACTTTACCTATAGGGATGATTTAGTTTATTTAGACATTGATGGCTTGAAGCTAAAGCTAAGCATTAATGAATTTAAGGATTTGGTTAATGTTAACACCTTAGCCTCTGATAAGCTAATTGATGTTGATGCGATTATGGATGCCTTAAATGAGTCAGAGATAGTTAAAACAGATAATAACATTAAGATGACAGCAAAGCTTCCTATTATGGGTGAGATTTTACCTGTTGTTTTCCAATTTAAGGATCTAGGTAATGAAAAGATTCAGGTTGAAGGAATCAGTGTTGATTCAAGCCTAATGGGAATTTCCTTAAATGTTTTAGCTAAGCCTACAAATGATAAGATTAATTTAGATTTAAATGATAGTGAGTATCAATCAGTAAATAATTTAAATGGCTTAATAAAAAATATTATTGCTCTAGTTAATGGTAAGGCTATAAATGTAGCCTTAAGCCTAGAACAAAATGGTATTAAGCTAAAAGCAGATGGAACAATTAGCTTTGTTGATAATTTAAAGGCTCACTTTAATATTTTAGCTAATATTAAGGGTAAGGAGCTTAACCTAAGGGTTGATTATTTAAATGATAAGCTTTATATTTACGTTTCTAATGTAATTTTAGAGGTAGATAAGCAAGACCTAGAAGGCTTAATTAATATAAGTAGTATTGGAGGCTTTGATTTAAATACTGTAATTGATATGGTATTTAATCTGCCAATTAAGGAAATATTTGAAAAGGTTATAATAGCTCAGGATAAATTAGATTTGGTTTTAAATTTAGGTAGCATTAGTGAAAGCTTAGGTAAGCTAGATTTAATTATAGCTAGTGATGATAAGGGCATTCACTTAAATAGTAGCTTTATGAATTTAAAGGTTGATTTAAGTAAGGGTGAGGCTGTATCAGCTGAAGCTCCTACAAAGCCAACATTTAGCTTAAAGGCTTTAATGGATTATTATCCAGCTATTAGTGATTTATTAAAGGATGGCCTATTAAATATTAACCTAAATGGTAGCTTTAATTATCAAAGCTTAGTTGGTAGCTTAAATGGTAGCTTAATGCTAGATATTAATACCTTAAAGGCTAGTGGTAAATTTAAGCTTAATATTTTAAATAGTAGCTTAGACTTAGATTTAATTCTTGTTGATAATGCAATTTATGTAAAGGCTGGTAATAATTTTACCTTAGAATATAAATTAGGCGAAAATAAGTCTAACAAGGCTTTAAATCTTAATAATATTTTAGAAGGTCTTGAGGAAAAGGATGGAAGAATAGCTGCTAAAATTAATCTAAATGGCATAATTTTAGAGGTGTTCTTAAGCAAAACAGAAAATGGTTTAGGATTAGAATTAGGTAGCTTAGACCTAAAGGGCTTTGTTATAAAGAATGCTAATTTAGCTATAACTAAGGGTGAAGGCTTTACAGTAGCTAAGCCTGAAAAGGTTGATTTAAATAATGAAGGTATTACTAACTTAGCTAATATCATTAATAAGGTAACTCCTTTATTTAAGAGTAATATTAATGTTCGTGGAAGCTTTAAGGGTATTAGCTTTAATCTAGTAGTAGACAAGAATTTTAATCTTGAGCTAAGATTGGTGATATCAGGTGAAGAGGTAGTAGTAAATTATTACTATAATCCTACTGATTTAATGCAGGGTAATTTATATATTAGCTATGGTAATCTAAAATTAAAGGGTACCTTAGGGGAAGCTATAAATTTAATTAAGAGCCTATTAGCTGAATTACAGGTAACGATGCCTGAATTAAATATTGATTTAAATAATTTAATTAGTGAATTAAAGGTTGATGCTAATAAGCTAAGCCTAAAGGTATTAGGATATGGTTTAAGCTTAGATGTAACTAATGAAATTAAGCTTGGCTTAAATATTAATAATGAAGTAATTGATCTAATGCTTGAAAATACTGAAGCTAAGGTAGCTTTAGAAGAAAATACGGGCTTTAGCCTTGTTAATTTAAATAAATATATAAAGCCTGTTGCAGGAATAATTAATAAAAAGCTAGCAACGGTAACAATTAATACAAATATACTATTGGGAAATGAAGCGTTGTCCCTAATAGGTAATTTAAATATTGACTTTGCCAATACAAAGAATTTAAAGGCTCATGCTGATTTAGTTTTAGCTATAAAAGGCAAAGAGCTAGATATTAAGGTAGTATTTATTAACAATGCCTTATATGTAAGCTTAGGCAATAATTTAACTATTAAGCTAACAGTGGCTGAGCTAAAAGAGCTATTACAGATGTCAGCTCTAAAGACAAGTGAAATATTAGAATCACTAGCTTTAGAAAATGGTGATTTAAAGCTTGGCTTAAATATTAATGGAATTAAGCTAAGCCTAGCCTTAGGTGTAGAAAATGAAGAATTAGTAATAGCTTTAAGAGATTTTAGCTATAACAATATTAAGCTTGTAAATACTAAGGTAATAGCTAAAGCTGGAGCCTCATTTGAGGTAGTAGCTCCTACAAAGATTGATTTAGGTAAAGCTGAAGTTAATAATTTAATTAATATTATTAATAAGGTAATGCCTCTATTTAAGGATAGCATTGGGGTTTCTTTAGTAATTAATGATTTAGTAAATATTAATTTAGTAATGGATAAGAGCTTTAATTTAAGTGGTAATGGTATAATTAATGGTAATGAATTTAGCTTTGCCTATATCGCTAAGCGCTTATACTTTAAGCTAGGTAATGTAAATATTGAGGGCAATATTGAAGATGCTTTAGCTTTAGTAGATGAAATTTTAATTGCTTATAATACAAGCCTAGAAAAGATTACAGGAAGCCTTGATTTAAATAATTTAATTAGCTCAATTGCTATTAGCCAAGATAAGCTAGATTTAGTAATTAAGCTTAATGATAAAAATATTAACCTTGGCTTTAATAGTCAAAATGGTTTAAGCTTTAATTTGGGCGTTAATAACATTAATGCTACTGGTTCTTTAGCACCATCAAGCCTAGTACCAGCTAAGATTGAAGCTAATAAGTATTATGATCTTAAGTATTTGCAGGAATACACAGCTCAAATTAGGGAATTCATAGCTAATGATACCTTTAACCTTGGTTTAAGTGGTATTTTAGTAATGGATAAGATGAGCTATGAAATTAATGTTACAGCTTCAATTGATAAGAAGCTTAACGCTTATTTAAATGGTTATATTACTAATAGTACAAGTAAGCTTTTATTTGAGGGCTCATTAAATAATAACTTAATAAATTTAGTCTTTGGTAATATTAAGCTTAGATTAACTATTCAAGAGCTAAAGGAAATTTTAGGTATAACTAATTCAAGCTCTCCAAATATTAATATAGCTAATATTCTAGGTGGCTTAGAGTATGTAGAGGGTAAAACTATTATTACCTTACTGGATAATAATAGTGGTAGTAGCTATCGTTTTGGCTTGATGCCTAGTGAAAAGGGAATTAATATTTCTCTAGATGATATAGCTACTGGTGGAATTAGCTTAACTAATATTAATGGTAGTGTAGCAGCCAATATGGATAAGGTTAAGGTCTTAGATTTAACTGATGCCTTAGGTAAGGCTGAGGCTAGAATGGTTTATGAAAGCATTGATAAGATTTTAAAAATTGTTGATGGTAATTATTTAAATCTTAAGGGTAAGACAAGCTTAGATTTAGGCGAAACTAAGTTTGATATTGAATTAGATATCAATATTCAAATTAAGCCTTTAGTAGTAAGTGGTAGTATTACCTTTATCACCATCAAGGGTATCCGTCATGTAATTAATATAGATTTACTTGATGATATGATTTATGTAAGCTATGGTAATAATGGCGTTAAGCTACATACCTCAGAAATTGATATGCTAGCGGAAAAGGTAAAGGAGTTATTTGGTATAACTAGTCCGGCAGAAACTCTAGCTAATATTAATTATGATTTAGTGGCAATTTTAAATAGTATTGTAATAAATACCTCTGACAATATTTATATTTCCTTACATGCCTTTGGCGTTGATATAACCCTAAAGATTGATAATGATTTAAATTTAACAGTTACAAATGTAGCAGTTGATGGTATGAAGCTTGAAAACACAAATTTAGGCTTAACTGGTATTACTGAATTTAAGCCTGTTTTAGAGCTGGATAATTATTTAGGCTACAATAGTATTGTTAGCTTACTTGAAATGATTAAGGGCCTAATTGATTTATTGGGTCAAAATCAGGTGAAGCTTGATATTATTGGTAGTGCTAAGATTAAGAATGTTGATTATAACATTTCAGGTAATATAGGCATCATTAATAATCCAGATAATACAACTAGCTTTGGTGCCAAATTAAATTTAGTTACCTCTGAAGCTAATTATAATAATCATTTCTTTGATATTCGTTATATAGGTGAGATGTTCTATATTATTTATAAGAATAATGAGCAAAGCCCTAACTCTTTAAATTTAATGGCTAATATTAATGAATTAAAGGGTTTAATTAATACTATTTCTGAAATTTTAAGCTTTGATTTTGGAAGAATCGAAGAAACTATTAATAAGACTCAGGGCTTAACAATTTGGAAGCTAATTGATGGTGTTGATTTTGCTAAGCTAATTAAGAGCTTAGAGATTTTAGATAATAGAATTAGTATTACCTTTGCTAAGGAATTATTAGGTGGAACTAATGATTTTGCTTTAACGGTTACAAGGGATGCAAATGGTATTAAGGGTATTGAGGCTAATAATTTATATGTTGCTGGCTATAATGTAAATGCTAGTATAACAATTACTGATAAGCAAGCGACAGTAGAGATGCCTGATAACCTAAGTGACTTCTATGATTTATCAAGCTTAAATCCATTAATTAGGGCAATCTTTAATACCGCTAAGATGCAGGATTTCTATTTAAAGACTGTTGTAAATATTAATGCGACTATTATCGGTATTCCAATTACTATGAATTTACCAATTGAGGTTAAGGTTAAGCTAATTGATGGTAGTAAGTATCCGATTGTCGAGGCTAAGATTGGTCCGATTCCAGTAATTACAGGGGTTAATAATGATGTTCCATATAAGTTTGGTGATACTGTAAGTGCTGGTTCTCCTGGTATGGATAGAATCTTAAATATCTACTATAAGGATAATAAGGTTTACTTCCATAGAACTGAGGTTATTCCTGTCTTTGGCTCTGGCTCTGGTCGTATTTATGAGAAGAAGCTAATGGTTACGGAAAAGACCTTTATGGCTAATCCATTATATTATGTTTTACAATTTGGCTTCGGCTTCAGTCAAAGCATAATGGATGCGATTACTGGTAGTACAGGCTCATCTGGTGAGGCTCCATTATTAGATTACACTAATATTTTAAAGGGCTATAGCTACGATGAGACCAATAATAAATATACCTTAAGTATTAATTTGGCTGAATTAATGCATAATAATAAGATGGGTATTTTCAAGGTGGATGTTTTCACTAAGTTTGAAAATACTAAGGAATATGCATACAAGGTAGCATTATCCGTTAATATGCCTTTAGCTTCAGCTGTAAATATTACAATCGGTACTAATAGCCTAGAGCTATATGAAATAGGTAAGCCGGTTGATTTAACAAAGCTTGAGGAATACATTAAAAATTATACATATGAACCAGATTTATTCTATGAATATGATGGTAGCTGGCATCTAGCAACCCCAGAGGTTACCTTGATGTTTGAGGAAAATGGTGGAAGTCAGGTTGCTGATATTAAGGCCTTACCTTCAACTGCAATCACCTTACCAGAGTATCCAAAGTATAACCTAATTAATGATAAGTATTATTACTTTGCTGGTTGGTATACTGATGCTGCCTTAACTAAGCCTTTTGCGGTTGATAAGGAAACAAATAGCTATTTAATGCCTACTAATGGTGGTATGCTTTATGCTAAATGGGAGCTTGTTCCAGTTTATAGCATAAATATAATTGATCCATTATATGGTAATAGAGTAATTAATGTTCTTGAGGGTAAGTATATTACCCTTGAGGATATTACGGGTATTATTAAGCATGAGAATAGGTCTTATGAGTTTAAGGGCTATTTCTTAGATAGTAATTATACTAATAGATTTGTTAATGGTAGTCTAGCAAGTAAGAATATGGATATCTATATGAATTACGAGGAGATTAGGCCAGTTAATGTTTCTATTTATGATGGTAGTGGTAATTTAAATCAGGTAATTGAGTATACTCATGGTAGTAGCTATGATATTAATAAGCTACCTACTAATTTACCTACCTTCTTTAATAATCGTGAGCATCGTTTCTTAGGCTATAGCTTAGCTAAGGATGGTAAGCTATTAGATAGTAGCTACACTTTCACTAGTGATGTTATAATCTATGCAGTGTTTGAGGATAAATACTTAGTAAGCTATGATGATATGCAAGTCACTAAGAAGGAAGAATGGGTAGCTAAGAATGGTAAATTCTTAATTCCAGCCTTACCTGAAAGTAAGGATAAGCTATATAATACAAGCTTAAATGTTTATACTATGAATAGCTTATACTATATCTTTGATAGCTTTAGTAATGGCAGCTTAAATAGTGAAGAAATTACAATTACTAGTGATTTAACTATTAAGGCTAACTATACTGAGGTTTATAGAATTGACATTCGTGGCTTAGTAAAGCATCTTCAAGGTAAGGGAAGCTACGTTAGCGAAGAGGTTAATGAGGTAGTTTATGTTAAGAAGGGCCTTCTAGATATTAGTAATTTAAATGGCAAGAAGTGCTATACAGATTATAAATATCAAGCTAACTGGTTTGGCTATGGTACCTTAACATTTAATGGTGTAACATCAGTTGATATAAATAAGAGTATGAAGGTATTCTATGATACTGGTATTTCTAAGGTATTCTAATTGATAAGAAAAAGAATGGAAGAAGTAATTTTTCCATTCTTTTTTACTAGTAAATTAAAGAAACTTATAATTTGACCTATTTAAAATTTTATGCCAAAATAGTCGTGAGAAAAAAACTCACGGAGGTGTAATTATGCTAAAAGAGTTTACGATAAAAAATTTTAAGTCAATAAATGATGAGATAACTCTTTCAATGGAAGCAGATGTAGATAGAGTTAGTGAACATCCAGAGCATATAAAAAGATGTAATGAAGCAAATTTACTTCGTGTTGCTTCTATGTATGGTCCAAATGGTGGGGGTAAAAGTAATATTATCGAGGCTATTGATATATTTAGAATTGTAGCTCTAGGAGGAAATCAAGTTCCAGGTGAAAAGAAACTAGCATGTTCTTTTTCAGGGAGCGATGTAATAGAGCTTACAGGATTTTTCTTAACAGGGTCTTATGAAATTGGCTATAAGCTTGGAATAAAAGCCAACGTGATTGAAAATCAGCCAATGCAATTATTTGGTCAAAAAATTCAAAATTCATTTACAAGCTTTGAGATTGTTTCAGAGGATTTGGTTTATAGAAAAAAATATTCTGAAGATTTTATAACTTTGTTTGAAAGAGATGCAGAGTCTAAAATAGAAGGAGATATTATAAAAAGACTTAACAATAGCATAACTGTATTTTCAAAAACTAAGAGTATGCTTTCAAAAATGTATGAGGAATATGCCAATAATGATTCAAAGGATTTACCTATTGAATTTGTTATTGTGAGAACTCTATATCGTCAGCTTTTAAATGTTAAGTTTTTAGATTTTTCTTATATCGTTGATAATCAAATTATGTCTTTTATTCAAAATAATAAACAAAAAATAATTAAATCTTTAAATGATTTAGATATTAAGGTTGATGATATTATTTTCAGTGATAGTCAAATCAATTCTATTTTGTTTGCAAGAAAAGCGATAGTTAATGGTAAGAAGAAAAATTATTATGTTTCCTTAGTTGATGAATCAAATGGTACAAAAAAGATTTTCTGGATAATTTTAAATATTCTTAATGCTTTAAATACAGATTCTATTTATTTGTGTGATGACATGAATGCCTACTTACATCCAAAAATATATAAAGAGATTATAAAATTATTTAATAATTCAGCTGATAATAAGGCTCAATTAATTTTTAATTCACACGATATATTAAATATGAATAATGAAAATTTTAGACGTGATGAAATAATGTTTGTTTACGAAAATGAAGACTATTCAACTGAAATTGTTTCCCTATCTAATATTGTAAATTATAAGGGAGAGCAAATTAGAAAGGATGCCAAATATTATAAGCAGTACCTAGAAGGTAAATATGGTGCTGATCCTTTTATTGAGAAAGGATTGAATTGGAATGAGTAATATTAGACCAAAGGGGAAGAATACTAAACCAGTGTATATGCCTTTTGGTAGACACTTGGTCTATTCAGAGGGGACAAAAACCGAAAAGAAATATGTTGAGAATTTAAAGAAAAGTATTGCAAGAAAATATGCACGATAGTCCAACGATTTACATATAGTTGTTGATTCTAGAGATAAGTCATATAGTACATTGGGACTTGTTGGATTTGCTGAAAAGGATGTTGAAAGAAGATTAAAGGCTAATGAAAGAATTGATCATGTATGGATCTTTTTTGATAAGGATGATTTTAAGAAGGATTCATTTGATAAAGAAGTTGCTGATTCACCATTCATATATCTCTTAATGATTTCTAGTTTTAATCATTTACTATATTTTGCTTTTCTTTCCATAAAAAAATACCTTTAATTGTTTTAATTTTTTAGTTTTGCTCTCAAATAAGTATACAATTATCATAAAAATCGTTTGCGTTTTTTTAAAAAGTATGATACACTATCAGTGATAACTTTTAAGTTATCGAAATTATTTTAGAAGGAGGTGATTTATGTGGTTAAAATTGTTAAATATAAAACCATAAGCGGACGATGTCCCATTGATGAATTTGTAAAACAGTTACTTAATCAAAATAAGGAAACAGAATTAATGCAAATTAATCTTTATATTCAACAGTTAGAAGAATATGGATATGACTTACCACATAAATCACGATCCTATGCTAAAAGTTTAGGTGATGGCTTGTATGAACTTAGACCTGGTCCAAATAGAATAATTTATTTTTTTCACAAAACTGGTCAAGAATATGTCTTACTTCATGCTTTTGAAAAAACAACACAAAAAACACCGAAGCATGAACTGGAACAAGCTAAAAAAGAGATGAAGGACTATGAAAGAAGGAACTAATAATATGACAGAAAACAAAAAGTTTGATTTATTTGAAGGAATTGAGATTTCTGAAAAAGAAAGACCAATGGTAGAAAGAATCAATAAAGTATCTGATATTATTTTTAAAATTGTTAAAACACGTCTCGATTTAAATATTTCACAAAGAGAATTGGCAAATAAAACAGGAATTAAGCAACCTGTTATTGCTAGAATCGAAAAATTGACAAGCATCCCAAGAATAGATACACTATGTAAAATTTGTGACGCTCTTAATATTGAACTAAATATTGAAATAAAAGAAGAACCAAAAGAAGTTAATGAAACATCAATTGTCGTTAAGCAAGAGGCTAATAATTACATTGAATATTGTTTTGAAAATTGCTGTAGTAATTTAAATAATGAACGATATATTTGTGAGAATAGAGTATGCTAGGAGGAAAATATGATTTATCAAATTGAAAATATAAAAACATTAAAATTTAATATAAAGCAAAATGAATTTTCTGGTAATCAGTTTAATCTTTGTCCTAATTTGTCAAAAGAAGTGATTGAGAAAAGTACTGAAAAATTTGATTTAAAATTATCATTTAATTTACATAGTACAGAAAAAGAAAAGTTACCAATTGAAATAGAATTAGACATAATTGGAAGTTTTGTTTTGAAAGATTATACAGAAGAAGAAAAACAATATTTTCTAAATATTAATTCGGTTCAAATTTTATTTCCTTATATGAGGAGTATTTTATCTACTGCTATGTCATCACTAATGATACCACCTATTTTTCTTCCACTAGTAGATGCAAGTCAACTTTTTAACAAAAAATAATGATATTTTATTTAAAGCCAATCTATAATCGATTGGTTTTATTTTTACATATAAAACATGTCAAATAAAAATTTTTCTATTCTTTTTTGTTTTTTTTCATATAGAAAAGAGGCTCGTGAAAGCCACGAACCTCTTAGAATGCATCTATTTCCTTTTTTAATTCCTCTAGGATATTTTCTTCCTTGATTTTTCTTACAATTTGACCTTTTTTAAATAAAATTGCTTCACCATTACCACCGGCTATACCTAAATCAGCTTCCTTAGCCTCACCAGGTCCGTTAACCGCACAGCCCATAACCGCTACGTGAATATCCTTATGAACGTAGTCTAAATATTCCTCAACTGCCTTAGCAATAGGAATCATATTGTATTGGCATCTACCACAGGTTGGACATGAGGTTAAATTAGGGAAGCCCTTTAAAAGATTTAAATCCTTTAAAATTTCTTTAGCTGCCTTAACCTCTAATTTAGGATCATCAGTTAGTGAAACACGCATTGTATTACCGATACCTAAATCTAAGATTTTAGAAATACCAATTGTACTTTTAATTAAACCATTAAATGATGTACCCGCCTCAGTTATACCAACATGTAAAGGATAAGGGAATGTTTCAGCTGCTAATTTATAAGCGGCAATTGATAGATCTATATCAGATGATTTTAAGGAAATTACGATATTGTGGAAATCTAATTTCTCAAGAATTCTAACGTGTCTATTTGCTGCCTCAACTATACCCTCAGCTGTTAGCGGAAGATCCTTAGGCATTGAGCCTGAATTAACGCCGATTCTAATTGGAATATTATGCTCCTTGCATAGATCAACAATTTCAACGATTTTTTCCTTATTAGAAATATTTCCTGGGTTTAATCTGATTTTATCAACGCCTTGCTTAATAGCAATAATCGCTAGCTCAGGGTCAAAGTGAATATCAGCCACTAAAGGAATATGGATTTGTTTTTTAATAGCGCCTAGGGCATAGGCATCCTCTTTATTTAAAACACAAACACGGATGATTTCGCAGCCGATTTTTTCAAGGCTAAGGATTTGTTTTACGGTTGCCTCAACATCTTTAGTCTTTGTGTTAGTCATACTTTGAATATAAATTTTATCATTTCCACCTAATTCTAGGTTACCAACTTTTACTTTATAGGTCTCTAATCTTGAATTCATAGGTCTTTCCTCCTTGATTTATATATAAATTATAGCATATATTCATATATATTGTTTAAACTTCTTGGAAAAATCTAGTAAAACAAGTATAATACATAGTATAATAGGTGAAAGGGGATGTTCACATGGCAATTAATATTTATGACATAGCAAGAGAGGCAAACACTTCTATATCAACAGTGTCTCGTTATTTAAATCACAAGAATGTAAGACCTGCAACAAAGGAAAGAATTGAAAAGGTTATTTCTAAATATAATTTTAAGCCTAATGCCATTGCTCAGGGTTTAGTTACTAAATCAACAAACACTATTGCAGTAATGGTAGTAGATATTCGTTTACAGCATTATGCAGATGCTGCCTACGTAATTGATCGCGAGCTATCTAGCTTAGGCTATAGAACAGTTATTTGTAATACAGCAGGTGATATTGACTTATGCTTAGAATACATTGACTCTGTATTGAGTATTAGTATTGATGGAATTATTTTTATTGGCTCATTCTTTAATGTATTAAATGAGTATCCAGAGGCCCTAGCTAAGTTAAATGATTTACCAGTTGCGATTACAAATGGTAACTTAAATGTTAGTAAGTGTTCACCAATATTTATTGATGAAAAAGGTGGCGTTTATGATGCTACAAAATATTTGATTGAAAAGGGTAGAAAGAATATTGCTTATATCCAATACCTATCAAATAGTAGTGCATTAAATAAGCGAGATGGCTATCTTAAGGCAATGGAAGAGGCAGGCTTAGAGCCTCATGTTCACTTAACAGATGATATATTTGAGGGCGGTTATGATGTAACCCTAGATATCGTTTCTAAGCATCCTGAATTAGATGCTGTAATAAGTGGTGAGGATGTTATTTCTGTTGGTGCAGTTAGAGCTTTAACAATTAGCCATAAGAAGGTTGGCGAGGATGTTTTAGTTATCGGCTTTAATGATGGCTATTTCAGTAATCTTTGCGTACCCGCTTTAACTTCAGTTAATAATAAGGTTAAGGAGTCTTCTTTAGAGGCGGTTAAGCGTCTAGAAGCTATTCTTGCTGGTAATAGTAAGGAAGAACTAATTAATATTAAATGCGAATTAAATATAAAAGAAAGTGCTTAGGCACTTTTTTGTTTTTAAAAAGCCCCAATTATAAAACTGGGGCTTTCATTACTTCAAGAAGGCTTGGGCTAGAATGGCGGTAATAGCTAGTAGCCTTTCTTTAGCGTATTCCTGGGTTATTCTTTTATTAGAAAATTCAATGCTAAGCTTTTGCATTAAGCCTAGAAGGGCATCAAAGGTATTATAGTAGGTAAGATCTAAATTAATATTAGGATTTAAATCAGAAATTACCTTGGAATCCTTTAAAACATCAGCAAGGGGGCTTGTATTATTAGGGCTTATTGGAAAGTCCTTTTGGTAGTAAATGTTTATTTTATTTCTAGTTAGATAGGCTTCAGCTTCTTCAACAAATAATAGCTGCTTAGCATCGGTTAAATATAAATTACCATAAAGCATTAAAACAGCCTGAAGCTTTTCTAAGGAAGAAGAATTTGATAAATCAAGGCTAGCATAATTACGTTCAATTTTTTTAAGATATTTTTTCCATAAAAGCTTTAAGGCCTCGAAAACCATTTCGGTTTTTGAATTAAAATAACGAAAGGCAGTTCTTTCAGTTATTCCCATAGCTTTACTGATATCCTTAACCTTAGTTTCATAAATTCCATTTTTAATGAAGCATTTAAGGGCTGTTTCTAAAAATAATGAGATGTTTTCCTCTTTTTTAGACATTTTAATCACATTCCTTTGTGTCAGTAATGCTGACAATTTGATTATAAAATATCTGGAATTAATATTCAATATAAAAAAATAAAAGCGATTTTAATTTTTCTGTTGACATCGGGGTTGAAAATTAGTATAATACCTGAATTTAGGATTCACCCCTAAAATGGGGTGTTAAACCCTAATCTAATTC
>JAHHSV010000026.1 GCA_020025015.1 Anaeroplasmataceae bacterium
TTCAAAAAATAAAAAATAATCACTTGAACTTTCATAAAAAAGAGTGTGCCATTTTCAATGACACACTGATTTTTTTAAAGTTAGCACACCGATTTATGTAAAGACGGCACACTGATTTTTTTAAAGCTCTTTTTTATCGACACACCGATTTTTGAAAAGAACCTACTTTTTTAGGCTTCTATGTATATTCTAATAATTGATCTAATGTAATACTATTTAATATTTCTGTATAATCACTTTCAGTCAATGAATCAAAATAATCATATAATTCAGCAATAACTAATAAAGGAACTTCAGTATCAATGTGTTCGAAGATTTTAACAATGCCATAATTAGCAAAGCCAATTAATAATCCTGTTGCAGTAATCTTTGGCAAAGTATAATCAGGATTAAATGCTAATTTTAATCTTTCATCAACATCTAAATCAATTGTTTTTGAATTAATCAAAATGTTTTGAAGCATTAAGTCTAATAAATCTCTTAAATCTGTATTTTGCATACTTTGATAAGTGTTTCTACCAATAGTTTTAGGGTTTTCTAAAGGAAATTCCGCTTCATCTATTCTACTATCTTCTTTTATACCTATTGAACATGCTATCAAAAACACATCAACCAATCTATTAAACAATCCTACTCTTTCATTATTACATAGAAGTTCGTCTGCTTTCTCCCAAAGTGGATGATATAAATTAAAATCAGAATTTAATATCATTAATATCTCCCCTTTCAATATATGCCTTAGTTTGACTATCATTTTTAATAACATAAAATTCATATAAATCAGTTCTATTTAATAGTCTCTTTATTTTATTCAAATCAAGTGTTAATAAAATAGTTTGTTTTACTACACTAGGTAATGTAGTAAAAATATGTTCTGATTGTCTATTTCCAGTAAAAGCAAATGGTGCATCTATAATAATTGGATTTTCATTATTATTCATATTAAACTCTTGAAGTGCTTTTACAATACCAATTACATAAGAGTATTCATCTACAGCTAATTGTCCACCAGTTAAGTAGGTTGTTCTCAATGAAAAATCATCATTAATAAATTGAATTTTATCAGCATCAAGTTCCTTTTGAGTCGTCAAACGCTTAAATATATCTCTAACGCAATTGTTAAGTACAACTTTAACTCTATTTTCTCTATCCTTTTTTTCTGCGACCAATGTGGCTGCAATAAGCTTAAAGAAGTTAATCTTATCATTATATTCTAATGAAATTTTATCATTTCTCTTTAAGTCTGATAAAAGCCTAGATGAAATTTGGAATGTTTGTTTTTGTCTTGCAATATTTCCTTCATATTTGCTTTTTTCTCTCTCTAATGACTTTAATTCATCCTTTATTTGTTCCAATTCATCAACTAAAGTTTTAGCAGCATCTAAACGTTTTAATGCTTCTATCTTTTCATGTGAATCTGCTTCATATTTACCAATTTTTTCTTGACATGAACTAATATAATCTAAAAATTTATCATACTCAAAAACATTTTGTTTTGAATCTCTAATAGACTTTTTTGATTTAGCTACAAATTGTCCAAATTGATATGTATATGAATCAGGTGGCATTACATTTATTATATCATTAATATGATTTATACTGTTTTCGTCCAAAGGTCTACCACAAACGCAAACATCTTTTTCTAGAATTTCTTGCAATAAATTTTTCTTCAAATTTTCAAATATATTATGATAGTTTTTTGCAAAAGTTAAATTTTTTTCTCTTAGAACAGCTGCACTTTGACTAATATTTTTAGACATAAAAAGATATGGGTAATTCTTATAAAATAAATCGCCAATTTTATGCTTTGCTCCTCTAATTTTCTTTTCATATTCTTTAATCCAACTTTCATTAGATTTAATAATTTGAGTTAAATTATTTCTATTTGCTCCTTCACCTAAAATTTTTAAAATTTCGTCTCTTCGAGCATTTTTTAAATTAATATCATCTTTAACTGAATCACGATTATGTTTATTATTTTCAAGGTCTTCACTCAAATTATTTAAAGTGTCTTGGAGTTCAGCAGCAGTCATGTTATTTGAAGTTGTTGTTCTCATTTGGGAAGTCATTTCGTCAGTAAAACGTCCAATAACACTTCTCTTCTTATTATCATGTCCTAGATGATCTATAGCTTTTTCATAAGCATCAAGACCAAATAAAGAATGAATTGCTTTTTTTAAATTAATAGAATCTAAGACTATATCTCTAGCTTTTTCACCATCTAAAAGAAAATAATTAGATAAACCCACTGGAATAATACTATTTATCTTATTATTTATATCCCCTTTATAACTTACCCAAGTATCATTCTCTAAAGTGGTCAAAACAAAATCTCTACTTTCAACTCTAGTAGAATTAATTGTAACACCTGCTTTGAACTTTAGAACCTTCCTTAAATTATATCTTAAGCCTAAGTGCTCGAAGTCAATCACGCCTTCAACAGGAAACAATTCTCCCAACTTTGTTTCAAAATAAGCCGCTTCATTAAAAATAGGTCTATCATCATTGGGCCCAAAATTTGGCTTATCAAACAAAATCCAATTAAAAAATTGTAAGAAAGATGATTTGCCATAGCCTGAATCTCCATAAATTAAAGTTATTTTCCCATCATTATTTAAGTTTAGGGTATTTTCACCATAATAGCATCTAAAATTATTAATCTTTATACTATTTATTCTCATATTCGGTTTTTACCTCCTCATATAATCTAATGATTTTACTAACCATTTTTGAATATTCATCAGGAGTACTATTATTAAGAGATTCTTCTTCCATTTTTAATAATCTTTCTTTAAAATCTGCCTGAGCTTTTTCATTTTTATTAATATCAATCATCTAAATCACCACCATAAACAAATTCATTTTTAAATTTGATATCATCATATGTTAATCCATAATTTGATAGTTCTTCATCTAAACGCTTTAATAATTCATCTTTATTTAGAGCCAATCTAGCATACTCATAAAATCTTCTTAATTCTATAGAGGCAAAACTTTTATTTTCACTAGATGGTAAAACAATTACATCATAAATGTTAGCTAATTCCTTACCTTTATAAAGTCTTAAAATTCTTCCTCGTCTTTGAACAAATTCACGATAATTATCATTACTAGATAATATTAAAGCTGACTTAATAGAAGGAATATTTATTCCTTCATCCAAACACCTTATGGCAACCATAATATCATCATATCCTTTATTAAATCTATCAATTAAATCCATTCTTGTATCAACATTTTCTGAAGCTGTAAATTTGGTTGCTCTCAAATTTAAAGAATTATTAATTATAGAATTATTAATTAATCTTAAAATATATTCCAAATGTCTAATTTCACTAGGGTTGTTGCTTTTATCTTTATAAAAAAGCTTACCATCACTACAATAAATTATAAAATGGTTTTTTTCTTTTACTTGATTAAATATATAAGAAATATTATCCATTTTTCCATCAGCCATAGAAATAGCTCTTAATCTACTTCTATATGCTAAAGTGAACTTTTCTTCATCAATAATTTGACCAGTTATTGGATCACAAGCTGAAATCATCATTTGAGTGGCCTTTGCAAATTTTTCCTCATCTTCATCAGTAGCATCGATAAAAATAGGATGATATTCATAATTAACTAAATATTTACCAATAGCCTTCTCGATAGGGAAATCCATTACTAATCCTCCAAACCAGTCCAGTAATAATTTAGTTTTTGATGCATCATTACCAAACACAGGAGTTGCAGATAACCCTAATTTATATTTGTATTTAGAACTCAAATTATCATTTATCTTATTAATAAAATTGTGAGCTTCATCAACTATCAATAATTTGTCATATAAAATTTTATTATATAAAGTTTCATATCGTTTTAGAAAAAAGCTTTTTATCGTAGTAACAACAATTATAGGTTTGTATTCCCTTTTTGAATTTATGTAAGCTGAAAAAATATTAGTCTCTGCATCTGTTATTTCACCATGAACAATAAATGTGGCCGAATTTGGAAAAAATTTTACAACATCATCATACCATTGATTTACTAAATGTTTATAAGGAACTGCAATAACAGTGAATATTTTATTTTCATTAATCAATTCTTGAATTGAATATAATGAGGTTATCGTTTTTCCTGTTCCAGTTGCCATAACAAAAAAACCTTTGTGACCATTTTTTATCCAATTTTGCTTAGCATCATCTTGATATTCTCTCATCTGATATGGTGAATTAGATTTTTTTGACATACTTCCATTCTTTATACGTTCTATAATTTTATTCTGAAAAGCAGTCATAAAATCATATACCTGAAGAAATTCATTAGAATTATTCCAAATACTCAAAAACTCAGACATTTCATCTTCTATTCTTCCTTCATTGTCCATCCAACTTTTATATACTCTAACTTTTTCATAGTTATCATGATAGCCAGGTGCACTTTCATTAGCAGAGCCCACAAAAGCAACTTTATTACCATCAAAGTCCTCTAATAAAGCAAGCTTATCATGATAAATCCCTCCGTTTTTACAAACAACTTTAACATCTAAAATATTTTCTTTTACTAATGAATATAGCATGTTAACATTATCATCTGATAGCAAGTTTAGTGTTTCTTCAACTTCACCTTCAAAACGTTCCATTAAAATGTCTCTAATCTCATATCCTAGCTTAATCGCTAAAACATCATTTTCATTTAAACGAGGACACGTACATAAAAAAATATGCCCACCATTTCTAGCTAATGAAACAATTCCATCATTTATAAAATTAAGTGCTGAAGAACTAAAAAAGCCAACACTTCTTCTATAAATTTTTGTACTTTTTAATAGTGGATTAATAATATTAGTTAATGAATTTTCTCCAACATTTCTATATGAAATATCAATATTAAAATCTTTATAGTTCACAAAAAACACTTCTCTCTCGCATCGATAAGCAATAATATTTATTATATTAATAATAACATATTTTATAAACAATTCCAAACAACATAATGATTTTAAGAAATAAACATCAGTTTTTATCAAAAATAAACAAAAATAACATATTTTTGCCTACTTTTGTACGTAGTCATTACGTAGTCACAACGTAGTCATACACTCTACCCCAATATTTTTAGATATGATATACAGTTTTAATTTTATTGATTAATTAATCCTTAAATTACTGTATTTTGTAAAAAAAAGGCATTTTTCCTAAGAAAAACACCTGTTTTTTATTATTTTCGACATAGCCACACGATGGTTTCCAGATTAAATGTTCTTGGGAACATATCAACGCACTCCATACCCTTAATTTCATAGCCGTTTTCCTTAAATAGCTCTAAATCTCTTTTTAGAGTTGTTGGTTCACATGAAACATAGGCCACCTTTTTAATACCTAGCTTAGCTATCGCATCAATAAACTGCTTAGTTGAGCCTTCTCTAGGTGGATCCATAATTAAGGCATCAACCTTACGCTTTTGTAAATAAAATTCATTTAACTTTTGTGTCGCATCCGCATTAATAAAATTAATATTTTTAATATTATTCATCTTAGCGTTAGTAAAGGCTAGCTTAACTGATTCCTTATTTAATTCAATACCAACAACATTTTTAGCATACTTACTAGCGATAATACCAATTGTACCAACCCCACAGTAAGCATCCACTAAAATATCATTTTTAGTTATGCCTAAGCCTTCAATTGCCTTTTTATATAATACCTCTACACCCTCGTGATTTACCTGATAGAAGGTACTAGAGCCTATTAAAAACTTATAATCTAAAATCTTATCCTGGATAAAGCCAGTACCGTAAATTACCCTTTCCTTTTCGCCTAAAACAATTGAGGTATCACGGTAATTGTAATTTTCAATTATTGCTTCTACTCCCATATCAAGCTTAATAATATCCTTAACAATATCCTTACGCTTTGGTAGGGTATCAGCGGCTAAAACTAATACCACTAAGGCCTTAGAATTAACCTCGCTATAGCGAATTAATAGATGTCTTAAAAGCCCATTACCAGTTTTTTCATCATAGGCTCTTAGCTTGTATTTGCTTAAAATTTGTAAAATTTTAAAGGCTAGCTCATTAGCCTTTTTATTATGCAATAAGCAATTTTCAACTGTAATAATATCATGAGTACCTTCCTTATATAAGCCTAAGGCTAGCTGATGACGCTTAGATTCCTTAAAGGTCATTTGAACCTTAGTTCTATAATGTAAAGGATTATTCATGAAATTAAATTTAATTGTATTATTATAAACACCCTTCATTAAGCCAAACATATAATTTTTCTTAATGTTTTGTTCTTCCTTATAATCAACATGTAAATATTGACAGCCACCACATCTATCAAATTGAGGACATTTAACTTCAATTCTTAAAGGTGATTTTTTATATATATTTTTAAGCTCATAACGCTTATCCTTAATTAATTCAACCTCTTCATCCTTTAAAACTCCAGGTATGTAGACACGCTTTTTCTCAATTTCAAAAACACCCTTACCATCAGGAGTTGTATTTAAACAGACTAATTTCATCTAATCATCCTCACTTTCTTAATAATTACATTTTTAATTAAAGGCTAGATAACCTTAGTAGTCCACTTTTCAGCATCAATTACCTCATCAACTATGCCCTCATAAAATTCCTTTTCGTGACAAACTAAAATAATTGTGCCCTTATAGTTAATTAAAGCTTCCTTTAAGGCTTCCTTAGCTAAAACATCTAGGTGATTTGTTGGCTCATCTAGAATTAAGGTATTTGTTTCATTGTTACATAAAATCGCAAGTCTAACCTTAGCGGCCTCACCACCAGATAAAACTAGCATTAAGGATTCAATCTTATCCTTAGTTAAGCCTACCGCAGCCAAAGCTCCACGCACCTCAGCGTTAGTTAAGCTTGGAAAATGATTCCAATAATAATCTAAGGCTGAAACTGAATCTAAAACTGCCTCCTGCTCAAAGTAACCATAATGGATATTATAATCTAAGCTTACCTTACCACTAATTGGCTTAATAAGGCCTAGGAAGGTCTTTAATAGGGTTGACTTACCAATACCATTAGCACCCTTAATAGCTACCTTCTTACCTCTTTCAATGGTTAAATTAATTGGCTTTGATAAAGGCTCATCATAGCCAGTCACTAAATCCCTGCAATCAATAACAAACCTACCAGAGGCTCCTGCCTTCTTAAAGCTGAAGGTTGGCTTAATTTGCTCCTTTGCCTTATCAATAATTTCCATTTTATCTAAGATTCTTTGCTTTGACTTAGCTAAATTTGTTGTCGCAACCCTTGCCTTATTTTTAGCAATAAAGGTTTCAAGCTTTTTAATATCCTTTTGTTGCTTCTCATAGGCAATATTTTGATGCTTCTTCTTTAGCTCATACATTTCCATAAATTTATCATAGTTACCAGTATATCTAGTTAAGACACCATCCTCCATATGATAAATTACATTAACAACACTATTTAAAAATGGCATATCATGACTAACTAAAATAAACGCATTTTCATAATTTTCTAAATAAGCCTGAAGCCAGCTAACCTGATCCTCATCTAAGAAGTTAGTAGGCTCATCTAAAATTAAAATCATTGGCTTAGCCAATAATAGCTTAGTTAATAAAACCTTAGCACGCTGACCACCACTTAATTCTGAAACATCTCTATCTAAGCCTATTTCAAGTAAGCCTAAGCCACTAGCTACCTCTTCAATTTTACTATCTAATTCATAAAAGCCATTATGCTCAAGCATTGACTGAATATCACCAATTTCCTCAAGCATTTTATTCATTGTCTTTTCATCAGCCGTTGCCATATCCTCATACATCTTGAAGATATCCTGCTCTAAATCATACATATAGCCGAAAGCTTCCTTTAGGACATCTCTAATTGTTTTACCATTAGTTAAGGTTGAATATTGATCTAAATAGCCAGTTGTAATTCGCTTACACCATTCAATTTTTCCCTCATCTGGAGTTAATGAGCCAGTAATCATTTTAATGAAGGTACTCTTACCCTCACCATTCATACCAATTAAACCGATATGCTCACCCTTTTGCATAACAAAGCTAGCATCCTCTAATATTTGTCTATTTCCAAATGAAAAAGAAACGTTAGTTACCTTTAATACACTCATTATAAATCTTCCCCTGCTAATTTTTTAATTCCTTCAGCATCTAGGCGGTGTAAAACCCACATATCCATCCTAGAAGCTCCCATTTTCTTATAAAAATCTAAGCCCTTTTGATTCCAATCTAAACAGATCCAATCAATACGCTTTACATCCTCTAATAAAGCTTTCTTTGCAAGATAAATAAAGCACTTCTTACCATAGCCATTTTTGCGATATTCTTCCTTTATATAAATATCCTCAATATAAAGATTAGCACTACCAGTAAAGGATGAAACATTGTAAAAATACATTAAATAGCCAATTATCCTATTATCAACTAAAAGTAAGCTACAGCAGGCCTTTTTAGTTTCAAAGATAACCTTATGTAAGGAGCTTGAGCTCGCAATAACATCCTTTTCTAGCTTCTCATAGCTTGCCATCTCTTTAATCAAAGCCAGTAATATATTTAATTCATCTTCCCTAATATCTCTTATCTCTAGCATATAATCTCCTAATTAGCTAAATTTAGCTATAATATAACGTATATTTCTCCTCTATTATGCTTTCTTTTAGCCTCTAAAGGAATTCTATCTAAATATTTAAAGCTTAAATATTCCTTACTAAACATATCTAAATTCTCACCAGCTATATAAGCCTTAATCAAATTATTCTTAGCCTTAGTATCTAATAGCTCTAAAAAGGCTGTTTTAATCTTATGCGTCCTACCACTAGAACCATAACCAACTATTAGGCATAAAACCTTATCCTTATCTCTTCTAGCTGTTTTAATAGCTTGCTCTAGCTCATATAAGGCTTCATTAACCGTTAAAGAATGAAAGTCCTTAGTATACAAAATTAACACCCCTTAAAATAAAGAAAAAGAGGCATAGGCCTCTATTCTTCTTACTTATATTTTTTACGAGCCTCTTGACGCTTTTGTTTACGTACATCACTAGGTTTTAGGTAATATTGACGTTTTTTCGCCTCTTGTAAGTTACCTGATTTTGAAACATCACGTTTAAAACGACGTAATGCATCATCGATACTTTCTTTATCGCGTACAACCGTTTTTGGCATGCTAAGCCTCCTTCCAAGGACGAATTCCTAATATATTATACATAATCGATAACACTTTGTAAAGAAATAAATAAAATTTTATTTATTATTCTTCATCTACCAATTCGCCATACATAATTTTATTTTCATATTTAGTTAATTTAACCAAATGATTTTCCTTAACTAAATCTAAATCTGTTGCGACATGAACTAAGATATAGTTAGTTGAATGACCCTCTAATAGGCCCTCACTATCTCTTTGCTCAAAGATAACCTCAACCTCTTTACCAACAAAGCTTTCATAATACTTATCCTCTAATTCATTAGAAAGCTCAATTAGTTCCTTAGCTCTAAGCTTTTTAATTATACCATTAATTTGTGGCATATCCGCAGCCTTAGTACCATTACGCTTAGAATAAGGGAAAACATGTAAGCCCGCAAAATTAACATCCTTAATAAATTGCTTTGTCGCTAAAAAATCCTCATCTGTTTCATAAGGGAAGCCAACAATAACATCCGTAGTTATAGCAATATCTGGTCTAACACTGCGAATCTCTCTTATCTTATCCATAAACATCTTTGTGTCATATGGTCTATTCATTAGCTTTAATATTTTATCATTACCAGTTTGTAAAGGAATATGTAAATGATTAGCCATAACCTTAGATTCACGCATTTGACTAATAATTCTATCATCAATTTCATTCATTTCAATTGAAGATAAGCGTAATCTCTTTAAAGCAGGAACCTCAGTTAAAATTCTATCAATTAGCTGACTAAGCTTAACCCCATTATCATTATACTTACCTGTATGAATACCAGCTAAAACAACCTCATTAAAGCCCATTTCGGTAATACGCTTTAATTCTAAAATAACATCATCGGCCTTCTTGCTTCTAATTGGTCCACGAGCAAAGGGAATTATACAGTAAGAGCAAAATTGATTACAGCCATCCTCAATCTTAACGAAGGCACGAGCGTGATCATAGGTTGTAACCTCAAGATTCTCATACTCCTTATGCTTCATAATATCCATAATCTCAAAGACCTTATCGCCACGATCCTTAAGCTTTTCTTTAATCAAATCTACTAATTCAAGCTTGTTGCCATTACCCATAATAATATCCGCATCAAGCTTCATAGCATTTTCCTTAGCAGTTTGAACATAACAACCAATAACACAAACTAAAGCATTAGGATTTAAACGACGAGCCTTACTAACCATTTGACGGCTCTTTTGATCAGCCGTATTAGTTACACTACAGGTATTAATAACAAAAACATCACAATATTTAGATGGCTCAATAATCGAAAAGCCATTATTAACTAATTCTTGTTCTAAGGCATTAGACTCATAGATATTAACCTTACAGCCTAATGTAATAAAGCCAACCTTATACATTACTTCAACTCCATTTCATAACTAATAGTACTTAAAGCATAAAATACTACTGTTTCGGTTCTTAAAATTCTTGGACCTAACGCTGCAATTACAGCATTATCCATTTTACTTAAATACTCAATTTCCTCAGGGCTGATTCCACCCTCAGGACCAACAACAACACAAATATTATCGCCTGGCTCTAAGCTCTTTAAAGCCCTCTTATAATTAGTAAGCTCACCATTCTTGGCATTTTCCTCAAAACAAACAATTACAAGCTTAAAGCTACTAAAATCAATTTTCTTAAAATCAGTAAAGCTCTTAACTAAAGGCACATAGGCTCTAAAGCTTTGCTCAGAGGCTTCCTTACTAATCTTATTAAATCTAATAACCTTGCTATCCATTCTTTTTGCATCAACCTTAAATTGACTTCTTTGCATCAAAGCGGGAATAAACGCATGAGCGCCTAATTCGACACCATGCTTAATTACATCCTCAAACTTATCCCCCTTAGGATAGCCTTGAATGATTGTGACATTAATAGGTAGCTCATGATTTTCCTGCTTTTCTTCAACTATTTCAAAATCAACAGCCTTATCCGTAATATGCGTAAAGCGCACTAAAAAGGTCTTAGAGCTATTGCCAATCAAGACTAAATCGCCAATTTTATTACGCATTACTCGTGAAATATGAAAAGCATCATCACTAGTTATTTTATTAAGTTTAAAATCTTCATCACTAATAAAATATTTTTGCACCTTAATCACCCGCTGTATTATACAAAAAAATAGGAAATAACGCAAGTTAACTCCTATTTTAACTATTATTTTGAAGTAAGCTCTAAATAATCAAGCGTAACTGTATATAAGCTAGCAACAATACCATACTTATTATAGAACTCAACCATATATAAATCATTACTATATTTATGAATAATCCTACCCTTAGTACCAATTGGTAAGCTCTTATATTCCTTAATTAAAACAACTAACTCTAATTCATTCATTATTTAATCTTTTCTAAGCTTAATACATAATTATAGCTTGCGGATTTTTGATAGGTAATCTTGATTTTATCGCCTGGCTTTAAAAATCTAGCATCAAGCGAAATTGAAATATTAACAACGAAATATTCATTATCTATTCCCTCAAGCCTAAAATCAAGCTCATTTGCGCCCTCTCTAAATAAAATATCCGTTACAACGCCTGTAAGCTCAAAGCTTTCAATCTCACCCTTACCAGCCTCAGATAATAGGCTTTCATATTTTTTAGCCGCCTCATGTAGGCTACTTCCCATAGCGCTAATTGAACCATCAGATACATTGATTAAGCAGGCTAGCTGAAATTGCACATCATTCTTTAGCGTTACAAAGTAGGTTGGAACACCACGATAATTAATTAAAATTGGCCAGGTTGCATCTAATCTTTGCGCCTTAACACTTTCATCGAGCATTAAAATATCACGAGCACGAGTTTCAGTGATACCAGGAATTAAATAACGATAGGCTTCCTTAGTTTTTAAATCAATAGCGATAAAGCCAATTGAGGTTTGATCATTACTATTAACAGAGGTTATACAGCTTACATAGTAGGTATGACCATGCTTAATGAAATAGTTATAGCCCTCACTAGTTCTAAAAACATCCTTCTTTGCGCCAATAGTAGCATTGAAGAAGCCATTCTTATACTTTAAGGCATAGGTTGCTTGCTTATCAACTAAATTAGCATCACAAACACGATCAATAAAGGCAGGCTCCTCACCAATATTATAATAATTCATCTCACCTGTACAAGCATCCATCACAATCGTACCATTAGAATTAGCCCCCTGGAATAATACACACTCATTCTTATAGGTAGGAATTACCCAGTAAGGCTTGCCATTATCATCAATTTCAAAGCTAAACTTATTAAATAGCTTAGTTGGATAAGCCATTCTTACCTTACGCTTTAAATCATAATTTAATAAGGATGACTCTAGGTATTTAATACCACCCTCTACCTCAACTAAAGATGCCTCTTGGGTTTCAACATTAACCTTAATGTAGCCAACTGAACCCTGAGTCATCTTATTCATTGCGACAAATAAGCCAGAATATTCAAGTGGTGTTACACGGTAAAGCTTCTCCTCACCATTTTCAACTACACTAATAATTGTAAAGTTTTTATAATTTACTGTATACTGGGCACCATAATTACCTAAGGTTTGTTCAGCCAATCTAAAGGCTAAATCCTTATCAATTATTGGTAGCTTAACATCATTAGAATCATAAGAAAAGGTTTCTTCAAATTCTTGATTAGAGCCATCCGTAATTGTTAGCTGCTTTGAAAGATGCTTAGCATGAAAAATAGTTGTTCCAGCGATGCTTAAAATAACTACTAAGCCTACTACTCCTAAAAAGACAAGGCTTAATACCTTTATAATATAGAGATTTTTTCCACTAAATTCTAATTTTTTAGTCCTAGCATTAAATTCATCATCAACATATTCCTTGTTAGGGAAAAAACGCCACAAAATGAAATTAATTAGAAAATAAACTATTGGTAATAATAGGAAAAATAAATAAAAATAAAAGTATGGACTATAAAAGCTTAAAGAAAATAAGCCAAAATAATACACTAAAAATAAAACTAAATAATAACCAATTACGCCTAAGGTCCAATATAAATAATAAAGCTTAGACTTTGGATTAATTACGTTTTGTCTATCAATCATAATAAAACCTCCAATTTCTTATTAAGATTATAGCATAAAAATAAGGATAGCACTATATAATGCTATCCTTATAATATTACTTAAATAAACCCTTAATGCCATCCTTGAAATTATCCCAAGCTGACTTTTTCTCTTTCTTCTCTACCTTTTCAAGGCTTTTAAATATTTCCTCTTCCTCTTTAGATAGATTAGTTGGAGTCTTAACATGAACGATTACATACATATCGCCCTTGCCCATTCCCTTAGGATTCTTTACACCCTTGCCACGAATTCTAAACTTCTCTTCGGTTTGAGTTCCTGCAAGAATTCTTAAATTTTCATTACCCCATAGAGTAGGAATTTGAATAGTATCACCTAGGGCTGCTTGAGTAAAGGAAATTGGAATTTCTAAAATGATATCATTACCATCTCTTACGAAAGTCTTATGTGGTAAAACATTGAAGGTAATATATAAATCACCATTATTTCCTCCATGAGTACCAGCACTACCATAGCCTGGAACTCTTAAAGACATACCAGTTGCGATACCCTCAGGAATCTTAATTTCAATATCCTTAGTACGACGAACTCTACCTGTACCACCACATTGCTCACACTTACGGGTAATTTCCTTACCTGTACCATGACAATGAGGACAAACTGATTGAGTTTGGGTTATACCAAAAATAGTTTGTTGACGACGTAGGATATAGCCTGTACCATGACATTCACTACAGGTGTGAATATCAGATTTAGAATAAGCACCAGAGCCACCGCAGGCTGTACATTCCTCATCTACTGATAAACGAATCTTTTTCTTACAGCCATAAACAGCGTCCTCAAAGGAAATAGACATTTGCTTTTCCACATCGTCACCATCCTGGGGACCATTAGGTTGGCTACTACGTCTACTACCGCCGCCAAAGAAGGAATTGAAAATATCTTCAAATCCACCAAAGCCCTGAGCTCCGCCAAAGCCACCAAAGCCTTGAGCTCCACCCATACCAGACATTGGATCATCAAAACCAAATTGATCGTAGCGTTGACGCTTTTGTTCATCACCTAAGGTTTCGTAGGCTTCATTAATCTCTTTAAATTTTTCTTCAGCTCCTGGTTCCTTATTAATATCAGGGTGATATTTTTTAGCTAAGGTACGATAAGCCTTTTTTATTTCGTCTTGCGAAGCACCCTTAGCTACTCCAAGAACCTCATAATAATCTCTTTTTTGTGCTGCCATATGAACCTCCTAAACGCACATAAGGGGGTCTAAAAAGGCCCTCCTATGTTTTATTTATTATTGAACGTCTGAGAAATCAGCGTCTACTGAGTCATCCTTTTTACTAGATGATTGATTGTCTTGTTGACCTTGTTGAGCCTGTTGTGCTTGTTGAGCCTCTTGATATGCCTTCATAGCGATACCTTGAGCAACCTTCTCTAATTCCTCTTTCTTAGATTTAATTAAATCTAAATCATGAGAATCTAAAGCCTTTTGTAATTCATCAGATAATCTTTCAGCTTCAGCCTTTTCATTAGCATCTACATTCTTTAATTCATCTAATGACTTCTTAGTTTGGAAGATTAGATTGTTAGCTTCATTAATTAAATCAGCCTCATCCTTACGACGCTTATCAGCATCAGCGTTATCCTCAGCCTCACGAACCATTCTTTGGATTTCCTCATCAGATAAACCATTACCATTTTGAATAGTAATCTTTTGTGACTTACCTGTACCTAAATCCTTAGCTGATACATTAACGATACCGTTAGCATCAATATCAAACTTAACCTCAATTTGAGGTACTCCACGTGGAGCTGCTGGAATATCGCCTAATTGGAAGCGACCTAAGGTCTTGTTATCAGCTGCCATTGGACGTTCACCTTGTAATACATGAATGTCTACTGCAGGTTGGTTATCTGCGGCAGTTGAGAATACCTGTTGCTTTGAACAAGGAATTGTCGTATTACGTTCAATTAACTTAGTGAATACACCACCTAGAGTTTCAATACCTAAAGAAAGAGGTGTAACATCTAGTAATAATACATCCTTAACATCACCAGTTAAAACACCACCTTGAATAGCAGCACCCATAGCTACTACTTCATCAGGGTTAACTGACTTATTAGGCTCCTTGCCTAATTCTCTCTTAACTAATTCTTGAACAGCAGGAATACGAGTTGAACCACCTACTAATAATACTTGGTCAATATCCTTAGCTGTTAATTTTGCATCACTTAAAGCACGACGAACCGGTTGTAAGCAACGATCAACTAAATGAGCAGTTAATTCATTGAACTTAGTTCTTGTTAAAGTTCTATTTAAATGTAATGGGCCTTGAGCAGACATAGAGATAAATGGAATTGAAATATCAACTGAAGTAATACCACTTAAATCCTTCTTAGCCTTTTCAGCGCTTTCCTTTAAACGTTGTAAAGCCATCTTATCTGAATGTAGGTCAATACCATTATCCTTCTTAAATTCATCACATAACCAATTGATTATAGCGTTATCGAAGTCATCACCACCAAGCATGTTATCACCAGCAGTAGATAATACCTCAAATGTACCATCAGCTAAATTTAGAATAGAAACATCAAATGTACCACCACCAAGGTCGAATACTAAAACTGTTTGTTCCTTATCCATCTTATCGATACCATAAGCTAAAGCTGCAGCTGTAGGTTCGTTGATAATACGCATAACCTCTAAACCAGCAATTTTACCAGCATCCTTAGTAGCTTGACGTTGTGAGTCATTGAAATATGCAGGAACTGTAATAACTGCCTTATCTACTGATTCACCTAAGTAAGCCTCAGCTGTCTTCTTTAAATTTTGTAGAATCATTGCTGAAATTTCTTGTGGTGTATATTTCTTACCGTTAATATCTACACGGTAGTTTGTATCACCCATATGGCGCTTAATTGAGCTTACAGTGTTAGGATTTGTAATAGCCTGACGCTTTGCAACCGCACCAACTTGAATTTCATCGCCCTTGAAAGCTACTACTGATGGAGTAGTACGTTCGCCTTCAGGATTTGTAATAACCTTAGCCTCACCTGCTTCCATTACAGAAACACATGAGTTTGTTGTACCTAAATCAATACCAATAATTTTGTTTCCCATAATAATTATTCTCCTTCTTTTTCTTCTTTATTTTCTTCATTAACGTCTTTTTCAACGTTTTCTGTAATCTTCTTAGGAACCGCTACATGAACCATACTTGGTCTTAAAACACGATCCTTATACATATAACCTGTTTGTAATACCTTAACAATCTTACTTACCTCGATGCCTTCAGCCTCTTCAGTAGTAACTGCTTGCATTACTGCTGGATTATATTCATCATCAACCTTACAAGGAATTTCCTTTAAGCCAGCACCCTCTAAAACCTGAATTAGCTGATTAGCAATCATTTGAAAGCCAATTTGATAATTCTTAATTTCTTCTGATGGAGCAGGACCATTAACAATCTTAACTAGCATATCGATTGGACCAATAAGCTGTTCAACAACGCTCATTGCTGCATATTTACGATCGTTAACTGCTTCTTCCTTTAAACGACGCTTTGTCGTTTGCATATCAGCAATTTCCTTTAGGTTCTTTTCCTTTTCATCCTTAAGCTCACGTTCAAGCCTTGCGATTTCTTCCTTAAACTTAAGAACCTTAGAATCTTTCTTTTCTTTTTTTTGAGCCTTACCATTAGCTTCTTCAGTATTTTCTACCTCTGAGCTAGCTTTTTGCTCTTCAACTTTAATTTCTTCAGCCATATTATCTCCTACTTATAAATATTTGGTAAACTCTTAGCTAAATATTCCATAATTGGAACTGTTTGTCTATAATTCATACGCTTAGGACCAACTAAAGCAATCGTACCATATTCATTTTCATCAAGGAAATAAGGAATGGTAATTATTGAACAATCATATAATTCCGCCTTCTCATTCTCATGACCAATGTGAATATGTAGGGCTTGTCCCTTCTTAAGCATATATTCATTTAGCCTACTATCATCTAAAGCCTTAACTATTCTTTGCATAACCTGATAATCCTGGAATTCAGGCTGACGGAATAGCTTAGCTAGACCAGTTTGATAGCATTCAGTATTTAGGAAGCTTGCGAAACCCTTAATCATGAAATTTAAAATATCATCTCTGAAATCAACCATTTCACGAATTCTTGGCTTCATTGCCTCTTTACTCAATACATCACGAATCTCATAAATAGATTGATCATACATAGCCACATCAAACATATTCATGATTCTTAATAAATCTTCCATCTTAAAATTATTTGGAACATTTATTCTTTGACTTCTTACAACACCAGAATTAGTCACAATTAATAATAAGGCATCCTTATCAGTTAAAGGAACAATTTCCATTTTCTTAACCCTAGAGTAGCAAGCACTAGAACCAAGAATAGCTACATAATAGCCTGTAACATCACTAACATAATTAATTAGATTTTGTAAAATTGCTTCCTTGGTATCAAGCTTATTATTTAATATATCATCGATACCCTTTAAAACATTTTTAACCGCAACATCTCTTGTTAATAAATTATCTACATAAAAGCGATAGCCTAGCTCACTAGGAGCACGTCCACTAGATGTATGTAATTTTTCAAGATAGCCTAATTCTTCAAGCTTTTGCATGTCATAACGAATAGTCGCACTCGAGAAATCTAGGTAAGGCTTATTAGTTAAAGCTTTACTTCCGACTGGCTCATTAGTATCAACATATTCCTCAACGATAGCCTTAAGTATTAATTTTTGTCTATCTGATAGCATAAGTTATCACCTCTTTGCACTCCTTATCTCAAAGTGCAAATACATTATACATTTATTTTTTAGCACTGTCAAGCAAGTAGTGCCAAATATCTTATTATTTTACAAAAAAGACCGAGAAAAAACTCGGTCTAACGATAAGGATTATTTTTCCTTTCCTCTCTAATTGTTGTCATACCCTCATGACCTGGATAAACCTTAGTGTCACTAGGTAATTCTAATAATTTCTTAACACTTTTACGTAAAGCTAACTCATTACCAGTAGGAAAATCACTTCTTCCCACGCTATTTTTAAATAATGTGTCGCCCGATAATAATTTACCATTATATAAGAAGCAAGCAGAATGACTAGTATGACCAGGAGTTTCAAGCATCTTGAATTTATAGCCAATCAATGTAAACTCCTCATTATCATCTAATAATACTAAGTCTAAATCCTCTTTCTTATAAACACACTTACCACCCATCATTGGGCCTAGCATCTTAGATAAATTTAAGGTTTCATCATATAAAAACTTTTCTTCTAGCCTATTTATATAAACCGGAACCTTAAAATACTTAATACCCGCAATATGATCAATATGACCATGGGTAATTAAGATAGCCTTAACCTTATACTTACTATTAATTTCTGAAACATACCTATCGATACCCATACCCGGATCTACAATTATCGCCTCGCCACAATTATTAGAGATAATGTAGGTATTGGTAGCGAATAAGCCATTAACAACACTTTCTATCATTTTTGGGTAAGAAAAAAAGCTTTTTTCAAAGCTTACTTCTTTTCTTTATGTACTGTATGTTTGTGGCAATGTGGACAATATTTCTTTAATTCAATTCTTTCAGGTGTTGTCTTTTTATTTTTATCTGTATAATAATTTTCATTTTTACAATCTGCACAAACAAGTTTTACTAAATCTCTCATGATATCCCTCCAGACATTAGTCACTTACGAGTGAATTATAGCAAAAATCATTCACTAATGCAAGAATAATTTATAGTATTTTTTGTGTTTCCCCATTTTTTCATTCAAACAAATTTTGACATAGATAAGAATATTTAATTGGGGTTGAAGCTTATGCCTGATACAGTAAATAAATCCCTTCTACGTTTATGTCGTTTTGGATATAAAATATCATATATTTTAAAGGTTAAAAATCTAGTAATACTAGATATACCATCACTAATTCTATACAACCAAAATGCTATAGTTTTTCTTGCTTGAGCTTCTTTTTTACGTATCTCTTTTACATACATTGTAAGATTTATAGCATTATTAAAAAAGCATAATACTCTAACAGTTTTTAAGTGTTTTTTTATTATTTGGGGGTTATTTAATTTTGGGGAATCACAAATAATCTATAGTATTTTAATTAATTAAAAAACAAAATAACAATCCACGTGTAAAACACGTGGTTCAGACTGTTGACAAAACGCACCTTTAGAGAGTGTTCTCTATAATAAGGTGCGT
>JAHHSV010000027.1 GCA_020025015.1 Anaeroplasmataceae bacterium
GTTTTAATAAAATAAAGGTTGTCTATATTTTTCTTTTCTTCATTAGTTAAAGCATTCTTTTTGAAAACATTATAACCAAGTGTAGAAACAAGAATTTTAATATTACTGATAAACTCCTGCATTTCAGCAATTTCAGATTCTTTTAAAATTGTTTTACCATAAGATGATTTTGTTAAAACATTATATCTTTTAGCATCAATTGCATCTTTAATAAGTTCATTTTCTAAGAATCTTATTTTAGCTTTATTTAGATCTCTACCTGTAAAAACTAATGCATGTGTCCAATAGAAATCCTCTTTATTTGCATTATAATCTTGTTTATGTTGTTTTAATCTTAATTGCACATTTTCAGATTCGCCAATATAGACATCTTCATTTTTATTACCTCAAAACAAAAAATATACTCCTATATCTTTCAAATCATTTCTATTAATATCTTGATCATCTCTTAAGACCTTTATTGCTTTACCATTCCAATTTGAAAGTTCAGCTAAAACTGTACCATCAAAAGAACCATGAACTAAAAACAATTCTATTTTCTTACCATACATAACCATACCAACCTTTAAAAATTTAATTAAAATATCCCTTGATTACAGTAATATTATGTTCCTTATAAGGACCATCTAAAACTTCATTAACAGCTGTAGATCTATGTCTTTTAGGATAAAGGCTTCTATCTTCAGATTTAAGCATTCTACAAATATAAATCTTATCTAATATTGAAATTACATTTTCTTTAGTAACATCCTTTAGAGAAAGCAACTCATCAATTATATCGTTTATGGTAACTATATGCTCATCATGAAACACTTCTCTATAATAGAAACTTTCGCCTTTCTTAAGTACCTCAGGTTCATGAGGAGTATTACTAGCTCCAGTATATTTAGAAATAGTAACATAATTATCTTTTGTATTATAAACTTTATCTCTATACCAAAAGTCACCCATATTTTCATCAGTTATACTTTCCCATAAGTCTTTGGCTTTTTCAGATACGAAAAAATACCTCCAAAGTAGACATAATAATTAGAGGTATTATTCTTTAATTATTTTATTTGTCTACTTTAGAGATATCATATCATTTTACATGGCACACCTATTTTTCAAAAGAATCTAAAGCTTAACACTTTATGAATTCACTTCTTGTTGCTATTAAAGGTATTTTTAAAAATATGCTTTATAAATAATATTTATCTACTGGCTTTTTGCCTTTTCGATAGTTTATTAACTCATTTTGCAAATAAACTTGTACGTTATCAGACAACAGTACAACTATTCCATTTGGCAAAATAAAATAATTTTTTGTTAATCTTGGAGTATTATTTATAACAAAATTTGGCTTAATGAATCCCATATCAACAATTCCACCACATAATAAGCATCTTTTAGAGCCACTCGAAACTATATGGGGTTGGGTTGTAACTGCACCGCATTCACAAGTTGCTTTATGTGATAATCTATCGACCCAAATATAATTATTTACATAATCATGAGATGCCGTATATTCATTACAATAAATACAATGATGACCACTATATATATGCTTATGTGGTTTTGCCAACTCCAATTGCGAGCAATCATATAAATCATCATAGCTTTTTATCTTATAGATTTTTCCATCACTATAAATATTAGATTCTTGACGTGCTCTAAACATTCTATCATCATATATTAAAGAATCAAAAGTAGCGCCAATTTTACTAGATGCCTTAAATGAATAGTAGTGTTCGTTTTGAGCAGGAAAAACTGATGTTTTAACTCCCAAATCAAAATAGATAGGTACAAAAGTAATTTCTTTAATTCCATATTTAATGATATTCTCTATTGTACGGGGCACCTCTAATTCAATCGGTATCGAAACATAAAATGCTTGTGATAACATTCCAAGGAATGTACTGTAATATATATCATTTGGCGTAATTTCTTGTATTAAGGCACTATAATACATTTCAATAGTTGAAAAGCCGATTTCAGAAATTATATTATATGGTATGGATACATTTTTTGGAACTAAGTCATTACCAAAAACAGTTGCAACAATCTCCAAAGACTTAGTTAAAGTATTTTGTTGTACTCTTAGCTTAACACTCTCATTATATTGATTTTGAATTTGCTCGAGAAACAAGTCTTTTGTTGCTACAAATAATTCATGAAGTGTATGTCTTAACGCATTATCCCATATATAAAAAGTAGCAACATTTATAGGTTTCCCGTTTGAAACTTCTTTTAATTTATCAAGCGCATAGTCTGGATAATCTAAATTTGTTTGATTGGCCTTATAATATACATACTCGCTAGTTAAATCAAATATTGAGGTGTTATCACATGGTAAAAAATCAGAAATCCAAACCGCTGCTAATGTATCAACATCTGAAATTATGTCCATAATTGGAATATCACCATCTATCCTAATATTCTTTGCTACATCAACTTTCAAAGAATATGGTAAAATATTTGAAATTGAAGCATCTTGACAGCCTCTCAAATATATCAAATAAGTACCTGGTTTCAATAATGTAGAATAATGGATACTTCGAGTCCCATCATAGTTAGAGAAAATATCTTTAGTCCAATGATATGCATATCCGTTTTCAATTTTATAGTAATCATAGTTCATTAATGAAAACTGAAAGTCCCCTGCATAATTTGACGCAACATCAACTGATATATTTACATTTGAATCTGTAAGTATAGTAAGATAATAAAAATCAATATCTTGAGCCATAGCCACATAATCTAAAGTAGCATTAATATCTATAGAATATGAATCTTTTAAGTAAAAATCATTAGGACATATTTCAGATGCATCAGAAATATTATCATTAGGTTCAAAATGGTCTTCATCAGGTAGATATGCTGACAAAAGTTGAGTATCTTTTTTATTATTTATGCTATCCTGATTGATAATCATACTTTGTTGGTCTAGCTTATCATAGTAATCATTTTCCGGCAAATTATTTGTATTAAAATTAAATCCACAAAGCATCGTTAAAAACAACATCATAAAATTCATTTCACTACCTCCTTTTTTACCAACCTAAAATAGCAGAAGTTTTGTCATAAGTGTATTCTTCATCATATTCTTTTGGAACGTTGATTTCTACTTCTTCAATTACACTCAAAAATCTAGTTGTTGATGTATTCATTATAGTTTCATGCAAAGGAATATCATATGTTTTATCCTTATATAAAAACATCTTTCTTATATTGTAGTATTCATCATAATAGTAACCTGATTTTTCGCTATAACTATGAGAGTCATTTGAATAAGTGCGATCAAATGTTACATGATCAGTTCTAACACTTATATCATATAATGAAGATGAAAAAGTCTCATATGAATCAATATGGAAAAGATCGTTATTAAACATTAGTTCAATCGTAAAGTCTCCTGCATTTGAGCAGCCTTTAGAAACACTTGTTTTAACCTTTGTATTAGAATCTATTGTTTCAGTTAACTCATAATAATTACCATCATTTAGATAGTGACTACTTGTTAACTGCTTAACTACTTGACCATCTTTAATTGTTATAATTTCGACATTATAATTGAATTTAGTTACTATACCCTCGGTCACATTTTTTTCAAAATCAACATAGCCAATAAAATCTATTGTTCTAATTGTTTTCTTACCTTCATAAGTTTCTTCAATAGACTCATCATTGAAATTATACCACTGATATCCGATATCATAGCCATTAGGATATCTTTCTGAAAATTTTTCTTGAAGTACTTCGTATGATGCTTTTTCTTCCTTAGCACAAGAAGTGATAAAAAGGCTAAACAAGACCAACCCTAAAAATATAGATATTCTCTTTAAAAAAATCATATTATAACCTCCTTTATTTAATATAATATGTATATTACAACTAATATTTTTATATAAATTTAACTTCAATTGGTTAATAATTTTCCTAAACATTCTTAATAATTATAGAAGTTTAAAACAATTTTTTATTATCTTAAAATTAATGTCTATTGGTAAAAAAATTAAAAAATTAAAAAATTATATACACTATCTAATAAAAGTATCTTCCTATAAATAAATTAAAAAAGTTTATTAAATCAAGGATAAATGTTTAGATTCCATAATAGGTATTATTCACTTTTATTATATAAAATAATCAAAATTTTGTAAATGTTTAAAATTCTTAACTTTTTAAAAAAAGACCCTGAGGTCTTTTTTATTCATCCTTCATACGATAGCCTATACCAGTTTCAGTAACTATAAATCGCGGCTTAGTAGGATCCTTTTCAATTTTTCTTCTTAGTGTGCCCATAAATACTCTTAAAGTTTGATAATCATCATGGCTATTATAGCCCCAGATTTCCTTATTAATAAATGAGTGAGTTAAAACCTTACCTTTATTATCAATTAATAGCTTTAAAAGCTTATATTCAATCGGAGTTAAATGAATTTCTTCCCCTTCAATTGTAACCCTACGCTTAAGAAAATCTACATTTAAATAATCTAAGCTAAAGTGATCTTCCTTTGGCATAGGCTTAGCCAATCTAAACGCTACTCTAATACGTGCTAAGAGCTCAGAAATATTAAAGGGCTTAGTTATATAATCGACTGCACCATCATCTAGGGCTTTAATTTTTTCAATTTCCGTATCACGAGCTGATAAAATTATTACAGGAGTATTAACAGCTGCTTTAATTTGCGCTAACACCTCACTACCATCAATATCAGGTAAGCCCATATCTAATAGAACTAAATCAGGATTCTTGCTAAAGCATTTAGAAATACCATCTATTCCTGTATTTGCAACTAAAGGTAGATAGCCATTGGTTTTCATTGCGATAGTTAAAAGCCTAACAATAGCATTATCATCCTCAATAATTAAAATTTTATCCATCATAGAGCCTCACCAAATTCATTTAGAATCTCAAAGTATTTAATATAAAACTTAGAGATATATTGAATTTTTTTACTAAACTGATTATTAATTATAATAAAATCTGAATCAGCTCCTAAGCAAACTCCTGTTTCTACAACAATACCTGACATTGTATTTAAATAAATTTTTAAAATTTTTCCCTTAAGGTTATCCATATAATCCCCACCTTCATACTCTTATTATAAAATTAAGTGTCATAAAGATTCCATTTATGTTTTTAAAGCTTCCATTAAGATTTCATTAAGACATTACCTAGAGTTTGCCTTTATAATCCATAAAATTAAGGCAAGCGTTGAATGAATTTGCATGAATAGCAGCTTATCTGTTACTAGCATTTTTTTACTTTGACAGGATAAGCCTAAAACACCTAGAGCCTCATTTTTGTAAATAATTGGAAAATAAATCCCCTTAATATTTCTTAAGGTATTAGTTCCTCTACCTGCTGGCATTTTATTATTAAAGGCCCAGTTGGCGGCTTCTATTTCTTCTATACTATTAAAAAAGCTTGTATCTTCACCCTTATAGCCTTCACGATAGTAATTTCCTTTAATTTTTAAATCTACTGATCTTTCAAAAAAACGAGCTAAAATATTAATAATTTCATTTAAGGTACCTTTGATATCATTTAAATCTAAGCTGTGATTAATTGCCTTTATCCCATCTAAGGTTCGATTTGCTAGTCTATATTTTTCTAGGCAATTCTTTTTTGATAAATTCTTAAGATACGTAAAAATAGTTTTTTTAGGAGCTCTTACGCTTTGATGATCAGGAACAATCAAAACCTCAATATCTGGAAGCCTTGCAATAATTTTATTCTCAAAGGGAATCTTTTTACCTATTGATTCCCAGGTCTTACCGATTACTAAATTAGTAACCCCTGAAACTCTAACAAAATCAACAATAGCTTCAATTACATCATCACTATATTTAACAATAATATCGCCATTTAAATCCTTGACTAAATTCATATGCTTTTTTAATTGGAAAGCCGATTCATTAGAAAGACTATTATTAGTTTCAACATATAAAGCCGTAAAGCTTGAATGACTAACTGATGCCATCCTTGCACAAACTCGGATGTTTTTCGCTGATGATGGTGATGGACTAATTAAAACTACATATTTACTAGGCTTTTGTCCATTATTCTTTTGTTCTGCTAGCCTATCAGCCATCTTACGCATAGTAAGCTCACGTAAAAAGTTTAAATTATCCTCCTTAAAGAAATTACTTAAGGCCAAATTAATTCTTTCCTTTTTATAAATCTTACCCTGAAGCATACGCTCGATTAAATCAACCGGTTCAATATCAATTAGCTTTATTTCATCTGCTAAATCAAAGATATCATCAGGAATTCTTTCATTTACTAAAACCTCTGTTTTAGAGGCAATAATATCATTAAGCGTTTCAATATGCTGAACATTTACTGTCGTATAAACATTAATACCATTATTTAAAAGCTCTAAAACATCTAAAAATCTTTTAGTGTTTTTGCTGCCCTTAGCATTTGTATGAGCTAGCTCATCTACTAAAATATAGTCAGGCCTACGTTTAATAGCTGCATCAACATCAAATTCATGTAGAACAATTCCTTTATATAAAATTTCCTTTAACGGCAAGGCCTCAAGTCCATCCTGAAGCCGCATTGTATTAGGTCTTTCATGAGGCTCAAAATAACCTAAAACAACATCTATGCCTTCATCTTTAAGCTTATGACCTTCCTTTAGCATAGCGTAGGTTTTACCTACACCTGCTGAATAGCCAAAAAATATTTTAAGCCTTCCTCTTTCCATTAGATTAATCCATCTAAGGCTAAATTAACCATTAAAACATTTACTCTTTTATGGCCAAAAATACCTAAGAATTTTCCTTTTGTATATTTATTAATTATTTCCTTAACGCTTTCTTCTTCCATATTACGACTCTTAGCAATCATACTAACCTGATAAACTGCTGTATCATATGAAATTTCAGGGTCAACACCACTACCTGATTCTGTAACCATATCAGCTGGAATTCCCTTAACCCCTTGTGCCTCATTATAGCTACTATTGTATCCGATTTTTTCTAGGGCTTGCTTGCGCTCTTCGATAGTTTCTCTATAGGCACTAGCCTCAGGAGAGGCATTAGATGGAGCCCCACTATTATAACGACCAATTAAATATTTTCCTTGATACATAACTGTTGTTTTAGTATCTTCAGCTAATGGAGTTATTTCAGTTTCATCTAAAATAAAATCATTATTTAAATCTAAATAATATTTTTCATCACTTCCCGTAATGTATTGATTATTACTATCATCAACTAAAACAGGCTTTTGATTACTATCCATTTTAATATAGCTTTGACCAATTAGCTCACTACCAACTGTACGCTTTATTCCATCCTTAGTGGTTACAGTTATAACTGAACCATTAGATTCATATGGGAATATTGCCTCTGCAAAAATTGTTACTGACATGGTGTAAAGTAAACCACAAATAATTGTAAGAGCTAAAAAGCTAACTACGGCTGCTCTTAAAGCCTTAAAAGCTTTTTTTGTTTTCTTTTCTTCCATAATAACCTCCTATTATAATAATTGAGGAATTAGACTAAGTAGCATATCAAAAATCTTAATAAAGATAAATGGAGCTACTACACCACCTAAACCATAAATTAGTAAATTATTTTTAAGCATCTTATCAGATGACTCTTCCTTATATCTAACACCCTTTAATGATAAAGGTATTAAGGCAACAATAATTAAAGCATTGTAGATAATTGAAGCTAAAATTGCTGTTAAAGGACTACCTAAATGCATAAAATTCAAAACTCCTAAGCCTGGGAATATACTAGCAAATAAAACTGGTATAATTGCAAAATATTTAGCAATATCATTAGCAATACTAAATGTAGTTAAGGCTCCACGAGTCATTAATAGCTGCTTACCAATTTTAACAACCTCAATAAGCTTAGTAGGGCTAGAGTCTAAATCAACCATATTACCTGCTTCCTTAGCAGCTTGAGTACCAGAATTCATCGCAACTGCTACATCGGCTTGAGCTAGAGCAGGCGCATCATTAGTACCATCACCAGTCATTGCTACTAAATGGCCCTCCTTTTGAAAGCTACGAATTAATTCAAGCTTAGTTTCAGGAGTAGCCTCCGCAAAGAAATCATCGACTCCCGCTTCAGCAGCAATAGCAGCTGCGGTAACCTTATTATCACCAGTAATCATAATTGTCTTAATACCCATCTTACGAAGATCAGCAAACTTTTCCTTAACGCCATCCTTAACGATATCCTTTAAATAAATTACACCTAAAACCTTATCGTTTTTAGCAACTACTAAAGGAGTACCACCTAAACTTGCAACCTCATTTACCTTTTCCATACATTCAGCCGGAAATTCACTACCACGAGCTTCAACATACTTTTTAATGGCATCACTTGAGCCCTTACGAATTTCATCACTACCTAAATCGACACCACTCATACGAGTTTTAGCACTGAATTCAATAAATTTAGCATTCTTTTCCTTGATATCTGTCGCCCGTAAATTAAATTTATTTTTTGCTAAAACAACAATACTTCTACCTTCAGCCGTCTCATCAGCTATACTTGATAGCTGGCTTGCCTCTGCTAGCTCTAATTCCCTAACGCCAGTTAAAGGAATGAACTTAGCAGCCTGACGGTTACCTAGAGTAATTGTACCAGTCTTATCTAGTAATAAAATATCAACATCACCGGCTGCTTCAATTGCTCTACCACTAGTAGCCAAAACATTAACCTTATTTAAACGCGCCATACCAGCAATACCAATTGATGATAGTAAAGCACCAATTGTTGTAGGCGCCAAGCAGATTAATAAGGCTACTAAATTAGTAATACTTGTAGGCTCGCCACTACCAACCTCTTTGACTGAGAAAATACTAAAAGGATAAAGGGTTGCACAAACAACTAGGAAAATAATAGTTAAGGTTACTAATAAAATTTGTAAAGCAATTTCATTAGGAGTCTTCTTACGACTAGCACCCTCAACCATTTGAATCATTTTATCTAAGAAGGAATTACCAGCCTCAGCTGTAACTCTAATAATTAACCAGTCTGATGTAACAGTTGTACCACCGGTTACGGCACTACGATCGCCACCAGATTCACGAATAACAGGCGCAGATTCACCAGTAATAGCTGATTCATCAACTGATGCTACACCAACAATTACCTCACCATCCATAGGTATTTGCTCCCCGGCCTTAACTAAAACAATATCCTCTTGCTTTAAATCATTACTTTTAACCTCAGTAAACTTAGAATCTAAATCTGGTGTTTCAAGCTTACGCGCAACAACATCCTTACGGGCTTTTTTAAGCGATTCAGCCTGAGCACGACCACGACCCTCAGCGATTGCTTCAGCAAAGTTAGCAAATAAGGTAGTTAACCATAAAATTAAAGCAATAAAGAAAATATAATAGGAAGCCGTTGAAGCACTAGCACCCTCAATATCATTAATTCCCGCTAAGGAAATAAAGAAAAGTATTGTTGTAAATATTGAAGCAATATAAACAACAAACATAACTGGATTCTTTATTTGTGTTTTAGGATTTAGCTTAACAAGTGATTGGACTAAAGCGTCACCTACAATCTTTTTATTAACCATTTTTTCTTTTTTCTGCATAATTCTTCTCCTATAACAACAAATTTACAGTCCCAAACGATACTGATTCAGCGATAGGACCAAGAGCTAAAGCTGGTAGGAAGCTTAAAGCACCAATTAAGAAAATTACCGCAATTAATAAGAAAACAAACATATTATTAGTTGTTGATAATGTTCCGTCACTCTTAGGCGTAATCTTCTTCTTACCTAAGCTTTCAGCTAAGAAAATAATCGCAACCATTGGAACAAAACGAACAAATAGCATAATTGAACCACCTACCATATTTGTCCATGGTGTATCAGCTGTAAAGCCTGCAAAGGCACTACCATTATTAGCTGATTGGCTAACAAAGGCATATAAAATTTCCGAAAAGGCATGCGCTGTACCACTATTAGTTGCATTAACCCATTCGTTAACATTAGGAAGCAATACTGTCGCAGCTGTACCTATTAGCATACATAATACTGGTGGTAAAATAACTAAACAAACCATTTTCATATCAAAGCTAGAAATCTTTTTACCAATATATTCAGGAGTACGGCCAACCATTAACCCAGCAATAAAGACAGTTAAAATCGCAAAGCCGATCATGCCATATAAGCCACAGCCTACACCTCCATATACTACCTCGCCTAGCATCATTAAGAAGATAGGAACCATACCACCAATTGGCGTAAAGCTATCATGCATCGAATTAACTGAACCATTCGATACTGAGGTAGTTGCAGTTGCCCATAAGGCACTGCCTCCAACACCAAAGCGAACTTCCTTGCCCTCTAAATTACCAAAGCCTGCAATACCTTTAACATTAATGTTATACATATACTCAGATACAGTACATAAAACTAAAGCTAAAACAAATAAAATAGTCATAGCCTTTAATAAAGCAGTACCTTGCTTCTTTTCCATTACAGCCTTACCAAAAACAAAGCATAATGATAAAGGAATAGCTATTAAGGATAAACTTTCAATTAAATTACTAAATGGAGTAGGATTTTCTAATGGATAAGCACTATTTGTACCATAAAAGCCACCACCATTTGTAAATAGCTGCTTAATAATAATTTGACTAGCTGCAGGGCCTAAATAGATTTTATTACTAATACCATTTAAGCTTTCATAGGAAACACTACCATTAAAGGTTTGGGGTACACCCTGACTAATTAGTATTAACGCCCCAAAAAAGCATAGCGGTAGCATTACATAAATTGAAAGCTTAGTAATATCGACATAGAAATTACCAACTCTTCTATCCTCACGATTAGTGAAGCCTCTAATTAAAGCATATAAGGCACTAATACCAACAGCACCTGAAACAAAGTTTTGAACAGTTAAGCCCATCATTTGACTAAAATAGCCTAGGGTCGTTTCACCAGTATAGCTTTGCCAGTTCGTATTAGAAACAAAGCTTGCTGCGGTATTATAGGCTAAATGCCAGCTCATACCCTTATACCCCTCAGGATTAAATAAAAATAAATTCTGAAGCAATAGCATTAAATATAAAACAACAAAGCTAATTAAGCTAAACAATAACAAAGATGTTACATATCTTTTAGCCGTCATATTTTCATTAGGATCAATACCCATTAGCTTATAAATTTTCATTTCAACTTTACCAAAGCACTTACCCTTTTTAGACCAAATTGCTTCACCCTTATAGGCTCTATAGAAAAGCTTTGCTAAAAGATATCCAATTAGAAATAACAAAGCTATATAAAGTATATCCTCTAAAATAGTGCCAAAAATTTCTTGCATCATATTCTATCACCTCTAAATAACACCCAAAATAAATAGATAAATAAACATAAAACTAGGACTAAACAAATCCAAATAATTACATCCATAACTAACCTCCTTATCTATTTAGTAGCCAATCGCTACTATAACTCCTATTATATTTATGAGCTTCTAAAGATTCTATTTAGATTTATATAGACCTGCATAAAGATTTTCTAAAGAAAAAAGCTAACCTGGTGGCTAGCTTTTTTATGATAGACATAAAAATATATTTTGAATTAAAAAGGGGCTATCCCCTTTGTGATATCCATTAAACTTAATATTAGATTTTTACAAATATGAAAAAAATATCAATTTACATAGACTTGAATATAGGAATTTTAGGCATTTTTAGTAGTTTTGCTCTAAAAAAGGTATGCCATTATAAAATGACATACCTTTTTAAACAAATTATGCTATAAGCTATCTTATTTTATTTTTCTTTAAAACAACAAAGATTATACTTCCACCAATAATAAATGATGATAAAATGATTCCTGCAAAAACAATATAAGCAATGGTATTATTATTATCACTAGTAGTTGGATCGAATCTATAGGTATACTTAATAGGCTCAGTCTGCATAGCTTCATAATTAGGAGATTCCTCAGATTCTATTACAACATAGTATTCGTTACCTTTAATTAAATTAGTAGCCTTTTTTTCTAAGGCCTCATCTAAATAATACTTGATTGTAACTCCACCATATAGTGGCTGAGAGATTATTATATTACCATTTTTATCAATTCTAAAGCTAAATTTATTAACTGCCTTTTCAATGCTAAATGTTTTTTCTACACTACCGAAATAATCATTAATACCTATAATCATTATTGTAGCTTCACCAGAATCAATATTATTCTTAAATTCAACTAGATAATCCTTATCTATTTCTAATGTATATTCGTTATTCTTAACTATAATTTCTGGTTCTATTTCACTTCCAGTATAGGTGTAGCTAGTATCCATATTAATAGTTAAATTTGCAATATCTACCCTTGTATCTTTAATAATTAAGCTTAATGCTTCCTTTGATTCTATGGCATCATAATTATTAGTCGCCAAAACATAAGCCTTAACATAATAGCTGCCTGGCTTAACTGGCACATCAATTTCATTCTCACAGGTCTCATCCAAGTAATACTTAAAGCAAACCTCACCAAATTTAGCCTTTCCCACTGGCTCTCGATCTAATAATTTAAACTCTAAAATTTCATTTTGAGCTTTATTTATTATGAATGTTTTACTTATGCTACCCTTATAATTGTTTACGCCCTCAATTAAAATAGTAGCCTCACCAGCATTGATATTATTCTCATATTTAACTAGATAATCCTTATCTAATTCTAAGGTATATTCCTTATTCTTAATTATAACTATTGGTTCAATCTCATTACCTGTGTAAGTATATTCTCCCTCAATAGTAATATCTAAGCCTGCTAGATCAATTTGATCATTGGCTTTTTCATCAGTTTCTACTGTTCTACTTGAAATTCTTCTTTTTAGGCCATTATTACCTTCATTATAAATTAGATTTTTATCGTAATTAGAAATGTAATTTGTTTCTTCTAAAGAGCTAATACTAAGCATAGTAAATAGTCCTATAATTGCCAAAACAATAATTTTAATTTTCTTCATATTTATACTAGACGATCTATAAAAATAGATTCCTATTTCCCTTCTTTACAAGTATAGCTATAAATCTCTATAATTTGAAATAATTATAATAAATTATAACTTTTGCTATATTATATACTACTATCCAAAAAAAGTATCTATTTTATTTAAATTTTTTTAATAATATGCTTAAAGTAATTGTAAAGCAGTAGAAAAAATTCTACTGCTTTAACCTAACCCTATGCAAATACGCTAAATTTATCAAGAAATCTTCCAGCTTATAGCCTTTTCACGGCTTTCTATAAATCGCTTATAGGTTCCCTCTTTATTAATTAACTCACTATGCTTACCACATTCTGAAATTTTACCATTTTCAATTACTAAAATTTGATCTGCATTTTCAACTGTTTTTAGACGATGAGCAATCATAATTATCGTTTTATCCTTGGTTAATTCATTAATTGCATCAACTAAATCCTTTTCATTTTCAGGATCAACATTCGCCGTTGCCTCATCTAATACTATTATTGAAGCATCCTTCATCATCGCACGAGCTATACTTATTCTTTGACGCTCACCACCAGATAAATTAACATCATCACCAATAATTGTTTCATAGCCATTTGGTAACGCCATTATAAAATCATGGCATTTAGCCTTCTTAGCAGCGGCTATTACTAAATCCATACTAGCTTCAGGAGTACCAAAACGAATATTATTAGCGATTGTATCCTTAAATAAATAAACGTTTTGGAAAACAAAGCTAAAGTTTTTCATTAAGGTATCATAATTATAATCCTTAATATTTTTACCACCCAAGGTAATACTTCCACTATCAACATCAAAGAATCTTGCAATTAGCTTAGTTATAGTTGATTTACCACCACCACTTGGTCCGACTAAGGCTGTAGTTGTCTTTTCTGGTATTCTAAAGCTAACATCATCAATGATTTTCTTTTTACCATAAGAGAATGAAACATTATTTAAAACAATATCATGATTTACTGGGTCATTCTTCTCACCATCAAGCTGCATTTGTGGAGATTTTAATATTTCCTCACCCTTTGTTACACAGGTTTCAATGTTTCTTAGTAAAGCTGTAAACGCACTAGCATTTTCTAAGGTTGCATAAACAATAAATGAAGAAATAATCATAATTAAGGTATCTGCTAAAAGCATTGTACCATTTAGATAGAATATAACTGAAGCTAAAATCATCAAAACACCTGCAAGCTTAATAATCAATGACTGCAAGCCAATATATGGGATAAATTCTCTTTCCATTTTATAGTTAGTCTTTGCTGAATAATCATTAGCATCATTAAACTTCTTACATTTATTACCGACTAATTTATAGGACTTAACCTCATTAATACCTTCAATATATTCTAAAATTAAACCAACTAATTTTTCATCACTATCATATTTTAATTGAGTAATCTTATCACTCTTTTTCATTAGAAAATAGGTTACTAGAGAAAATAAAACTAAACCAGCAACTAAAATTAAACCAATTCGGTAGTCAAAAACTAAAATCATAATAGTAATAACTAAGGTTGATAGGGCTGCACTACTAACTAGCATAATTACTCTTGTTGCTAGATTTTCTAAAAATTGCATTGTATTAGTAGTTACACTTAAAACCTGACCTATACTATTTTCATTATAATAGCCCATTGGTACGTATCTTAAATGCTCAGCAATTTCCATACGCTTGCGGCTACAGGTATCATAACCACCCTCTGTTTGTAAAAGGGTAGAAAAATACTTAACCAAATATGATGCTAAAATACTAAAGACCATAATACCAAAGGTAATTAGTGAAACCTTCATCATATCATCACCATTAATTGCCCCACTAATAAAAATATAAATAGCAACAATTTTTAAAGCATTAAATAAAGAATCAAAGAAGGTTAAAATAATAGATTTATAAAACTTTTTTCGATTATCTTCCTGACAAAATCTAAAGAAATGATTAATAATCTTAAGCATTAGCTAAAACCTCCTTCTTATCCTTTACACTCATATGAGCATTCCACATCTTTTCATATAAAGGTGATGACTTTAGTAATTCCTCATGCTTACCAATTGCCTCAATATTGCCATCGTTTACTAAAATTATACGATCTGCATTATTAACTGTTGATAATCTATGAGCTATAACAATTAGGGTCTTATCCTTAACAAGCTTAGATACTGATTCCTGAATGATAGCCTCATTTTCTGGGTCACTATAGGCAGTTGCTTCATCTAAGATAACGATTGGCGCATCCTTAATCATGGCTCTAGCAATACTTATTCTTTGACGCTCACCACCACTTAGGCTACCTCCACCACTACCAACAACTGTTTCATAGCCATTTTCTAGACCTCTTATAAAATCATCAACACCACTTTTCTTACATATCTCAATTATTTCTTCATCTGTAATTTTTCTATTAGTAGCACCAATTCTTAAATTATTCATAATCGTATCATTAAATAAATAAGAATCCTGCGATACATATGCAATCTTATCCATATAAATATCTAAAGGAATATCCTTAATATTTACATCGCCAACCTTAATGCTTCCAGCATTTACATCCCACATTGAAGCAATTAATTTAGCAATTGTTGATTTACCACTACCACTAGGTCCAACTAAAGCAACATACTCACCAGCTTTTATATCTAGGTTAATTCCATGGAGAACTTCCTTTTCCTGATAGGCAAAATGAACATTATTTAAAGATATACTATAATCCTTTATTTCTTCCTTTAATTCCTGAGGTCTAATTAGATCAGGCGCATTTAATATATCCTTAACCTCATTAGCAATTATATTAATTTGAGCAATATCATCTTGGAATGAAGCTAATCTAATGATTGGTTCGATTAAGGCTACACTTAATAATATTACGGTAATCATTTCAGGTAGTTCTATTAAATTATTAGCATACATAATTGCGCCAATAGGTAAAATACTTACCATTGTTGCAGGCATAATAACAAAGGCAGCTGTAAAGAAAATATTAGAATGCTTCATCCAATTAATATAAGCATAGGCACAATTATGTGCGGCATCCTTAAATTTTTTATATGAGCTTTCAGACTTACCAAAAACCTTGATAACCTCAATTCCATTCACATATTCTACAGTTGTATCATTTAAATTTTTAGTTTGCCTTATAACATTACCAAACCATTTTTCATAGCCAATCATCATTAAGTTCATAAAAATAAGGCCAACGACTAAGGTTACTAAGCTTGCGAAGCCTAAACGCCAATCAATAACAAAAATTGTAATAATTATTGCAATTGGTGGTACTAAATTAGAAGTAAATTCAGGAACAATATGCGCAAGGGTTGTTTCAATAGAATCAATTCTTTCCATTATAGTTGATTTTAAGCCACCAACCGAACGACTTTTAACCTCACCCAAAGGCATACATCCAAGCTTATCACTACATTTCTTCCTTATATTTGCTAAAACCTGGAAGGTTGTCTTATGACTTATAGTTGTAGATATGCAGTGGAATAAAACCTTTAAAGCATAAAATAAAGCCATAAATAAACAAAGCTTACCATAGGTCCATAAATCCGTTACGTTATTTATTAAATTATTAATAATCTTAATCACAAAATAATAAGGAATTAATTCACAAGTAACACTTAATACAGCAAAGAAAACACTAAAAATATAGTTACATTTTTTAGCTTTAGCTTCCTTGTACAAAAAGCCAAAAGTTCCTTCAATTTTCTCTTTTTTCATCATCTCATCCTTTCTAAATTTTCATTATATTTTCCAATGCTGGAATAAAAAATTCTTAAACTAAGCCTAAGCATCTATTTACATTATCTAAAGGCCAGTTATGGTAAACCGGTTGCATTATGGCATTAAAATAAGCATTTACTAATCACTCATCTCTCTAATTTTTACACCCTTACTGCTAATGTAATTAAAAGCATTGAAGGTTTCATATTTAGTTCCTTCTGCTGATATAGTAATGAGCATTAATTAAACTTGATAATCCTTAAGATAATACCTAATCATTTTTACTAAATTATTAGAAACCATTGCATCTGAGCTTAAGGTCTCATCAAAGCTCTTATAGGCATCACTAGATGATTTTTTTATATCAGTTAAAACCGCACTGATAAAAGGTTCTACTAAAGCACTAAATATGGCTTCCTTAGATTCAAAGTGTCTATATAAGCCAGTCTAAGCCATTCCAACTTCTTTGCCCATATTACGCATCGAAGATCCCGTAAATTCTTTTTCTAAAAATTCCTCTTTTGCTACCTCTAATATCTTTTTTGTATTTTCAGTTTTATCTCTTGGCATGCTTTCACTTCCTTTTGTTAACAGCGTTAACTTTATGGTTAGTATATGCTAACTGAAATCTATTTGCAAGTAATTGCACTCATAAATTCAAAAGAAAAAGCCTGTACAAAGTACAGACTATTTCAAACAATTATTTCTTATCATATTCGCCATATTCACAGCCAATATTTAAAGCCTCAATTTCATCTACTAGCTTATTACGATGGTAAAGCTTAACTGTTCCCTTTCCATTACCACCATTCCATAAACGATTATGAAGCTTTAAACCATTAGGCGCTTCATAATTAATAAGAATCATATCCTCCTTATAGCAGCTAATATCTGTTACCATCTTATTAAATAATGTTTTTTGTTCAACGTGCCAGAATATTTCTGTTTCACTTTCCTTGCAGTCAAACTTAGTTCTTGTAAAGGTCCAAAATTTAGAGAAATTAAATTCATAGCCCTTACCCTCATAATAAAACGCTGATAATAATTTTCGATTTAAAACTAAAGGTCCAACCTTTGGTCTACCGCCACCAATATCAAAAACACTATTAGTTAGCTTCTTACCTGTAATTTTACTTCTTAAATTACTACTTGCTAGCCATACCCAAGGTGAAGTAAAATCCTTACCCCAGTTCTTATCGCTATAACCATAGGATCTATCCGGATCAACTATATATTTAACACCATTATAACTTATTTCCCCACTAAATAAGGTCTTCATACCTTCAGCATGCCAAAACATTTCAAAGCAATTTAGCTTTCGTAATAGCTTTGAAGCACCATAGCCTACATTAAAGGCTATTTTCTTATCAATTCTTATATCCCAAGCTATTTCACCAAAATCACACATATATTCAGGGTGATCATTTATAAATTCTTCATCTAGCTTAATATGACCCTTAGTTGACTTTTCATCTAAATAGCAATCATCTGCCTCAATTGAAAAAGGAGCCTTAGCTTTAATTTTAACATCCTTATAGGAAAAGAATCGATGATACTGACCATGCTCCTTTCCCCAGGTGCCTACCTTTACCATTAGATATGATGGCTTTTGATTTTTCTTTATCGCTTCAGAATCCTGACCTAAAATTGGCTTATCTAAAGCTAATTGGGGATTACAAATAAAAAATTCAATAAAGAATGGCTTTTCTTCACCTGTTTTTGCATTAATTGCCGTAAATGAATTCCACCACCAGTCATAGCCTAATCTTTTCTTTTTTGGACTTAACATAAATTCATCACGCGTTAAATCGTGCTTATTAAACATAAAACTTCCTCTTTTCTCTACTACTTACCTATTTTTCTAAAACGGAAATCACACAAATCATTTCCTTCGGCTAAGGTTTTAGTTCTATCTAATTTAATACCAATAACCTCAACTATTAAATAGTCTAATTTACATAGATATTTTGCAAGATAAAAGCAACCCTCATCCTTACAAAGCTTACATACACCACATTCCTTATAATCAAAGCCAAAGGCATAGGTTTCATCACCTGGAATTACATCGACAACTTTTCAGAATAATAGGTTTTTGCGTCGCCTAAAAACATTCTAATTAGCTTATTATTCCCAAAGCCATTAGCAAGATACTCATAATTAGTTTGTGGTTCTAATTTATCACATCTATTCATAGCAATAAATATTGCCACAAGCGTATATGATGATAATAGCATATTTTTACTACCAATATCACTAGCTCTTTCCATAATGCTTCTATATTCTTTTTTTTATAGCTTTAATGACACCTTTATCCTTAAAATTATGCTTAACCATTCCTAAATAAACACTACCATAGGTTCTAATCATAAAGCTATTTTTCCTATAATCATCTTCTTTTTTAGTTTAGATAAGCTATCTATCAACTAATTAAATTATAGCACATTTTAAAGAGTATTTGGTAAACATAAACTAACCAATTTGACCTAAAATCTACATAAAATAAAAAAAGCCCTCTATTTTAAGAGGACTACATCCCGAGTTTGCCTCACAAATTAAATAAACTAATACTTTCAGAGTGACTTATAAA